>JAHHID010000043.1 GCA_019359015.1 Spirirestis rafaelensis WJT71-NPBG6
CTCATCCTCGTCAAGAACTTTGAGAGAACTCTAGAAGACAGCGACTGCCAAGGTTAATCTTTGTTTTATTCGGCTGATGGTTAAGAGACTTGCAACCCCTTCTTAGATCTCAAATCGGTTCTATATAGGCATTGCTGCTAGGGAGAAAGACAATATACTGCCATTAGGAGAATACCTCAAAGAGAAATTACCTCCCCGCGTTAGACCCTCAGGAGAACTTTACAGCTATTCCAACTTTGATTTTGATTTAGCAGGTTATTTAGTAGAGGTAATTTCTGGAATACCCTTTGCTCAGTATATAGAGGATAACATTCTGCAACCGCTTGATATGAAACGCAGCAGTTTTCGACAACCTCTTCCAGAAGATTTGGCAGCAGATTTAGCAGTGGGTTACGAATATGAAAATGATGATTACGAGCCATTGCCATCACTTATTTTAAACATAGTTCCGGCTGGAGGTTTGAGTTCAACTGCTACAGATATGACTCATTTTATGTTGGCTAACTTACAAAATGGACGCTATGAAAATCAGCGCATTTTGAGTGAAAAAACTGCCCAACAAATGAAACAACAGCAGTTTACAGACCATCCAAAATTACCTGGCGTTAGTTATGCTTTCCATGAACGTTTTAAAAATGGACAACGTGTACTAGCCCATAGTTCGATTTTTTTAGACTATACAGGTTTGGTGGCTTTAATTCCTGAGCAAAACTTAGGGTTATTTATTGCTTATAACAAATTTAAGCCTAAATTTAATGAAGAATTAATTAACCAATTTCTTGACCATTATTATCCTGTAGGTGAGGAACCAGAAGCACCACAACCATTAGCGAATCATCAGCAGCGAACTCATATGTTTACTGGTACTTATCGACATATTGAGTATCCGCAACATACCATAGCAAAAGTGACTTCCCTAGTGAATCATGTCAGTGTTAGAGAAGGTGAAAACGGAACTTTAGAAGTGAATATTCCGGAGACTTTCTTTGGCACGATTCCACCCCAAGACACTACAGTTAAACTTATAGAAGTAGAACCATTATTATTCTATAGATATAACGATGATGATTTCGTTGCCTTTGGCGCAAACGAAGAGGGACGTATCACATTTATGTTTCACCCCCTAGATTTAGGCCCGGCTGGCTTTGAAAGATTGCCTTGGTCGAAACTACATATTTTCATATCCCCTTGTCAATATTTTTTCTTCTAGCTTTGTTAACAACTTTTTGGGTTTTTCCTGTACGTGTTTTAATTCGTCGTTTTCGCCAAAATTCTCAATCGTCAAACTTTCAAGCTTCGGAAAATCAACCGGAGAAAGCAAATTTAGCTTGGATGTTAGCAGGTATAGTTAGTAGTTTATATTTGATATTTTTAATTGGCATGGTATTAGCACTATTGTTAACTGACCCTTTAGAATTTATTTACGAAGTACCAACGCCAGTAATTATTTTGCTTTCTATTCCCCTGATAGCAGCCGCATTAACTATTGCTTTACCCATTTTTAGTTTTCTGGCTTGGACAAATAATTATTGGTCGTTTTTAGGAAGACTGCATTACTCTATATTCACCTTAGCGGCACTGATGTTTATTCCGTTTTTAAACTACTGGAATTTACTAGGATTTAGATTTTAGTAGTTCACGGTAAACTAGGATAGGATATTTTTCTTTCCAGATAACCAGCAAGTGAAGGGTGTTAGCACTGAAAAAGTGAACACCCCTGTACGGTTACGTTTCTCTTAAGAAAGAGAAGAAAAAGGTTTTTCAGTTTCATCATAGCTATAGCTTTGTTTTTCACGAACCATAGCTAAAGCTTCTTGGAGTGCAGTCAGGCGATCGCCCATCCAGTGGTGTCCGGGGATTAAACCATCAATACCCAACTTTTCTAAGCGACGTTTTACCTTCCCTGTTGCCCCAACAACTATCACTTCCCGTCCTACATCAATAGCCTCTTTAATCGCATTTTCAATTGCCAAAGAAGAAGTTACGCCCAGGATAGGAACTTCACCTAAATCGACAATCAAAACATCATAATTGGCAATAGCACTATGTTCTCTAGCAATGGCTTTGGCAACACCGAAAATCATCGGTCCGCTGAGATGGAACAGTAAAACTCGCCCATTAGCTAAGTCTAAAAGTTGCTTTTCTTCGGAAGTGAGGACAATTTGATCGTCAGCATCAGTAATCGCTTTCACAGATTTGGATTGAAGTTGGTCAAGGCCCTCAATGGTCAAGATATTAGCAATAAAGACCCCTACGGCTACGGCTATCATTAAATCGACAAACACCGTTAGAAATACCACAGTATAGACAATTCCGGCTGCCTTCGAAGAAATTTTGTGAACCCGTTTGAGGAAAGCCCAATCAATAATATTGATCCCTACTTTTAAGACAATCCCAGCTAACACAGCCAGGGGAATGCCAGAAGTTAGGGGAGCCGCCCACAAAACGACGATTAACAGCACTAAAGCCCGACTAATCCCAGATAATGCAGTGCGTCCACCAGCTTGGATGTTAACTACAGTCGCCGTTGTTGCTCCAGAGCCTGCAACTCCACCACATAAACCGGTAATCACATTAGCAATACCTTGCCCGATTAATTCTTTGTTGGATTTGTGTTCGGTACGAGTGAGACTGTCAGAAACTAGACAAGTTAACAAACAATCAATTGAACCCACCATGCCCAACACCATCGCATTAACAAACATTAACTGCAAATTTTCAGGGCTAAAAGTGGGCATCTGTAGTTGAGGCAAACCAGGAGTAATTTTACCAATCGTGGCAATAGTGCGAATCTCAACACCACTTCTACAATCTTTGTCGGAGATGTCTATTGTCAGTAGCAAAACGTTCTCGAACCCCTTAAAAAGGGAATTTAAGGGGTTCGAGAACGTTTTGCCTACCCTCTTTCTAAGGTGGGCTAAAGGGGATCAATAAGTGCCTAAAATCATCAATAACCACTTTTCAAACAACCTCTTAACGGAATAGTAAAACAGGAATATTGCTACTTCTGAGCAATTGGGCAGTTGTACTACCAATGACTAAATGGCGAATGCGGCTATGTCCGTAAGCTCCCATTAGCAAAAGGCTGATATCGTGCTGGGTAATATAGTTGGGGATCGCTTTTTCAGATTCACCCTCTATGACGCTACAGACTGGCTCAAATCCTGCTTCTTGCAATCTTTTTTTTCCTTCACCGAGTCTAGCGTTCGCCCTTTGATATGAGTCATTTTTCGTCACCTTTAGTAGATGTAATTCCAAACTTTTAAAGAAAGGATTCTCTACTAAAAATTGCAGTATCTTTTTCCCACTTAGACTAGCATCGTATGCAACTAAAATACGCTTAATCGGTTTAAATTCGCGGGGAGTAACTAAGCAAGGCTTATGACTACTCCGAACAATCAGATCCACATTTGCCCCTAAATGTTCAGACGCAAAATCTGCTGTTTCTCCCCCTTTACCTAAAACAATCAAATCTGAATTATCTTCAAATTCATGAAAACAATCCACCAGGAATCCTGTTTTATTAGTTAATTTAAAATCTTCTATGCCCTCAGCTTTGAGAGTTTCAGCCGCATTTTGTAAAATCAATCTTGCCCGTTGATTGTTCAGCTTGGCTTTTTCATGTTCTAAGTTAACTAATTCATCCAGCAATTTTTCGGAAGCCCCAAGCCCAATACTACCGCTTAAGTTGCCAGTATCAGTTACTTTTTGGCTGCGAATATCGATGACAAATAAAACATTGATTTGGGCATTGAATTGAATAGCAAACCAAGCTCCATATTTATAAACACTTTCTGCAAAAGATGAACCATCGGTACACAGTAAAATAGTTTTCATAGTGGCAGGACTTACGCAACTGGCACATTTATCTGAAAACTGTCACATAGAATTAATATGGCTCTAAGGTTTATAAATCAATGCTTACAAGCATTTACGGCAAATTGAAATATATGTGCCAGTTGACCTTATATTGTGACGCTTGCGTAAGTCCTAAGTGGTTTTAGTTTTAGCCCCTGAAAATAAAACGATTGAAAGGCAAAAATACTAGGAGTTTTGATTAATTGCTAATTTATTAAGTAAGGTAGTACTAGCCTCATTCAGTCCGATTAGTTCTACCTCTGCCCCATTGCGGCGAAATTTCAGTACTGCTTTATTGAGTACTTCCACTGCCCCTTGATCCCAGAGGTGAGCATACGTTAGATCAATAGTGACGCGCTCTACCAATTCTGTAAAATCAAAAAACCCTAGAAACTCATCTCTTGATAAAAAGAAAATTTGTCCGGCTACTTTATAGATGCGATGTGAAGCATCTTCACTCAACACTTTATCCACAAATACTAACTGGGCAATCTTGTTAGAGAAAAATACGGTACTCATAACGATGCCTGTCACCACGCCGAGGGCAAAATTACGGGTGAAAATTGTGACAAACATCGTCGTTAACATGACTGCGGTTTCAGTGCGAGGGATGCGGGGAAGATTTTTTAAGGATGACCAGCGAAATGTACCAATTGACACCATAATCATCACGGCTACTAGTGCCGCCATCGGCATTTGCTTGACCCAATCCTGCAAAAACAAAATGGCAAATAACAGGAAAACCCCGGACGCAAGGGTTGACAGCCTCCCCCGTCCGCCAGACTGTATATTAATTACCGATTGACCAATCATCCCACATCCAGCCATACCCCCAAAGAAGCCAGTAACAATATTAGCAATGCCTTGTCCTTTGGCTTCTTGGTTTTTATCACTTGGGGTATCTGTGAGTTCATCCACCAGTGAAGCGGTTAAGAATGAAGCCAATAAACCAACGATCGCTAACGTCAGAGAATAGGGCAAGATAATTCTTAATGTCTCTAGAGTAAACGGCACTTGGGGCAGAGCAAAACTCGGTAGCGCAGTAGGTAACTCTCCCATATCGCCGACAGTGGGAACATTAAGTTTTAGCGCGATCGCTGCGATCGTCATCACCGCCAACGCCACCAAGGGAGAGGGAACTGGTTTGGTAAAACGAGGCAGAATGTAAATAATCGCCAAGGAAAGCGCGGTCAACACATATACGGTTGGCGGAACATTCGTCAGTTGGGGCAACTGGGCGAGGAAAATTAACACCGCCAGCGCATTGATATAGCCAATCATCACTGCTCTGGGTACAAATCTCATTTGGCGACCCAGTTTTAGCACCCCAAACAAAACTTGAAAGACCCCGGTTAAGAAGGTGGCGGCGAATAAATACTGCAAGCCATGATCTTTAACTAAATCAATCATCAATAGAGCCATCGCTCCTGTGGCGGCAGAAATTGACCCCGGTCTGCCTCCTAAAAACGCTGTCATGACTGCAATAATAAATGAGGCATAAAGCCCGACTTTGGGATCAACCCCAGCAATGATCGAAAAGGCGATCGCTTCTGGAATGAGGGCAAGCCCTACCACAGCCCCAGCCATAATGTCTCGCTGAGTGTTAAAAAACCACTCTCGCTTCAGAATTGTCCCGTTCAAGTTTCCTCCTAGCGTCTTCATCCAAATAAAATTGGCACTGCGTAATTCACACCCAAAATAGCCCACCCGCCAATATAATTCCGTAATTAATAATTCGTAATACCTTGCGGGAATTGGCTTTGCATCTACGTAATTGCAATCAGTGGTTGCTCTGTCTCTGCACTGATTGTTCGCCTTTGGCGTTTCCGCAGGCTAGACGAATAAATTTTTAATGAGCGTGGTTGCTCTGTCCCTTTTAATTACGAATTACGAATTATTTCATACTGATTGGAGAGTAAGACAGTATGTAGAACGCTTAGTAAGTGAATAGCTAACACAGACTATGAGCAGCCAAATCCACAAGCTGAACTATAATTCGCCTATTTTCCTGTACGAATAGTTGCAAATACTTCTAATTACTGCAAGGCTCAGGCTGCACCTTAAGGCGGACAATCCCAATTATTTAAAGCTACCGAAGAGATCGTTACCTGCGACATTACCCGAACCTGCTAATAATTGAATAATTGGGCGTTTATAACGTAATGCAAGCATATCACAGCGCCGTTACAATTTGCAATAAAGCTATAAAGGATTTTAAACTACTATTTTTTGGCGATCGCACCAAATGCCTACCTTTTTTACGTAACGCTATGTGTAGCTTACTTAAGTGTAGGGGGGATGGGCTACGCGCCGCCCGAAGCGATCGCAGAACTTTTCAGTCTACTAAAATTTAAAAAAAATTGTAGGATAGCAGAAAGTTCATTTTAAAGCTGCTTTTTTAACCAACGCCGAAGCCCGTAATCTCAATATCAGCATAGTGCCACCTGTCAATAATATACCAAGTAATATGTTTATCAAGCTGATAGCCTTGCCAGTATCAATTACCAAAATACTTTCTAATATAAGAGGAGGTAATAATATCCCGCTAAAAAGCAAAATTCTATAAAAACTTAACTTTTTCTTTGCAATAAGAGTGAGAAAAGTTAAGCAAATAGCTAAAGGGATAAATGTTAGTGCATAGTACAATAGTTTCTGTTCTTTGGGAATTAATTCTAGTAAATTAAAAGAGTATAAATTATGTAATTTATCTACATAAATTTGGATGTTACCTTGATAATAAGTAATAACAATATTATGGAAGTTAGTGTCTACAAAAACATTAGGAATATTTAATTTTATATCTGTTGCATTTTCTCCAGTAATCGGTGTTCGTATCCGTAAATCCAGGTTGGTTCCCTGCTGTCCTAATGTAAAATTCCGACGAAGAATACCAGATGAAAGTGAGATTATACGTGCAGGACCTGTTTGATTTGTATCAGTGCTAGCAACAGTAGTAATTATTGTAAATTGAGAGGTTTTACGTATCCTTTTGCTCAAAAATACAGCAGGAGTTTTTGTTTTTAACCAATAGCCGGAACTTAAAGCAACACCTTTCCCCTCGTCAATATTTGGTAACTGTCCTTGTGACAAAAGGTCAGGAAGTTGTCCAGTACTATCCTGATAACTTCTTTGATCACTTAATTCATAAGAAGCTATTAAATAATTTCCAATAACATTAAAGTATTTTTTAGTATCAAATAATTTGGAAACATCATTCTCATTAACTGCTTTATCAGCAATATGAACTTCTGAAATATATCCCTGCCAAGGTTTATCGCCTGTTTTCTCATTGCCGAGCAATAGTGGATAAGTCAAATTCCAATTACTTAGATGTGTTGTATTTTGCCAGGGTAGTAAAATTAAAAATGACAGAAGTATATATCCAAAAAATAATAATGTTATTTGTTTAACAGAGTTCTTGACTCTAGTATTTTCTACAGACGATAAGATATGTATAAAGCTTTGCGAGTGCAATATATAAAAGCAAATCATACCTACAATCCCACCTATAGTATTGTTAGCAATATCGGCAGGAGTAGGTGATCTGGAAGGCAGAAAAATTTGCAGAATTTCAACTGTCAGTGATAAGCTAGCACTGATGATTATAAGTGTGAAAAATTTGCTTATTGGCTTCATATTTATCTTCTGCAATAAAGCAGTGGAACTGAAGCCTAAAGGTATAAACAGTAAAATATTATTTACCAGGTCTTCAAAAGAACTAGCATTGTCAAAACTGGCAAGAATCGTTTGTATAGAAATACTATCTGAAAACGAAAAATTAAATGGATAAAGTGTAGCTATTAGCACTGCTAATATGGTAGTTATTACCATAATCAAGTTTCTCTTGAGTATTAATTTACTCAAAAAAATAGATACTTGTGTAACAATTTTGTGTAGAGCCATACATATCTATGTTATCTGCCTTACAGATAATAAATGATAAAATGATTAATTACCTATAGACAGTTAAACGCGAGCGATTAACAGAAGGTAAAGCTTTTTTTATCTTATTTACTTATCGAGAATAATGGGAAAATAATTTTAAATATTTCATAAAGGTATTATGAAGATAAGCTCATATTTTGCATTGAGCATCTTGATGATTAGGTGAGCGGAACTTTTAATACAGCATCATCATAAATAAGGGTAAAACTTCAAATTTTGATGAAGTTAATTTGAGTATGCAAATTAGATAAATTTTAGCTTACCTTTAACTTGAACAGAATATGTCTACAAGGATCGGCAAGATTGTATCGAAACTTGCGAGACTCCGAAACTTGTAATTCAGCTTGAGCAATCATGCCATACCAATTTTCCTCAGTCAGTAAGGAATAGGGTAGATGAATACCGTAAGGTTGATTCCCGATGTAGTCTGCAAATTTTAGACTGGTGAAATCTTTAGAGCTTTTCTAGTAGTGATCCTTGATTAAAATGTGTTGCCTAGAAACCCGTTTAGCTTCCTCTAACAACCTTCTAGGATTGTCCGCATGATGAAACACATCAATAATCATGAGAGTATCGAAGTAGTTTTCTTGAAAAGGAAGATTACAGCCATCATAATGAACTATGGGAATAAACGTTTCTGGTTGAAGATGGGTATCACAGCCAATAAATTGTGGTGTAAGAGAGCGTTTAGCCAAGGCTTTTTTGATGCTGGCTGCTAAGGAACCTCAGAAGTACCCAAATCCAAAATCATCCAGCTTTCTGAAAATGGGGAGCAAGAATCTGAGTGAGATAGTGAATTCTAATGGGAAATACAATTTTCTCATTTAAAGCCTTTAAATTAGAGGTTGAGAATAATTTAATAATCCTGTTGGTAAGCGATTCAAAAGTAGAACCCGAGAGAAACATAATACTCCTTTTTATCTATCTGGATGTTGAAACGCGTACACGATAAAAATGTCATCACCTTTGAGAATAGGTTCTTGCTCAACTGTAATTTCATTAAATCTGTGTTTTTTCAGTAAGTCTATAATTTTTTCCAATCGGCACTCAAAATTATGGACTTCAACAACAACTTGCTTAATTTTTTGCCAATCGTGCTTTTCAATACCTAAAAGTACATCTAGTTCACTTTTCTCTACATCTACTTTCAGCAAGTCAATTCGTTGAATCTGATGTTCTCGTATAACCTCAGATAGAGTTCTTAACTGACAATTGACCTGTTTTGCTTGAAAACCTATTGCTAATTTTTTTTCGAGAACAAATGAACGTAGGAAGGTTGGTAGCCAACGAATCCAACTTACAGCCAGGGGTAATTCTTGGAGATTTACCAGCATCTTCTCTTTTAATTCATTTCGTTCTTCTTTTGAAAAGCCTGGGTATAGTTGAGATGCTATGGTAGCCCTTGGATAGTAAGCGAAACTCGTGGTCTTGGACTCATCTGAAAGACCGTAAGCAAAGCTTCTTAATTGTTTTGAAGCTAGACTTTGAGTATTAGCGTGCAACACTTCAAAAATTGCTGGTATCGGCTCAAAGGCGTAGACATTTATATGTTGATTACATAAGTGATACACCCATAATGTGAATAAACCAATATTTGCTCCAACATCAAACACTGTGTCGCCTTCGTGCAACTCAATTCCATTTTTGAAGTAGGTTTGTACTTCTTTATAAACTAGCTGTACTTCATGCTTATGTAGGCAAAATATTGTCTTTCCATTAGGAAGTTTCACTTGTTTGTATTTTTTTATTTTCATCTGGAATTACTCTTATCTGTAAGCTTTCACATTAAATGCCATTCTCAATGCTCTATTCCCGATTACTAATCTCCACTTTGTTCTAGGAATAAGTGCAAGTTTGGAATTTGCATTTTCAAAAGAACAACGCTTCCTGACGATACTGGTCAATCACTCCAGTTAAACCGCCAGATTCAACAAATAATTACGAATTGTTAAGCTAGTGCTTTCAGCAATCGATGTTGACCAGGGTTAGAATCTCAGCTTTTGAAAAACCTGATTCACCTCATGCTCATATAACGAATAAAGTTATTAGACTTTACTCGTGAGGAAGCTTCAAATCGTCATCTTCTTGTCTCATTGAAAAACCCAACGATATCCGTAGCGATCGCCGAATTGATCAATGGCTTCACAAGAACGTTAGTGTCTAAAAATCTTTTTCATCAGGGTGGACTAGCAGCCTCTATAGTTGTTTGGCTGCAATATACCTTTTGCAATTCCTGACTTGAGGTAGCTGTTAACTTTGTAGCGCCCTTCTGGGAATCATCAATGCATTTCATTGAGATAGTCTGCACGGGCAAATTTTTGTGTTTGAGTGACTAATTTACACTTTAGCACAAGGTGGACATTTAACCGACAGTTGCCAATCATAATATCTGCGTTCTGGTCACAATAATTATGAAAAAATTCACTGCGATCGCGCTCTTATTTTAGATGGTTGAATTTGTGCGCTGGGTTATCTCAACCCAAAATGCGGTTAAGGCGATCGCTAACAATTGAGGATTGCTGTATTTTTGCATGATTTTTAATTGCACAGTATTTTTACTATGCGATCCTTTGGCAAGTATTTTGTCATCATGTTAGTTATCCCTGCTACAGAATATAAAATTACATCCATGTATAGGACTCCTATTTGATTTTTGAACAAGACCAAGAGATAATACGGAGATAAATACAAGTTTGAAAAGGCAGGAGGCAGAAGGCAGAGGGCAGAAGGAACAAGTCAAAAGGGGATTCAGACGCCTCCTGACTTGGAACTACTGAACAGGAGTTCAGTAGGGGTCTTAAACCCGTGTGACCGCAGGTCACAGGCAGAGGACAGGAATCAGAATTCGCTTCAGCATAGCTCCCTCCTGCCCTCTGCCTTTCTTCGATAACAGTAAACAATGATAAGACAGCATTTACAAGCTGCTACACTCGCAGTGCAAGTATCGCGTCAATATTCAAGAGAGGGAACTGCACTTGATGCGATCGCGCTCACTACAAGACTTTATAGATATGCGTCCAGATGCGCGTGAAGTAAGGAAAGCGCTCTTCTGTCAAGCTGGTTTATCAAGGTTACTTGTACGATGAAATCCAAACAATTCTAGACCTATCGCGAGGGTCAATCACGGGTTGGAAGCAAGCCTATGAGGAAACTGGAATTGATGGGCTGTGACTGAACTACAAAGGGAGGAAGAGCTATCTGAATGCCGAACAACGTCAAGAGGTGTTAAGTTGGCTGCAAACACAGGATTATTGGGAGCTTGGGGAACTAAAGTATCAACTACACGAGCGAGGTAGTTGGAACAGGCAGAGCCTCTAAAAAGGCATTCCCAGGCTGGAGCCTGGGAACGAGACAAAAAACTTAATATCCGCCTTCTTCTTCGTATTCTGGCTGTCTTTCTTTAACTTTCTTGGGAATATTTATCGGCTTTGGTGCATCATCCCAAGCATCGCTGTCTAAATCGTCGTCGTAATCGTCGTAGTCGTCGGTGTATGGCTTGTTGTTGACGGGTTTGGCTTCGTAACTAATGGGTTTTTGATATTTGTCTTTACCCGTTGCCTCACTCCAGTTATCTTCCTCGTCGTCTTCTTCGTACTGAATTGACTCATACTGTCTGGCTTCGACAGCGCGACGTATGGGGACTTCTTCCTCAATATAGTCTTCGTCCCATTCTTGCGCTACGGGTTCGGGAGTGCGAATTTTTGGCTTGGGTGGCTGCAAAGGCACTCCGCTTGGCAGTTGTTTGTCTGGTGTGACTGCGCGAGGAGTATAATCATAAGCCTCGTCTGCATCACGTTCCCAAGGTGCCTTGCCGATACCGATACGTTCGAGCAAACCGACTGATAACTGATTTACTCGTTCTTCGGCACCTTCAAAGACAATCAATCTATTAGGACCGGTGCTGACGATTTCTTCAACTGGCAATTCGTAGGTGCTGAGGAATTGTTCGGGAATTTGTGGTAATCCCAAAGAAGCGATGACGATTGAGTAAATTTTACCTGTTTCGCCGTTGAATTTGAAGCCCCGCACTCTACCTAACCCTTCGCCGGTTTCAGTAATTACTTCCCAGTTAACTAGGTTGCTGTAAGCATCAATCTCTACATCTTCTATGGCATCCTCGTTGTCAACTAGGATGGCATCGCCAAACTGACTGATGCTGTTGAGGTACATGTAGCGCGGAATACCCGAAACAGAGATCAGGCTATCTCGCAAACTAAGAGCCACAACCTCTCTTTGGTCTATATCTACCCAAACTTGACTCACAATTCCTAGCCGTTTGGCGTTGTCGCGGGTGATTACCTGGGTGTTTAAAATATCAGAGCGTCTAATTGTTTGTTCAGAGGTCATTCGCTTGCCGAGTCCTGATCTCGAATCCGGTTAATATATACACTATTATTAACAAAAACTCAAGCCGATGTATGGTCATATGGCAACTTAATGCCCAAAACTTGGGTGTAAGCTCCTCGTGCTTGAGTAACGCCAATTGTGCGTTCGGCTGATTCTATCATCGGGCGACGCAAACTAACAACTATGAATTGTGCTTGTTGCGCCTCTTGCTTAATCATTTTAGCTAATCGTTCTACATTTGCTCCATCTAGAAACATATCTACTTCGTCAAAGGCGTAAAATGGCGATGGGCGGTAGCGTTGCAGAGCAAAAATAAAACTCAGTGCTGTGAGGGATTTTTCTCCCCCAGACATAGAAGCTAGTCTCTGTACGGGTTTACCTTTGGGATGTGCAACTAAATTCAATCCGCTGCTAAATGGATCTTCAGGATTTTCAAGTTGTAAGTAGCCGTCACCTTCAGAAAGCGTAGCAAAAATTGATTGAAAGTTTTCATTCACCGCGTCGAAGGCTTCTTTAAAAGCGCGTTGCCGCAATGTGGTAAAGTTTTCAATCCGCAAAAGTAGTTCGGTACGTTCCCCTTCTAATGTCTGTAATTTTTCCGTAAGTTCATTCAAACGGTTTGAAGTGCGTTCGTACTCTTCTAGCGCGAGCATGTTCACTGGTTCCATCGCTTGTAGACGTTTGGAAAGCGATCGCAATTCTTTCTGCAATTCTTCTAAGTCTACTTTATTGGGTACTTCTGGTAAAGGGCTGGGCAATTCTGGGGCTAAAATTTGTAGTTGCTCTCTGACTGCGGTTAATTCATCGCGTCGGGTTTGTTGAGTTTCTTGTAGTTTTTGCAGTTCCCATTGTAATTGTTGCTGACGCAGTGAGGACTCACGCAATTCTTGTTCTGTGCGATCGCGTTTTTGTTTTTCTTCTCCTAAATTCGCTTCTAGTTCAGTCAATTTGGCGCGAGTTTCGGCTATTTGCGTGCTAATCGCTGTGATTTGTGTAGAGACGCGATATATCGCGTCTCTACATGATGTCTGTTGCGTTTGATACTCGCCAATTCGCTGTTCCCCTTCTTCAATTTTCTCTTGCAAACGCTGCTGCTGATTTTCGAGATTTTTTAATCTTTGCTCGGCTTCTCTTAACGCAGTTTCGCGTTGTTGCAATTGTTGCTCTTGAACTTTAATTATTGCCTGGATTTCTTGCCATTCGCTGGGAGTTTGCGAGGCTTCCAACTCTGATAAAGTATGTCGTAATTGTTGCAGTTGATGTTCTTGTCCTGGTAATTCCCGATCCAAAACTTCTAAGCGGGTTTGAGCAACGGTTAACTTTTCCCTATTTTGGGAAAGCTGCGATCGCGTTCCTTCTAATTGCGCTGTCAAAGTTTTTATTTCTTTTTGTAACTGCTCTAATTGCAGTTGTTGTTCTCTTTTCGCCTGACGCGCTTCTGTCACCTCTTGTGAGAGCCTTTTAGCTCTAACGGAAAGAGTATTTATCGCTTCCCCACAACGTTCTAAAACGCGCTCAATTTCATTTAAGCGATTTTTCAAAGCAATAACTTCATCAGATTCCGCTGCTTCCACCGTACCAAAGCGCAACGCCGATCGCTGAGTGTTACTTCCACCAGTCATCGCGCCGCTGGTTTCCAACAATTCGCCTTGGAGAGTGACGATGCGGTATAATCCTAACTGCTTGCGTGCTTGCTCGATGGAGTCAAACACGACCGTATTACCAAGAACGTAGTTGAATATATCTCGATAACGGCGATCGCATTCAACTAAATTCACCGCATAATCGACAAACCCGTTCGCATAACGCAGCGTTGCATCTTGGACATATTTAGATGCATTGATTTTATTTAACGGTAAAAAAGTTGCTCTCCCCGCACGCTTTTGTTTCAGCAGTTCAATTCCCGCAGCGGCGATACTGTCATCTTCTACCACAATATGTCCCAAACGTCCACCGGCACAAATTTCTAAAGCGAGTTGATAGCGCGGTTCAACTCGTCCTAACTGTACAACTAACCCGCATACACCCGGCATTCCCGATTGTAAAATAACTTTGCTTGCTTGGGTTCCTTGTACTTCTTGCTGTGCGGCAACTTGCGCTTCTAATTTATCTAAAGAACGTTGTTTTTCTCGTTGTTCAGAAAGCAACCTTTTTTGCGTTTCTTGTTGAAGTTGCAGCTCTTGATCTGTAGCGACTAAAGTTTGCGCTAAGTTTTGAATCGGTTCGGTAGAAGCATTAAATTCTGTTTGCAGTTGCGTACATTCAGCTTGTTTCTCTGCTAGTAAAGGTTCATCACGTTCAACTAAGTGAGTTTGTTCTTGAATCAACTCTTGTAATTGATTATTGCGTTCCCGGAGTTGCGCTTGCTCAGTGCGTTGAGGTTCCAGAGTTTGCAGCAAACTCTCAATTTGACGGTTTAGCGCAGTTTGTTGCTGTACCCAAGCTTCACTAGCGGAAGCAATTTCCGCAGCAGCTTCACGAGAACCTTCCAAACTTTGTCGTGCTTCATCTCTTTGTTCCCGTAAAGAGGCAATTAATTGCGTCTCTACAATTTGTTGCTGAGATTGTTGTTCTAAAGAAGCTTGATATTGTTGAATTTCTTGCGTTTGTTGTTGCAGACGCTTTGCCGTTTCTTGAAAAGCTGTTTCTAACTCACTTTGTTGACGTTGAAGTTGTTTACGTTCAGCTTCTTGAGTCGCCAAAGTAGATTGTACGGCTAAAACTTCCTCTTCTCCCAACGCTTTGACAAGTCGATTAAGTTCATCCAACTCAAGAGTTTTTTGGGCGATTTGAGAATCAAGGGTTGTTAATTGAGTTGAAATTTCTGTAGAAGTGCGATCGCCTGATTGAATTTGATTCGCCAACTTTTCTTGTTGTGCTTGTAGAGTGCGCCATGATAACACAGCTTCCCAAGATTGTTTTTCGAGAAATTCCGTGCGAAGCTTTTGATATTTTTCCGCTTTAGCGCGGTCTTGAGAAAGGCGATCGCGTTGTGAAGTTAATTCCGTCTCAACAATTCGACAACTATCTTCTTTATCCTTAACTTCGTCTAAAGTACTTTTGGCTTGATTAATCTTGCGATCAAACGACGCTACCCCAGCCAATTCATCAATAATTTCCCGTCGCTCTCGCGCATTCATCGAGATAATGCTGGTAACATCCCCTTGCAAAACGACATTATAGCCTTCAGGATAAATCCGCAGGTCGTTTAATTGCTCATGTAAGTCCGTCAGGGTACAAGCTTCACCATTGATGTAGTAATTCGATGTATAAGTTCCTTGGTGAGTGACTCGCAACCTGCGCGTTACACTCCAATCTGACGATTTGGGATTTGGAATTTGGGATTTGGGATTTTCTTGTTCCCCAACTTCCCCATCTTCGGCAACTTCCTCAACTTCCTCACTCTGCGACTCTGCGACTCTGCGTGAGAAATCCTCATTTCCCAAATCAAACGTCACTGTCACACTAGCTTCAACAGTAGAACGTCCTTTACCGGTTTGAGTATTATTTACCAAATCCGGAAGGCGATCGGCTCGCATTCCCTTAGAGCTAGCCAGACCGAGGCAAAATAGCAGCGCGTCTAGTATATTAGACTTTCCGGAACCATTAGGACCAGAAATGACAGTAAACTCCGGCAGTAAAGGGACAGAAGTAGTACCGCCGAAGGATTTAAAATTAGTAAGTTCTACGCGCTTGATATGCACCATAAGGCGCTATCTGTCTAACCTAACAAGGTACAAGTCTATCAATTAAATCAAGATTCGCAACATTTTGCCATCGGAAATTAAGAATTATTGCATTGGAGCGGCTTTTCTCTGGTTAGAACGCTCTTCACAAAGCTGTGAAGCTTTTAATTTTCTCGTTGAGGGGGAGAGGGGGAGAAAGTTTTAGGACAAATTGTAAGCGCAACAGCTTCTGATAAATTAACCTCGAATCGCGGAATCCCGCACCCACAAGGAAACGAAGTGGAGTAGGGTGGAATGAATAGCGAGGTAAAAACGGTCAACATACTAAGTACAATTAAGCCTAAAAGCGTAGCGTTTTTAAATGCATCGAGACACAATCGCATTGCATCGGGTGACAATCGCATTGCATCGGGAAACAATCGCATTGCATCGGGAAACAATCGCATTGTATCGGGAAACAATCGCATTGTACTCTTATTGCAAAATTTAATTCGCGCTCGTATTCATGAAGTGCTGTACAAAGAAACTGAAAAGGACTTGATTGCTAATAGCGTAACGTAGAGCAACTTTCCGACTAGAACTGCGAAAAATCTATAATTCACGTCTGCTTCTATCCTAGCCTGATTGTAAAATTACATTTAATTTGAGAGTAAATTAAGCAATGACTACAACTTTAGATGCTAGAAACCTGAGCTTAGAAATTGTTCGGCAGCTTTTCAAATTTGAAGAGCAATTCAATAGACCTCTTGCAAAAGTCTTTTTGGCACTGTCGTGAGAAGCTTTTTTCCTACCCTTTCCCCTTTCCCCTTTCCCCTTTCCCCTACTTCTGCAAGAAGTCTAATAACTCATTTACATCATTACTATCTCTGGAATCTCTAACAGAGTTGGAACAGCAAGAACTGTTGCAAATCCAGAATATTTTTCGTGACTACTACTCAGAAGGTAAAATATCCGAAGGGCAAATATAGCGATTGCATTTACAATTTAAAATTTTCTAGTTAGCGCTAAGTCAAAAGATAGCGCCAACTAAAAAATTACCACATTAATTTTGATAGTCGCTTACGCCTTCGTCTGAATCGGAACATAAGCGAAACTGATGACAACTTTTAAGAGCGACGGATAAAGCGTCCAATCGCAGCTGCACTACGCAGAGCAATTTTTTTCTGGCTGTATTGCGCTGGCGAATATAGTTGAATAGGTGTTTGAGTGTTTAGCCAATATGCTTTGTCTGTCATAGTTGGAGGTACACCTTCCAAAGCCTTAAAAATCAATTGTTTGCGCCACGGTTTTATTTGCGCTCCTGATGCATGTGACATAATACCGACACTGGCACCACCAAAATCCATTCCCATTCGACTAACAGTGCTTAGTGGTACATTCGTCAACATGAGCGCCAAGTTAAGGATACATTGATCGCTTTGGAAATAGGGATAACGCCCTAATGAAAGATTGAAATCACTGAGATTGATGTATCCTGCGGATTCAAAGGTTTCTAGTAATTGCTGCCACAGCGAAAGTATGGACTTTTGGTTTTGCCTCACTCCAATAAAGCCAGAATTGTAGTATCGGTCTGTTTCGCGATGGCATACATAACCATAGCGTTCAGCAAGTTCTTTCCAGGCTAATCGATTAGGATGATTAACGGGCATATAGTCATAAGCATCCTCACATAAGGTAATTCCGCGACTTACCCACTGTTCGTAGAAATCCCAGGAACTTTTGTTGACAATATCAGGATCGAAATAAAATAATGCTTCAACTTCTGGGCAATAACTTTCCCAAAGTTGAAGCATAAAATCGGGTTTGTAATTAGACAAAAACTTTGAGGTATTTAGCTCAATGAATCGAATTACACAATCGGATGCTAGAGAAAACTCTTGATAAGCTTGATCACTTTTAAGAGGTTTAGCCCAAGGTGGCAAAGTTCCACGATAGCCTACCCAAACTACCCCGCGAAAACCATGATTATAAAGAGAGTTGGCTAAAACTCCTACGCCGTAGTGATAGTCACCTTCAAATAAAGTACAAATAGCTGTGAGCATAGACACTATCCATTTATATGATGTACCTGATGTGCAAATAATTTTCTCAGTGAGACGCGTTCAAAGCATTGTTGAGAGATTCGCTGAACAGGCTCGCTAGTTATGCTAGATCAGAAATTAATTTCTGGCGATAATCTGCGGATAGATTTAAGCTTATTTATCAATTAAATCTGAAGTTTGTACAAGGCGATCGCAGCTAGTTACTTCAACTGCGTAAGTTTAAAATTATAAAATTTTGCAAAGTAAAGAAACTGATGTCTTCTACAACACAAGATGATGATACGTTAACCAAGATGCCGTTCTTGGGAAATAATTTTTGAAGCGAATCTGGATACGTTTGTACTGAAAAGAGGGATGGTGATTTTTATTCCATGCGATTTAGATTTTGAGTCTGATAAAAAATGTTTAGGCGATCGCGCTGAAAAAAACAAAACAGAGGTACTTTCATCCCTCTCCCGATAGAGGTAGAATATTGAGAAGATTAAACCTTGGTGTGATGAGTATGCATCCGTTATTGAAAGTTGACATTTCCCAATTAAGTGTAGCCGAGCGCATACAACTTGCCGAGGATTTGTGGGATAGCATCCTCACTACACCTGCGGCAGTACGTGTCAGTGAGGCTCAACAGCAAGAATTAGACCGACGCCTAGAAGAATACCACCAAAACCCAATGCAGGGTTCAAGCTGGGAACACATGAAGCAAAGACTGGGTTTTTCATAATGGATTATAAATTACTGATTAGCCCAGAGGCAGAACTTGATATCGAAGAGGCTTTTGAGTGGTACGAAGAACACAATCCCGGATTGGGTTTTGAGTTTATACGTGCAGTTGATAGCTGTATATCTTCTGTGGGACGCAATCTTTCAGGTTATCCTTTGGTACATAGAGAAGTTCGACGCGCTTTGATTCGTCGATTTACCTACGGAATTTTTTACCTGATTGAAGAAGATAAAATTGTGATTCTTGCCTGTTTTCACGTGAAACGCGATCCGCAACAATGGCAACGTCGAAGTGATTGAATCGGATGAAGTTAAAAGCTTTCGCCAAAATTTAAATTGTCCGTCTCTATACAGCACAGAATATTGAAACGATTTTAGAAGAAGAATAGGCGATCGCATAAAGACAACATGCGATCGCTTTTTTTCAATGACAAATCTAAGCGGGAAAACAGAACCCGTAAATCATTTCCGTATTTGTACTGAGCTAAAAATCTTTAATAGTGCATATCTTAAAATATCCTGTTTCTATTGTGAGACGCTTTGCTTCTCACCAGAGAAAGTGCAATCTTATTAATGTGATTGAGAAACTCCACCCGATAGCGTGTAATCACCGAAAATTTATGTATCTATGAAGCAAAAAAATAATTTTAGCTACTTCACTGCAATAGAAAGAATTTATCTATCATTTCCTGCAAAGTTTTTATTAAATAAAAATTTACTGAAAGGTAAAATATTAGATTTTGGTTGTGGTTTTGGTAATGATGTTAAATTATTACAACAAAAAGGCTTTGATATTACAGGTTACGATCCTTATTATTTTCCTGAACTTCCTCATGACAAGTTTGATACAATAATTTGCTTTTATGTTTTAAATGTTTTGTTTCCGGAAGAACAAGCTAACGTTCTTATGGGAGTATCACACCTCTTAAAACCAGGAGGTAAGGCTTATTATGCAGTTAGAAGAGATATAAAAAAAGAAGGATTTCGAGAGCATTATATTCATAAAAAGCCTACATATCAGTGTATTGTCAAACTTCCCTTTAATTCAATTAACTTAGACGATAATTGTGAAATTTACGAATATGTTCATTACAATCACCAAAGAAATTCAATCAATAATTGTATATTTTGTAATCCTTATACCCATCTAAGCTTACTAACGGAATCTGCCACAGCTTATGCAATGTTTGATGGTTATCCTGTAAATAAAGGTCACGTTTTGGTTATACCCAAACGCCATGTGAGTAATTATTTTGAGCTACCATTGAAAGAGCAATCTGCTTGCTGGCTGATGGTTAATAAAGTGCAAGAAATTCTCATCCAAAAATTTAAACCTGATGGTTTTAATGTGGGAATGAACATTAATCGAGATGCGGGTCAAAATATAATGCACGCGAGTATTCATATTATTCCTCGTTACAAAGGTGATACCGTCGCTGTTAAAGGGGGAATGCGATATGCGGTTCCTAAAAGAAAATAGTTTATAGGTTGTAGTGATTATACTAAAAGTAAGGGCGATCGCCTTATACAAATCATACCCATAGCAGTATGTTTTGGATTCGTGAAAAAACAAGGTTGCCAATAAGTCGGTAATCTAAACTTTATTAAACAACCACAGCTTCGACGTTGGTAACGACAGCTTTTATTTCATAAGCAATCTAATGCCACTTAGTAAAGCTTCATATTTATTTATATGTCATTTGTCGGACATGATATCATTATTGAATCGATTTATTCTGAGAGTAAAGTATTAGGATCGATGCCTTGAGATTGTAAATAGGCGATAAGTTTTTCTTTCTGCTGACGTTCTTGTTCAGCGCGTTGGTGTTCTTGTTCAGCACGTTCACGTTCTTGTTCTACCCTTTCTACTGCCCACGGCAACAAATTACCTGACTCATCCCACCAGCGCAACCAGTAACCCGTTCTAGCTTCTTTTGTTCCTTGCCAAGTCCCTAAAAATAAGCTCATTGAATCAATCCAATGAAGTCCATCAGAATTAGGTTGCTGCAATTCATATCGCTTATTTTCGAGTTGGTAAAATTCTAATAACCCTCCATTTTGGTCAAAAATTACGTAAACGGGAACTTTGAGAATTTGCTCGTAGAAAAACCATTTTCCAGGGGGATAAGTTCGTTTAACTGAATATTCTCCCCCATCGCTATCAGAAAGAAATTCCATCACAATTGTGGGAATATCACCTTCTAAATTTGGTGTATAGCTTTTGCATTCTCCGAAATTTTGCCCGGAATTTTGATTAACAGTTGGAACATAAACCCAATCGGGTGCTTTAGCGATAAATTGTCCGTTTAAAGTAGCGCAAAGAGCAAAGTTTGACGCAATCAACATTTGAGGTTGAATAAATCCTGCAAGTTCTAAGCTTTCACGCAAAGCACCAGCCAAAATTGGCTGTGATGTATTTTCCACAGGTTCATCCTCAAGTTGAAAATTCTCTGGTAAAGCTTCCCAAGAAATTACCAGTTCAGTCAAAGATTTTCCTTCACCGATTTGGGTTGCCATAAATGCTGCCTTTTGGTGGAATTGCTTTTATTTTATCGGGGTTTCACAAAGGTTTTTTCCCAAAATCTACGCATCGCATAACCTCTAGATGTGGTATTCGCACAATCCAAGAGTCAAAATAGAAAATACAGGCTTTGCCAAAAAAGCCTAGCTTTAAATAAGGATGTCATCAGTGGTATTACAAGTAGAAAAAAGCACTTACGAAGCGAAAACTCAAGAAATCGCCAAACAGCTTTTAGCAGCGACGCAAGAAAATCGTTCTTTCTTCGCTTCTCTGCGCGATCAAATGCGCTGGGATGATAAATTGCTAGCTTGGGCGATGAGCAATCCTGGATTGCGGGTGCAGCTATTTCGCTTTATCGATACTTTACCTGCTTTACATAGTAAAGCAGAAATCGCGGCGCATTTACAAGAATATTTAGGTTCGGAGTCTGTAGAATTACCAGCGGCTCTCAAGGGAATGCTAAACTTTGCTAACCCTGATTCTATGCCGGGACAAGTTGCCGCGACAACTGTAGGGACAGCGGTTGAAACTCTAGCGCATAAATATATTTCTGGGGAAAATATTAAACAAGTCATCAAAACCGTAGAGAGACTGCGTAAAGAAAAAATGGCTTTCACCATCGATTTGCTTGGTGAAGCGGTAATTACCGAAACTGAAGCGCAATCTTATCTTGACCGTTATTTGGAATTAATGCAACAACTTGTGCAAGCATCCAAGAGTTGGAATAAAGTTCCGGCAATTGACGAAGCTGATGGTGAACTTGTTCGCATTCAGGTTTCTGTAAAGTTAACCGCGTTTTATTCGCAATTTGACCCGTTAGATGCTAATGGTAGTGAGGAGCGAGTCAGTTCGCGCATTCGCACTTTGTTGCGTCGTGCTAAAGATAGTGGTGCTTCTGTTCACTTTGATATGGAACAGTATGCTTATAAAGATTTAACTTTCAGCATCTTGAAAAAAATCTTGCTGGAAGAAGAGTTTAAGCAACGCACAGATATTGGAATGACAATTCAAGCATATCTGCGCGACAGTCAGGAAGATGCACGAAACTTGATTGCCTGGGCAAAACAGCGCGGTTATCCGATTACAATTCGTTTGGTAAAAGGCGCATATTGGGATCAAGAAACTATCAAAGCTGCACAGAAGCATTGGCAACAACCAGTTTACAACGATAAGGCGGCAACGGATGCGAATTTTGAAACGATAACTCAGTTGTTGCTGGAGAATCATCAATATGTGTATGCTGCCATTGGTAGTCATAATGTGCGATCGCAAGCAAAAGCGATCGCCATAGCTGAAACTTTAAAAGTCCCCCGGCGTTGCTTTGAAATGCAAGTCCTTTACGGGATGGGTGATAAGCTAGCTTCAGCGTTAGTTGATAGGGGTTATCGAGTTCGGGTTTACTGTCCTTACGGTGAGTTGCTGCCAGGAATGGCGTATTTAATTCGTCGTTTGTTGGAGAATACGGCAAATAGTTCGTTTTTACGGCAAAATCTGGAAAATAGCCCGGTTGAGGAGTTAATTGCTGCGCCAAATATGGAGATATATCACGCAGAGACGCAGAGACGCAGAGAGGAGGAGGAGGGTTTTGCTGCTGATACGGATTATGCTGAGGAGGAGGAAAGAAAGAAAGCGCAAGCTGCTTTTGAAGGTGTTCGTCAACAACTTGGGAAGACGTATCTACCTTTGGTGAATGGGGAGTATGTGCAAACTCAGGAAGTTGTTGATTCTGTTAATCCGTCTAATTTCAGCGAAATAGTTGGGAAAATTGGGCTTCTGAGTGTAGAGCAAGCTGAACAAGCTATGAAAGCTGCAAAATCTGCTTTTCCTGCTTGGAGGAAAACTCCGGTGAAGCGACGCGCTGATATTTTGCGGAAGGCTGCTGATTTGATGGAACAACGCCGCGCTGAATTTTCGGCTTGGATTGTTTTGGAAGTCGGTAAGCCTGTGCGCGAAGCGGATGGTGAGGTTTCTGAGGCGATAGATTTTTGTCGCTATTACGCGGATGAGATGGAACGGTTGGATAAAGGTGTTAATTACGACATTGTAGGGGAAACTAATCGTTATATTTATCATCCACGGGGAATTGCGGTAGTGATTTCACCTTGGAATTTTCCGTTGGCGATCGCTTGCGGTATGACTGTTGCTGCTTTGGTTGCGGGTAATTGCACGCTTCTCAAACCTGCGGAAACCTCTTCTGTAATTACGGCTAAGTTAACAGAAGTTTTGCTAGAAGCGGGAATCCCCAAAGGTGTCTTTCAATACCTTCCTGGTAAGGGTTCACAAGTTGGTGCTTACTTGGTGAATCATGTTGATACTCATGTCATCGCTTTTACTGGTTCGCAAGAAGTTGGTTGTCGAATTTACGCAGAAGCGGCAATTCTTAAACCCGGTCAAAAGCACATGAAGCGTGTGATTGCGGAGATGGGCGGCAAGAATGCGATTATTGTCGATGAAAGTGCTGATTTAGACGCTGCTGTTGTCGGCGTTGTCCAATCGGCGTTTGGTTACAGCGGACAAAAATGTTCTGCTTGTTCGCGAGTAATTGTGGTTGAACCGATTTATAATACCTTTGTGGAGCGCTTTGTCGAAGCCACAAAATCGCTGAATATTGGCGAGGCTGAGTTACCAAGTACTCAAGTCGGACCTGTGATTGATGCTTCCGCACGCGATCGCATCCGCGAGTATATTGAAAAAGGACGCGCCGAGTCAAAAGCTGTTTTGGAAATGTCAGCTCCTGATCAAGGCTATTTTATCGGACCTGTCATCTTTAGCGAAGTATCGCCAGATTCAACAATTGCCCAACAAGAAATTTTTGGTCCAGTTGTGGCAGTAATTCGCGTAAAAGATTTTCAGCAAGCGTTGCAAGTTGCTAACGGTACAAATTACGCTTTGACTGGAGGACTTTATTCGAGAACTCCCTCACACATTGAACAAGCGCAATCAGATTTTGAAGTCGGTAATTTGTACGTTAATCGTAATATTACAGGTGCTATAGTTGCCCGACAACCGTTTGGTGGCTTCAAGCTTTCTGGAGTAGGTTCAAAAGCTGGGGGTCCCGATTACCTGTTACAATTCTTGGAACCGCGCACGGTAACGGAAAATATTCAACGTCAAGGTTTTGCACCAATTGAGGGTGCAGATTAATTGAGGTTTTTTAGGGTGGGCAAAGCCCACCTTATTTTATAATCGAACCGCCAAGGATGCCAAGAGAGTTTGATGAGTGATTTAGTTATTAGATTAGCCAATTTTTCTGAAGAGTTTTTGGAGATTAAAGCTATTAGAAAAGCCGTTTTTCAAGAGGAACAAAAAGTAGAAGAAGCTTTAGAGTTTGATGGGAAAGATGAAATATGTGAGCATTTAATTGCTTATTTAGATAAACAAGCTGTGGGAACCGCGAGGATAAGATATATAGATGATAAAACTGTAAAAATAGAAAGACTTGCTGTTTTATCTACAGCTAGAGGTCAAGGTATTGGTAAGAAAATTATGGAAGAGGCACTGTTAATTATAGCAAGCAAGGATATTGCAGAAGTTGTGATTAATGCCCAAGAGTATGTAAAAGCTTTATACTACAAATTGGGTTTTGCCCAAGAAGGAGAAATATTTATAGAAGCGGGTATTCCCCATGTAAAAATGAGAAAAAAGTTAAAGAGTTAGGAGTCAGGACTTGGAGAGACGCAAGGAACCGAAGCGTCTGTACGGGAGTCAGGAGTCAGGAATTAAAAGTAAAAAATTAGGCTTTTATGTGAATTTATGATTTATAATTCTTCACTCTTAACTCATCACTGAAGCGAAGCGATATATGGCTGCCCAAAATAAGCGAAATAAGTATAATAATCTACTGATTCTGGGGATAATTTGGCTGTTGGGTGCTTTATGCGATCGCATTTGGTTTACGCTAGATCGCTCAATTCCAGCTTGGGATCAAGCAGATTACTTAACCGGCACGTTAACCTATTGGCAAGCGTTACAAAACCCTCAATGGTCAGATGCAGAATGGTGGCAAAGTTTTTGGCTGCTATCTTCTAAAATACCGCCTTTAACTTACATTATTACAGCTTTTGTTCAGAATATCTTTGGCACTGGCGCAGATCAAGCCACTTTAGTAATGCTGTTATTTAGTGGGATTTTGCTCTCGTCAGTCTATGGCTTGGGTAAAGTCCTATTTAACCAGTCTGTAGGTTTATGGGCAGCTGCATTATGTCAAATTTTACCCGGTCTTTATCGCCTGCGTTTAGAGTTTCTCTTAGATTATCCCCTCGCATCTGTCGTTACCTTAAGTTTTTATTGCCTCACAGCTTGGCAAGTCACAGGAGACAAGGAGACAAGGAGACAAGGAGACAGGGACACTATTCTTTCTCCCCCTGCTCCCCCTGCTCCCTCATCTTCCCCTGCTCTCCCCCATCCCCCCCTCCTCCCCTCCCTCCTCTGGGCAGTCGCTTTTGGTTTATCGTTAGGATTGGCGTTGTTAGTTAAGCAGACTGCGTTATTCTTTTTATTAACGCCGATCGCTTGGGTAGGATTTACAATACTACGTCAACGACGTTGGAAACGTTTAGCACAGCTACTAGGTAGTTTATGCTTGTCGGTATTGCTGTTTGCACCTTGGTATCGCACCAATTGGCTACTCATCCTCACTTCTGGTAAGCGGGCAACATTAGATTCTGCTGTTGCTGAAGGTGATGCTTCTCTAAATACATTAGAAGCTTGGACTTATTATTGGCATCAATTACCCAATCAAGTTTCTTTACCTTTATTGCTTGTCCCTATATTTGGGTTACTACTCTATTGGGGACATGTTAAGGAAGAAAGACTAGTAGACAAGGAGACTTGGAGACAAGGAGACTTGGAGACAAGGAGACTTGGAGACAAGGAGACTTGGAGAAATTTGCAAAATCCTTATCCCCCCCTCTCCCCCTCCCCCCCTCTTTCCCTCTCCCCATCTCCTCCCCTCTCCTACTCCCTAAAATGGTTAGCAATATTTTGGGTAGGAAGTTATTTATTATCATCTCTCAACCCTAACAAAGACGATCGCTATGTATTACCCTACTTACCAGTACTGTCATTATTTTTAGCTTATGGGTTAACTTGTTCTCGTCATCTTTGGGGAAAGCGTACCCGTCTTTATACTGTTGGTTTGGCAATAATTTTGATGTTACTCAACTTGTTTCCTGTGGGAGGTATTTTGGGTAGTTGGATGACACAAACTTTAAGTCCAAAATCACAGCATTATCCTTATTTAGGACAGGAATTACCGCACCGACAAGTAATTGCCCAAATTATCCAAACAGAACCCTATCTGCGTTCTACACTAGGAGTTTTGCCTTCTACGAGTGAAATTAACCAGCACAATTTAAATTATTATGGGGCATTAGAGAACTTTCAAGTTTACGGACGACAGGTAGGAACAAGAAAAAACTTTCTTGAGCAAGATAGGCGATCGCTTTCTTGGTTTCTCACCAAAACTGGCAATCAAGGTTCTATTCCAGAAACCCAAGCTGCCATAGTCGAAGCTGTGGAGACATCACCAGATTTCGAGTTAAATAAGTCTTGGAAGTTACCTAATCGGAATATTCTTAAACTTTATCATCAAAAGCTGCCACCCGTAGAAGTTAAATCTCTATCGGCAAAAACTTCCCCTCGGATTATTCTATCACGAGTCACAGTACCCAAAAAAGCGCCGCCAGGAATACCTGTACCTGTAACTTATGAGTGGTCTGGCTCCTCGCAAGAGTTACAACAAGGTTTAGTATTATTAACTTGGCGAAACAGCGATAATTTAAAGTGCTTACACGACCACGGGATCGCGATGGGGGCTTTACATTCCACTTCAAATCAGCATTTATCGGTGATGGAAAGGATGGCGATGCTACCGAGTGCTGATACAGCACCAGGAATTTACACCTTAGAAGCAACTTATCTCAATCGAATTTCTGGCGAAACTTATCCTATCTTAGTGCCCAAAGTTACTTTGCAAATTGACCCCCAAGCCACCGCTACACCAGCACCTGAGTTAGATTTAGTAACGCAATTACGCATATTAGGAGCTAATTTATCCAAGGGAGCATCGGCACTAGAGCAAATATTTGATGAAGTAGGACGTATCAATCAATACGACCCAAATCAGGATTATTTGGTACAAGGAAGATTAACTTTAGCATATAGATTAGAGCATATTGGCCAAAACCGTGATTGGGCGTATGCTTTAGGTTTAGCAAACGTATTGGAAAGACGAGTCAATGATGCGATCGCATCTTTAACTAAAGTAACTCAATTAGACCCAGAAAATCCCTACGCTTACGGCTATCTAGCATTTGTCCATCTCTACAATTGGCAACCAGCAGCAGCGGAAAAATCCCTACAACCTGCTTTAGCCAAAAACCCTAACATAACTGAACTAAAAGCACTTTCAGCAGTTGCCTCCCTCATGCAAGGAAACATAATTAAAGCATGGCAGCTTTATCAAGAATTTAAGGGGAATCGGTAATGGCTAATGGGCAATGGGAATTAAACAAGTTTACTCTCTTCCCGCTCTAAAATTACCTATCTTTTCTTTCTCTGTGCCTCTGCGTCTCTGCGTGAGATAAAAAATATTTCGGTATTCTTCCACCGGGAAAGGAGTAATACCGTTTCACTTTAAAGTTGATACAAATGGGCAGCAGGGGGAGCAGGGGAGGCAGGGGGGCAGGGGGAGAGCAGGAAAAAGAATTTGTATCATGAATTTCGTGAAATGGTATAAGAAAGTAATGCGCCTTCTAATAGAGTTCTTTCAATGCCCAATGCCCAATGCCCAATGCCCAACTTAACTCAAATATCGTATCAATATCGATTCTAATTGAACGATACCAATCGGTTTAGTGAGATAGTCGTTAGCACCAGCTTGTCGCAAGCGATTGGGATCTACAGTCATTCCTGCTGGTGTTATAATTACCACCGGCAAATCTTGGGAAGAAGGTATCTGTCGCAGAAGATTCAGTAAATCCCATCCGCTGACATCCCCGGTTAAATGCACATCCAACAAAATTAAATCTGGTTCAAAATTTCTTACCCAATGCAAGAAGCTGTTTGAGTCACTAATTTTTTCCACCTCATAACCAATCGTCTGAAGATAACCTTGCAGCAATATGGCAGTGTTTTCCTCGTCTTGTACAAGCAAGATGCGTTTATTGGTTGTAGTATCCGGGACACTGGCACTAGGGGACACAGGAAAAGAAACAAAAGAAGAATTATTTTCTCTTTCCGATTGCGCTATTTCCTCACTTTGCAACTTTTCTGCTTTTTGGGAAGTTGGATCTGGCAGAAACAACATAAATCGACTACCTTCTCCCAAAGTCGATTCTACTGTCACATCTCCACCATGAAGTCGCGCTAACTTGCGCGTCAAAGCTAAACCTAAGCCAGTACCTTCGTACTGACGATTTAAGCGACTGTCAAGCTGTTTAAACGGTTCAAACAAAAATTGAAACTGATTTGAGCCAATACCAATACCCGTATCTGAAACTGTAAATATCATACCTTGTGGTACTTTTTTCACCGTCAGCGATACTTTACCTGCTGGGGTGAATTTAATCGCATTGGTGAGCAGATTTAGAAGCATTTGTTTCATTCGTCGATCATCGGCAATACAAACATCTGCTTCTGGCTCTATTTCGGTTGTGAGTTGCAATCCTTTTTCTAAAGCGCGATCGCACACTGTCGATATTACATAATTACAAATATCTTGCACTTGCAAAGGTAGCAGCGTTAATTCTTCTTTGCCGGCTTCTACCTTAGATAAATCAAGGATATCGTTAATCAGTGCCAGCAACTGTTCACCATTACTATATATATAATTTATATATTCTTCTTGCTTATCATTGAGTGTACCAACTATCTTTTGTTGCAGCAACTGAGATAAGCCCATAATTGCGTTCAGAGGTGTACGCAGTTCATGGCTCATAGTTGCTAAAAATTCACTTTTTGCGCGACTGCCTACTTCTGCTGCTTCTTTACTTTTAAGCAATTTCAATTCAGTTCGCTTGCGTTCTGTGATATCTTCTATAATCGTCAGGAAAAACTCAGGCTCACCATTTGTGTTGCAAATTAAAGAAACCGAAATCTGAGTCCAAACTAAGCTACCGTCTTTATGTTGAAAACGCTTTTCTAACTCCAAGGGATGTTTTGCGACAGCCCGCTTTGGGTCTACGGCATTTCCGGTTACTATTTGTTGATAGTCTAAATCTGTAGTCAAATCTTCTGAATAAATATAATCTGTGATCCGTTTGCCGGATAGTTCTTCTTGGCTGTAGCCTAGCATTTGACATAACGCAGGATTACTATCTACTATGCGTTCATCCATATTTGCAAAGCTAATACCAATAGAAGAATGCTCAAACATTGCCCGCAATTTTGCCTCACTATTTCTCAGTGCTGACTGTGCAGCGTTCCGCTCGCTCGTTTCGATTGCTACTTTGACTAAATCTGCAATCGAGGCAGCAAAATTCTCTTCATCCAAAGTCCACTGACGAACACCTCCAGCGTGTTGGTGGCAAACTACCCCCACCAATCGATCCCCTAACCAAATCGGTGCATACAACACCGATGTTATCCCAAGCACAGAAAGATAAGACTCGGCAAATTCTTGGGTTCTTTTGTCGTTGAAGACATCATTTACTGCAATGCTACGTTCCTCTTCCAGAGCTTGAAAATAAGCTGGATAATTCGCTTTTAAAAGGGAAAGACCGGCGCTATGTTGCTTTGTGCTAACATCATATAAATCAATGCATTCAATTTTTGATTCGTCTGAATTGTATAACCATACGCCAACTCGCTGCACTAAAAGCGATCGCGCTGCTGCTTCAGTAATTTCTTTTAATACTGCTTTTAAATTGCCTTGCTGGAATGTATTACTTTTTGCCAGTTGCATCAGTGTCTGACTTTGCGATCGCAGATAATTTTCCCGTATGAGCGAATTTTCTTCGGTTTGCTTGCGTTTTGTAATATCTCTCACTGCCAACACTCGCACTTGTTGCTCTTGGGAATGACTCTGCCTTGCAGTTCAACGGTTAAAGTGGAACCGTTTTTTTAGTAGAACTATTTCATAAGGTTTTTCATAATTAGAAAAAATATTTTTTATGATTAACTCTTATAATTTTGCTATGGTGACTAACTAGACCCTTTTTGCCAATCAGTTCCCTAACTTCATAACCAGCCATTGTCACCAAAGTATGATTCACATTTAAAATAATTTAGTTGTCCTTATGTACTATTATCCCTTCAAACATTGGCGCATAGACGCAAAATATATTAAATTTGCGATGAAAAATAGTACATAAATATATTTATATGTTTAAGCCATAAATTTAATATAGCTGTAATATTAACTTTATAAGTGTTCGGAAACACAAATAAAGTTATTTGTTTTATATAGTACAAATTAATCTAAGTAGTATAAATGACGATTTAGTGTAAAAAAGTGGTGAAAATACTCCTCATCTACCCTCTGCCCCTATTTTTATCTTCTCACTGACACTTGTGCATTCTCCTGGGGAAAGATACATAATCTACCAAATTTTGCAACAATTAAGATGATAAGCTGTTGCGAAGGTGGAGCAATGACAGAGAGTAACGTGAGAATTGTCTCCCTAATTCCCAGTGGAACGGAGATTTTAGCCGCATTGGGTTTAACTGATAAGATTGTCGGGCGATCGCACGAATGTGACTACCCTCCAGAAATCAAAAATCGCCCTGTTTGCACCCAAGCAAGGCTAGACAGCAATGCCCCCAGCGGGGAGATTCATGATAAAGTCAACAACTTGTTGCAATCTGCCCTCAGCATCTATCAAATCAAAACTGATGTTTTAGAAAAATTGCAGCCCACTCACATTGTCACCCAAGACCAGTGTGATGTTTGTGCTGTCAGTTTGGGCGATGTTGAAAACGCAGTTGCTACCCTCACCAACAATTCACCCCAAATTATTTCCTTACAACCTAATGTTCTCAAGGATGTTTGGACGGATATTGAGCGAGTAAGCAAAGCCTTCGAGGTTGATTCAGTCAAGGTGTTAGAAAACCTAGAAGCTCGCGTCCAAATTATCAAGCAAAGAATCCAAGGACTTTCTCTAACAGAACTGCCCAAAGTCGCTTGTATCGAGTGGACTGACCCTTTAATGACTGCTTCCAATTGGATTCCGGAATTAGTCAACTTAGCAGGAGGACAATCGCTGTTTAGCGTTGCCGGTCAACCTTCTGCTCAATTGAAGTGGGAAACGCTTATATCTAGCAATCCAGATGCAGTTATTTTTATGCCCTGCGGTTTTGATTTAAATCGCACTCGTCAAGAAGCCCAGTTATTAACTCAAAGTCCAGAATGGCAAAAACTCCACGCCACCCAAACTGGTAGAGTCTGTATTACTGATGGCAATGCCTATTTCAATCGTCCAGGACCACGATTAGCAGATTCTTTAGAAATTTTGGCAGAAATTCTGCATCCCGAAATTTTCCAATATGGTTACAAAGGAACCGGCTGGGAAGTTTTATAAAAAATTAGGCATGGGGCATTGGGCATGGGGCATTGGGCATTAGGCAATTTGAGGAGGGGGAAAGCGAAAAGGGTAAAAAAGAACAAAGAAGAAATATTTCTTCCCCTGCCCCCCCTGCTCCCCCTGCCCCCCCTGCCTCCCCTGCTCCCCTGCCTCACCTTGTCGTGGGGGCGTCTTTCAGCCATTCAATTAGGGATTTTAACTCACCGGAGAGCGCGGATTCACCGACGGTGATTGTATGTTGCTTACCGTTATCTTCTACAGTCAATGTATATTGAAAGCGATCGCTTCCTCGTGTATCTGAAGTGATTGTTTGCGGTAATTCAAAGAAACTAGCAGATTGAATTAGTTCAGAAACCTGTTTACATTCGTTTGGCGGCAGAGTAGCAGTGTCAATGTTTGTTGTCCTGATTATTCCAGCAAAGCCACCTGAGCGTTCAAAGGAGATCCGCATTTTTTAGTCTCCGTCGTGTTGTATGCGCTGCGAAAAATACAAAAACTAGGAGGAAAACAGTATTATCTCCTAGTCTAGCAATTAAATACAACACGCAAACAATTAGTCCTTCATATAATTATGAGTTGCTTGCTTCAGAACTCATAATTTTGTAGAGACGCGAGGAACCGAAGCGTCTCTACTCGTAACTTTAAAGAACTCCTACCTTTTGCCAAGCATTCTGCACCGCTTTTTGTTCCTTACTATCAATGCCGTAGAGTTCTCCAGCAACTAGGATAGTTGTGTTAGCAGCGCGTTTAAAATTAGCTTTAGAGCGCAGGCGATCGCGTAAACTTATGTACCAGATTTTCCCAGCTTTTTCCCAAGCATAACCACCAATTTCCGTTGCTGCTAAGTAAAAGGCGTAGTTGGGGATACCTGAGTTAATATGCACCCCATTATTATCTTGCATGCCGGTGAAAAGGTCTTTATAGAGTGCGGGTTGCGGATCTTTACCCAACACGGGATCATCGTATGCTGTCCCTGGCGCTTTCATCGAGCGGATACCTACACCCTTGACCTTTGGCGTAAATAGACCTTCCCCAATGATCCAACTCGACTTATCTGCCGTCTCATTATTTACTCTTTGTTTGACCATGATACCGAAGACATCAGACATAGACTCGTTGAGTGCGCCAGATTCCCCGAAATATATTAAACCAGCTTCAAACTGAGTTACACCATGAGTTAACTCATGTCCAATCACATCAATTGACTTGGTGAAGCGTTGAAAAAGCTCTCCGTCGCCATCACCATAAACCATCTGACTGCCATTCCAAAAGGCGTTATCGTACTTTTTACCGAAATGCACCGTGGAGTCTAAACGCAGCCCTTTATCATCAACAGAATTGCGCTCGAAGACTTCATGATACAAATCATAAGTTGCCCCTGCACCATCGTAAGCCTCGTTCACCATTTCATCACTGCTAGCAGGACTTCCCTCGCTACGTACTATCGTGCCTGGGAGTTGTTCGCTATTTTTGGCATCATAGATGGTGCGACGCTTTTCACCTGGTTGAGCTGCGAAGGTGATACCACCTACCACATCCCGACGTCCGCGCAATTGTGCCGAAATATTTAATGTATGAAAAGCCCACTGACGCTGTTCAGGACTTCCATTAACAGCAACCTTTTCCAGCACGTGTGGCGGGATAATACAACAAATAGGGCATCGAGAATAAATTTGATGCTTACAGTCAAACCCTGATGATCTTTTTTTGTTTCTAGCCATGCAAGATGTTCTCCTTTTTAAAACTAAGTCATGAGAAGTGGCTTAAACTCCAATGAGCGAAAGGAGCATAAAAAGCAATACCAACGGCGTATCCGTGGTTTATGTGTTCAGAAAATCTTCTACTTTTTATTTTCGACACATCCGCTATCGATTTTACAGTACCCTCGCAGGGTACTTTTGTGTTAGGGCGTTGCATCAAAGCATAAGGCAAACGTTGATGCGGCGAGTTTCAGCCGGAAACACAAGTGTCAATCAGCAACACCTCGTTAAATACACCCAACGGGTTTATATAATAGTTCCTGTTAAGGACAATTGTGCTATTTATTACTATTTTGTTAAAGAAAAAAGATTGGGGCATGGGGGAGTGGAGGAGTGGGGGAGTGGAGGACAAGGAGACAAGGAGACAAGGAGAATAATTCTTCTTTCCCCCCATCTCCCCCTCCCCCCACTCTCCCACTCTCCCACTCTCCCACTCTCCCCATTGCCCGAAAGTGATAAGCTGATGTCTAATATCTACAGCGGAAAGATTCAGCAGGAACGGTGGTAAGCGCACGTCAGCAGCATTTCGATTCTTATGTTTGCCCGAACGCTTTACTGGAGCGTGGAGATTCCGCAGGCATGAAAACTTCTGATCAATCCACTCTACAACAAGGATAGTGATGTCGGTGAGAATACGCGACGATTGGGACTATAAAGAAATTTCGGCGATATATAATACGCCATTGCTAGAGCTGATTTATCAAGCTGCTAGCGTGCATCGCCAATATCATGACTCAAGAAAAATTCAAGTTTGCAAGCTAATTTCGATTAAAACAGGAGCTTGTCCAGAAGATTGCAGCTATTGCGCTCAATCTTCTCGCTACAAAACAGAGGTGAAGCCACAAGCACTTTTAGAAAAAGAAACTGTTGTTAGCATTGCTCAGAAAGCCAAAGAAAGCGGTATTAGTCGTGTGTGTATGGGTGCTGCTTGGCGAGAAGTGCGGGATAATTCCCAATTTGATGAAGTTCTGGAAATGGTTAAAGAGGTGACAGCATTAGGTTTGGAGGTGTGCTGCACTTTGGGAATGCTGACCGAATCTCAGGCAAAGCGCTTAGAAGATGCGGGATTGTATGCTTATAACCATAACTTGGATACGTCAGCGGAATATTACAACACTATCATTACAACCAGAACTTATGACGATCGCCTAAACACAATCGATAATGTCCGCTCCACAAATGTAACTGTATGTTCTGGCGGTATACTTGGTTTAGGTGAAACAGTAGGCGATCGCGTTTCGATGTTGCACACTCTGGCAACACTACAGCCACATCCAGAGTCCGTGCCAATCAATATTCTCTCCCAAGTTCCAGGCACACCATTAGAAAATCAGCCTGATGTCCCTATTTGGGATGTCGTGCGAATGATTGCCACTGCTCGTATTTTGATGCCAGCTTCTGATGTGCGTCTCAGTGCAGGTAGAGCGAGACTTTCTCAAGTTGAGCAAGCTTTTTGCTTCATGGCAGGAGCAAATTCCATCTTTTCCAGCGACGACGGTCACATGTTAACTGTTACCACTCCTTGCCCAGAATACAACGCCGACCAAGAAATGCTCAATTTACTCGGTTTAGAAATGCGTCCTTCCAAAAATCAGGAAAAGGTAGCAACTCAAGGCGTTATTAATTAAATCTCACGGCAAGAGGGAGCATCCCAATTTGGCAAAAAGCCCTCAGGCTATAAGCCTGGGGCTATGCTAACAAAGCCTGCCTTCGCAGGCTCTAGGACTCATATAGCCTGCGAAGGCAGGCTTTGTTTGTGTAGCGATACCCTTCTAGGGTATTGCGGCAAAATTGGGATGCTCCTCGGCAAGACGCAAAGACGCAAAGATTTTCTCTGCGCCTCTGCGCCTCTGGGTGAGATAATCATCAATTAAATAATCTTCGCGCTACGCAGACCAAACAGCAGACCTACAGCTATACCAAAGAACAAAGCTAAAAAGCCAATATAAGATATCACAGCAAACATTTACCTTTCTCCATAAGACTTTACTAATATCTATTCAAGCATTAGTCAACAGTTATTAGTCACTTTTGCCCCTTGTATTGTTGTCTCCACGTGCGTAGAATGCGAGAAAAGAGGGCAGAGGGGGGTTTAGTGATGGCTGTAATTAACGTAAATTTACCGCAGCAGTCTTATGAGATTGCGATCGCATCTGGTAGCCTTGACCAATTAGGCGAACAAATGAGCAGTTTGCAGCTAGGCAAGAAGATACTGCTGGTTTCTAACCCGACGATTTTTAAGCATTTTGGGGAAAGAGCGATCGCTTCCTTGACATCTGCTGGTTTTGAAGTTGTCAGTTCCATGCTTCCACCAGGTGAACGCTACAAAAACCTGAACTCAATCCAAAAACTCTACGATGCTGCCTTAGAAAACCGCCTAGAACGCTCCTCAACTATGGTGGCTTTGGGGGGGGGTGTTGTTGGTGATATGACAGGCTTCGCGGCTGCTACGTGGCTTAGGGGGATTAATGTTGTCCAAGTGCCAACTACACTTTTAGCAATGGTAGATTCGGCGATCGGTGGCAAAACTGGCGTAAATCATCCCCAAGGCAAAAACTTGATTGGCGCATTTCATCAACCGCGTTTGGTTTTAATCGATCCAGAAGTCCTGAAAACCTTACCCATGCGTGAGTTTCGCGCGGGAATGGCAGAAGTTATCAAGTACGGTGTCATTTGGGATGCGGAATTGTTCGCCCAAATGGAAGCGAGTAAGAACCTAAATCAACACCGCTACGTCAAGCCGGAATTAATCGATAGCATTTTAAGCCGTTCTTGTCAAGCTAAGGCTGATGTTGTCAGCAAAGACGAAAAAGAAGCCGGACTGCGGGCAATTCTTAATTATGGTCACACCATCGGACACGCTGTAGAAAGCTTGACAGGTTATCGTTTAGTAAATCACGGTGAAGCTGTAGGTATTGGGATGGTAGCAGCAGGGCAGATTGCTGCGGAATTGGGGATGTGGCAAAAAGAAGATACACAAAGGCAAGACGCTTTGATTGCCAAAGCCGGTTTACCGACAAAATTACCCGATGGGGTGGATATAGAAGCGATAATTGAGGCGTTGCAAACAGATAAGAAAGTCAAAGACGGTAAAGTTAGGTTTGTTTTGCCAACGCAGATTGGTGTAGTGACGGTGACTGATGAAGTCCCATCGGATATTATCCGGCAAGTGTTGCGCGGGATGCAATCCTAGCCACCCCCTCGTTCCTACGCTCTGCGTGGGAACAAGAGCGGTTAAAGGAATGTGGAGCCAAACTTACCGCGACGTGAGATATGTGTGATTTCGGTTTTGGCTGGAGAAAGTATTTTTCTTTCCTACTCTCCATCTTTCACTTTCTCTTGCTGATGCCAAGCTTGATAAAAGACAGGGTAGGGCATACTTTGGGCGCAGTGCCAGATGACTTCAAAGCAATATATTCTACGTACAAATTGAAAACTGTCTTCTTCTTTCTGATTTATGCATTCTTTTAAATTATTAACTGCTAATGGATAAATCTGGCTTTGAAGTATATCAATGAGGCAAAAAGAAGCTGACTGTAAAACATTTCCTTCTTTACTCGCATACATTATCTTCATTAAAGCATTATATATATTAAAATTTTCCCCACATATTTCTCCCATAGCATGGGCAATTAAACTACGGTTAAAATTATTACGCCCTAAGTTTAGTAGTTTATTTAAATTTTCCATCAGCAGGCTATTGTCATCACTATTTAGATCAATAAATCGTGCAAACTGTCTTAATTGATTAAAATATTCTGCAACAGTTAAATGTCCCACTATTTTGTTGTTTTCATCCAGAACATAAAACTTCTCTTTTGGTTCGTTGATTTCTATAGTTTCGATTGAAATAGAATGTTTTTTCCTAAGTTTTTCTAATACACAAGAAGCATAAAAACGAATTGACAGGTCTTTGCTAGATTGAAGATTATTTAAAACCTGTTCTACTTCCTCTTCGTTATCTGTTTTTATTTGTACTGCAATCTTAGCTAATTTTAAGAGTCTTACTTCATCCTGGCTTGCCCGTAAAATATTTGTTAAAAACGTTGTTAAATTACGGCGGTTAGTCTCGAACAATGCAGCCTTAGCATTTGTTGTAATTGGGGTTTCTAATATTTCTCCCATTCTATTTAAATCACCAAAGCCCCAATATATCAGTTGAGTAAAGATTTCTTCTGTACCTTTATAGTGCTCATACTCTGCAAGACATATAGCAGCTAGAAAGTAAGATTTAAACCTGTAAAAGTCACCACAGCTATCATCAAACCCTACCAAAGCATCTAAAAAAGCATCTTTCTCATCTTTTCTCACATCCTCACGTCCCAACCACAGCAAAATCACCTCTTTCCACTGCGGTGCAAAAATGCGATAAATGCCTAGCGCGGGGTTGTCGGGAACATGATTTAGAAACTCGTGCCAATCATCAACCGCCAAGGCTGCAAAATATTCCTCAAATGTGGGATGAAAGAAAGCATAAACTTCCTCTTCGTCAGATTCCGCAGCCAGTCCAACTTGATTCAGCCATCCCAACTTTAGCGCCAACCAAAATAGAGAATCCTCTTGTTCTGGATCGCCCAATTCATTACTTACAAACTCATGGCGCAACCGAAAGCGTGACGTTTCTTGATCAATTGCCCGTTTTGCCAAATCTCCCAGTGCTGCGTTTAATGTTTCTCGCTGCTGTTGAGTCGTGCGAAAGCGGTTTTTTTTCCAAGTGTAGAACCGCTTAACAAACAGATGATAAAGTCCGGCTTTAGTTTTCGGTAAACCTTTATCAGAACTTTGCCAAGTACTACACAACAGCGCTAACCGCAAAGGATTTTTGACTAAATCTTGGATGCGCTGATGTTCAGCTTTATCCAATTCATTCCATAATCTTTCCCCTTTGTCTGCATCCTTGTTGTGAAACCAACCCCCAATAAACTCTTGCACTTGTTGCGGATATTCAAAATTGAGTAACCGATACGTCTCGAAATTTTCTAAAGCGTTAGCGTTTGCTTCCCAAACATTCACCCGACAAGTCAGCACAACCCGCGCATCTTCCACCCATCCCGTCAATTGGTTGGAAATCTCAGTTAATGGTTGGAGTGAGGACATTTCATCTGCTGCATCCAACAACAACCACACACAATTATTCTTGAATAATTTTCCTAAAGTCTCTTTCTGTTCTTTTGTTACATCCACCACTTTTAAAGCATTCTTCAGCCAATCTTGCAACAGATAATTTTCTACACTCTTTCCTTGCAAGTCTGCCAAAGAAATCCAAATTGGTAAACCGAGATTGTTGTTTAATATCCAAAAAGCTATAGTTTGCAACTGAGTAGTTTTTCCCGCACCCGGTTCCCCAATTAAAGCGATGCGGTGTCCTTGAGTTTTCCCAACACCATCACGTATAATTTGCCCTAAAAAAGCCTCATGTTCAAACCGCTGCTTCTCTTCATAACTCGGTTCGTAAAGTCGCGAACCTTGTTCTGCTGGAATATCCTCGCTGCACTTCTTCGGTTTGGTACGCTGCACCAATGCTAAAGGGACATGAATTTCCTTTAGCTCAAATTTCATCTCTTCATCAGCAAACAGCAACTGATTTGTGGTGAGACGCTTGTGCTTTTCCAGCATCGTGCGGCAGATTTCTTGCCAGTAAGACTCGTCTGATTTCTGGGTCGGCTGTAGAGCTTTAGATTTTTCTCGTCTATTGGCTTCCCATGCCTGTTCAAATTGCTCCAGGTTCTTTTTTTTATCCTTTGACCACAGTTTCAGCGTGAAGTGCCAAATATCAACACCCTGAGTTTGGGTGCGGTTGTCCTCTAGAATCTTCAAAAAGTCTTTCAGCAGATTCAGCGCTTCTTGAATTTGCGTTTTGCTTAACTTGCTTGGATATTTATCTTTTTCTGTCAGGTATCCCAAAGCTACCTGGGTTGTCTCGATTATCAGCTTCGGGTTGGCACTATTTTCTGCTTCCCACTTGAACTTAATATCAAACTTACTGTCTTCAAATTCCCAATTGGCAAAATCAAGCAAAGCCTCTAAAAGGCGCTTCACCCGTTTTTTTACTATAGAACCGTAAGTATATTTCGGCATGACAGTCAAAGACAAATACCAGAAAGTTTGGGGCTACCCCTAATTGAATCTACCACCCCAAACCCATGTATTCCTGATTTTAACAAGATTTTATCCGCCTTGATTGCGTTCACCACCCCAAAGAGATGCTGTATTCAACAACTCATTCAGGTGGTACGAAATGAAAAACAAGCGTCAAAACGCAAGTCAAAAAGCGATCGCTCTCTTGCTAATTGTGCAAACAACACTAATTGGCGTCCAAGCCGAAAACCGCATTCAGCAAGGAGACTCACCAACCGAGGTTTTGATCTGGATGATTAATCAGTGCATCCCCGTGCTGAAACAAGCCAGCAAACTCGAAGATAAAGACAAGAAGAATAAATAAAAATAGAAGAAGTGCGTAAACAAACAACAGCTTGTCACCACACATCGCACTTCTTTTATTAGACTTCTTGCAAAAGTCTTTTTTGCGACGCGACGAGTGCGCGAAGCAAAATAATATTACCAATCAATTGCTTTTTTATCCCGGAAAAATCCACCCGTAGCACCGTCATCTGCAAGAGTTGCCAGCCAAAGAATTGTATTAACTCCTTGTTCTGGAGTTCTGGGTGCATTTGCCCCACCCATATCTGTTTTGACCCAACCAGGGCAAACCGAATTAACTAAGATATTTGTGCCTTGTAATTCGCTCGCAAAAATCCGCGTTAAGGCATTCAAAGCAGCTTTAGAAAGCCGATATCCGGTGTAACCACCACCCATATCATGAAGTTGTCCCATCCCAGAAGAAACATTAACTATCCTTCCATAATTCTGTTTCTTCATTAACGGAATTAACGCTTGAGTCACTCGCAAAACACCGTAAACATTCGTTTCCATCGTTTGCTGCACGGTGTCAATTTTGGCATCAAAAACACTGTCATTACCAGCTTGTTCATCAATATATATACCCGCGTTGTTGACTAATACATCAAGTTTGCCAAATTGCTGAGAAATAAATTCAGCTAATTTTTGGCTACTTTCATCACTAGTCACATCAAGAGGATGAAATGTTACATCTAATCCCTCAGATTGCAACTTATCAGCCGCAGCTTTACCTTTTGCTTCATCTCGACTGGTGAGAACTACTTGATATTGGAGTTTAGCTAACTGACGAGAAGCTTCAAATCCTAAACCGCGATTTCCACCAGTAACTACAGCAACTTTCTTTGTTGTACTCATTCCTTTTGTCCTAACTAAAATTACCTCAATGCATACTCTGAGTTATATTCAACTAACTCAATCTCATTCCCATCAGGATCGTTAACATAAATTCTGTGCTTCGTTTCTGGTGCAGTCATTGTATAATACTCAATACCTTCAGAATCAAGCTGTTTTTTCATCGCTTCCCCATCTTTAATCGTAAAGCCTACATGATTGATACCGATATTTTCGTAAGCCGTATGCACATGCTTTAACTCAGGATGATCGTTGAGTGCAAGATAAAATTGATCATTGCCAAAATGCATCCAGCGATTACCGTTGAATACTCCTTCGACGCGCACATACCAATCAGGAAAGATGCTTTGATAAAACTTTTTGGTTGCATCAATATCTTTGCAAGCAAGGTTAATGTGTTCAAAACGAGTAAAGTTCATTTTGTACTCCTTTTTTATGTTGTAATTTTTTTGTTTCTTGTTCTCTGGCTCTACCTAGGGATAACAAGGCTTTGCAGGAAGTTTTTTATCTTATATAAATCATAGTCGATATGAGTATGAGTTGACAAAACTTTTTTTTAAGATAAGTTACAGATGCATTGACACCAACAAATAAATACAAGTAACTGTTTATACTTTAATTGATGAGAAATGATGTAAAAGCCAGACTGGGTTTACAATTCAAATCAATTTATCTAATTAAAAAAGCATGTATAATAAATTACTTAATTCTGATAGACTCTTTTACAGTCATGGCAATTGACCGCATTTAATTGGGGTGGGAAGGGACTTTAATGCGATCGCCTAGCCTGACTATTTCTATCAAAGGTGCAAAACTACTATGAGTGAAAACTTATCAAAACGGTTATTCAAGCAGGTTTTCTAGAGTGAATCTTTCATTCAAAATATCAGCCATTGGGTAATCTTTGTCATCAAAAAGCAAAGATACTTCACATCTAGTTAAGGGGAAAGGTTCTAAAAGCTTGTTTTTTTCCCAACTTTCAAGACGCCACCAAAGTGTTTGCACAGCTATTTCTTTACCATCAATAAACTCAAAAGTAATTTCACCAATATTGTTAACTCCGACTATTTGTTTACCGTGTCCCCACTTACCGCGAAAATCACGATCATTTTTGGCGATCGCTAAATATTTCTCTAAAAATTCCTTGCGCTCTTGCCCAGGCAAAGGAGCTATTACATATCTCGCTTCAACAGGACGTGAACCTGGTGGCTCAGTGATTTTTTCATATTTAGCTAACAAAAAATCAATTCGATATAACCATTCCGGTTCTTCTGTAATTTTTAATGCTGTATGCCAAATGCGCTCTTCAACTAAATTAATTACGGCTGGACTTCCCTTAATTCTCCAAGGGAAAGATTGAATTGTATTATCCATGATCGCATATGAAATACCAATTTCTAATTCCTTACCACCTTTATTCTCCCAGCCAATAATCTTAGAAGTTGGTAATTTATGAATAAATTCTATTGGAAAATAACCTTTAGTATGCAAAGACCGACTGCCACCTATCCCCTTAACTTCGTTTTTTAAAGAACTGCTAGTAAATTGAGCGACTACAAGCTCAGTCTCAATTTTTTCTAAACTTTCAAATGGACGTTTTGCTGAATATTGCAAGCGAGCGCCAAAACTGTAATGAACATCACCAGATAAGATAATTACTCGACTTTTTTGTGCTGGTAATGCGCGTGAAGTTAGAGATGCAAATAACCTTTCAAATGCAGCTTCTTCTAAACTCCAAGCTTCTGGATCAAAGCCCCAAGCTACAGTACCCAGTTGCTCAGATACACTTTTAACTGTCTTTTGTATTTCTTCTAGAAATGGTACACCAATAACTGGACCAGGCGATATCAAAAAAGTTACTTTTGTATTAGGAGGAACTACTTTTGATATTTGCTCATCGCAACCTTTAGCACCAAAAAGTGCTGGGAAATCAAAATCTTTTCCGGGAAATTCGCGCCAAGTGCGAGTGTCGAGTACTATAACTTCATAGCCTGGACTAGTTACTGTGTAGTGCCATTTTATATTATTATCAGTATGAGGTATTCCTCTAGGGTTACTGTTTTTAATATCTGCAACGGTTGGTAAAGCAATGTGATGAGCGATTTGTTTTTCATACTCTAGGTTTTTACCTTTTGATGCTGACCATGCAGCAGCAGCCTTAAGTAATGCATCTCCAGGTTTGCCTTCTTCAAACTGGTCTGGTGTATTTCCCCATCCTTGAAATACAGCATATGCCAGCATACCATTTTGCAGGACACGTCTGCCCAAGGGTTTACTGAGGACGCGATCGCACCAAGCCATATTCAAATACCAATCATCGGTAATTTCATGATCGTCAAATATCATGTAAGTAGGAATATTAGCTAAAGCGCGTCTAATGTCCTTGAGCGTTATTTGAAATTGTTGTAAATAGCCAAGTTCTTCATTAAATGAAGATATATCCTTTCGTTTAGCTGAAACATTCGGGTTAACATCTGCAAATGTTGGTAAATATTGAGATTTAGTCCATAGCACATCACACCAGGCAAACAAATACATTGCATAAAATTCACCTAACGTAAATAAATGGCTTTTAGCAACGTTAGAAATTTTGTTAAATTTACTCAGACTACTTGTCAAACCAGCAATATGTGTTGCTAAATTATTGCGTTTTCCAGCATTTAACTCTTCAATATTTTTAACATCTGGTAAAACCTCCGACCATCCTAAAAGCGTCTGACTAGCATCAATTAACATGAAAAGTAAAGCATCTGCCACATCATCGGCATAAATTTGATCGCCAGTGAGGAAAAGTTGATGCGGTCGCTTTTTCGGGTCTTGTATTAACGCTTCTGTAATCATTTTGTCTAAGGTCGCAAGCGCGTCAATACTTTCTCCGTGTGCTTTGCGGCAAGAACCGTGAATGATGCGTAAATGATTTAAATTACTTGGCGGAAGCGCGAAAGAAGGTAAGTTATATGGAGCATATGTTATATCTTCAATTGAGCCAGATGAATTTAAAATACCAGGCTTATTCAGCGTTTCACCAGGGTCAAATGCTAAATTGTAGAGATAATTTTCCCCAGGTGAAAGCACATTTGATTCTGCTTTGGCAGTCACAGCGACAACATGCAAATGAATACCAAGTTGAATTGTTTTTCGGCTGCCTGTAAGTAATAATTTTTTGCTAGTATCAAAGACTGCTAAATAAACAGTGCGGCTTTCTTTCAAAGCTATCCACACAGTTACTGCATTTGCTTCAGTGCGTCTCAGAATTGGTCCAGCGAGAACGAGTGGCAGGTTATTCAACCTATCCCTTAAAGGTGTCCATGTCATGAGACTTCTGGCATCAACGATATATTTCGAGTATATTTTTCTCCGAGAAAAAAGTCACGCTTGAGAGAAAAATGCTCTACAATTGTAAAACCCAAAGGCGAAAAAGTTCGACAATAATTCGCCAGCATCCGTCAATTTCTTTAACTACATCATGGCGTGTGAGAGTTTTCAACGCTTTTTGCAAAGTTGCCTCATCCATGTCTGTAGATTGAGATAAGGCATCCAGAGTTAGCCCTTGGGCCTGAGGTGCAAGTATCCTGAGTATATCATGTTGTCCAGTCGCACCATGCGCTGCTTGACCCCAAACACCATTAAAATAGCCGCTTCCCTTTTTGAAGAAATCAGGATCTTTAATCACAACTTCCACATCCTCGACTGTGAAAACGGGGTTGCGTCGGTTTCTCATGGTAAAAACTTGGTCATTGTAGCGACGAACTAACTGGAAACCCACCAACTGCACTAAATAAGGTTGTCCGTGGGTGAGGTCGTAGATTTTATCTAGTGCTTCGGGGGTATAGTCGAGGGGAAAATCCTCAATAGCTGGATTTGCTAAAATTTCCTTTGTTGCGCCGGCTTCCATAAAACCAACGCGAATAGTAATAACGCTAGCGTAAAAAGGTTGGAAGTAATCGCTTGTCATTTCTTCCAAGGTGTGCAAACCAGCTAAAGCAAAGGCAATTTTAGAGCTTTTGTGCGCCAACCCCCGCAGATATCCCATAAAATCTACAGGGATTTTCCCCGCTTCAATTAGTTTCTCGATTTGCTCAAACTCGTCTAAAGCAATAATTAAACCTTTTGGATTTTCCAGAGACGCGACGCCAGACGCTACAACGTTCGTGACCTCCGCAACGCGCTGGCTCATTAATCGCGTCTCTACCTGTTTCAAATATCTTCTAAAAGTCGGTAAGGGAAGACTTAACAAATCATCATTGCTTGGGGGTGGAATTTGCACCGCATCAGAAATGGCATCACAAATCGCCATCACCACCTCTCCAACACCTTCAGGTGCATCTCCCACTTCCAGGAGGTTGACATAGGCTACCTGTACATTTGCACTGACAAAATTAGCGACGTTTCGCAAGATTGAACTTTTGCCCATGCGCCTGTGACCGTAGATTACCACAGACTGGAGTTGATGATTTGTCACCCAGAGTTCTTTTAGCTGTCGTATAATCGTTTCCCGTCCGACGAAGAGGTTGCCTTGTACAGGGTTGCCGGCAACGTAGGGATTATTTACAGGTTCGGTAATGACGATTTCGCCTACTTCACCTGCAATATCCAGCAGCGCTTCTAGCCAAGTTAGGGTGATGTTGACAATTAAATATTGTTCTGCGTTGGGCAAAGATTCCCTATTCTTTAGAATAGTTTTCAGTTCTCCTAAAGCGCGGTTGAGGGCTGAGGAACGTTGAAAACGGGAAGAACTGCGCTGCACAAGTTGGGCATTTTCAATTACGTGCTTTAGAGATGTGAGTGTTTCCCAAGTAGTTGGACGCAGCAGCGGTTCTTCTGGGAAGGGAGGGATTTGCACACCAGCAATGGTGTCTAGTTCCTTAGCTTCGTCAAAGGCTGTAAGAGTTTCGGCAAGGATGAACATTTCCTCACCATAAAGAAGAGAACGCACTTGTGCAAAAGCCTTCATAGCTATTGCTGGTTCTTTTTCATGCAGATACCAAAAACCAGCCGCAGCAGCACGAGCAGGGGTATCCAACCGGGTATTGGTGACAAAACGAGCTTGGAGTCTTTCTTTCCAGCTAGAGGGTAACAAGTAGATACCTTCAATAAATTTTGACTTAAGCGCCTCCTTTAAAGAAGCCGAGGCAAAACGCACTAAGCGCCAATCAAAAGGGGCTTCAGCTAGCTGAACGACACGAAAAATAACTTGCTCTGGAGGCGTTGTAGCCAACACATGATTTACAGCTTGAACAACGGGAATAAATTGCAGAGTGTAAGCCAGTAACTCATTGGCGTTATATAAACCAATTTCCCAGTCTTGATGTAGCCAACTTTTCAACCGATAAGACAGGAAATAAAGAGGAAGTGGGGTGACATGGGGGATTTGCCACTTTCTATTCTGGGACGTTTGTAGAAAAAAACGTAGACCTGAAAGCCAATTTTCTAAACGAAGTATCGCCACGCACGACATAACGCCCCACGCTAAGCCCGACCCCACGCCGAACACCACGCCCCACGTCACACCAAACGCCACGCCGGACACCACGCCCAACGCCACGCCGGACCCCACGGCCAACGCCACGCCGGACACCACGCCCAACTCCACACCAAACGCCACGCCGGACCCCACGCCAAACGCCACGCCGAACGCCACACCCAACGCCACGATCGACCCCACGCCTAACGCCACGCCCGACCCCACGCCGAACACCACGCCCAAGCCCACGCCGAACGCCACGCCCGACCCCACGCCCAAGCCCACGCCGGACACCACGCCCCACGCTACGCCCAACGCCACGCCCAAGCCCACGCCGAACCAATCAATATAAACACCTAGTCGCTGAAGAATTACACTCAAAAGCAGTGGTGTAACAACTGTCAAAACCACTCCCTGAAAAAGCAACTGACGCTGAATCGGTTTTTGAGAAAGCAACTGCCATCTCTTGCGCCAATTCATTTCTCTTCCAGAAATATACCCACCCCCAAATGTGTCCACATACCACCGCAAAGCTTGGGGAAAGTAAAATACCCAGCACAACAGGCGCAGATAATCCAAGGGGTTCCACAGGGAGAGGGGGCGCTTGAGTTTCGGCGCTAAGTCTAGGCGAGGAACTGGGCGTTGCTGGTTCATTGGATACCTTGCATCCCCAGGTGGGTGTGAACGACACACTCGAAACCTCGGTTTTGCGTTGTTTTCCCGCCCGGAAATAAATTTCGGGCTAATAGCTTAAGTGCGTTGAAACGCACTGAAATCAAGATAGGTTGGAACTGATAAATATGAACCCTTATTAATTGGGCAATAGCTAAAATCTTCTCTAGATAATTGCAAAACCCGATAACAGTCCACTTGAGTGGACTTTCGCTATCAGCTTGGGATTTTAATCCCAGGTGGGTGTGGACGATAAACAACAATTGTGCAAGATGCAATTTCATTACACACCCTCCACATACCGCGAACCTCTCGGAGCGAAAAGGAGACCTAACCCCCCAGCCCCCTTCCCTATGAGGGAAGGGGGAGTAATCTTGCTCCCCTCCCCTTGCAGGGGAGGGGTTGGGGGAGAGGTCAAAGTTGTGTAGTTCATTGCCCACCCTCCGCATATTTCCGATAAGTTCCATAGCACAGTTGCATCAGCTTCCGAGGATGTCCCTTACTTTCTTGGACAAGTTGAATAATTTCCTCTTCCGCAAAACTCACAGAAGTATTCTTCAAACGAGCCGCAATAAAATCACGCATGGTGGCATCCTCCCAAGGTTGGATATTTTCTTCTTGGCAAATACCTGCAAGCGGTGATGTTTTGCCATCGTTGTGACTGTCGTTAAACAAATCTTCCAGAGGTTCATTAGCAGCTAAAATCAATCGCAGAGGAGCATCACCCCCTTCAGCTAAACCGCGCAGTTGATCGCGAACGTTACGAGAAAATCCTTTGCAGGTAATTTTGCCGACATTATCTAAAGCTAGCAGTACTTTTTGACTGCGTTGTCGCAAGTTACGAGTTAGTTTATAACCCTTACATTCGGCGATACCAAGCTTGTCACACAAAGCAATGTTGAAGTCTTTTTCATCACCAACGTCATTTAAATCAAAGAAAACTGCTTGACGCGACTGTTGAAGACGATTTTCTGCGACTCGGCAAATCTCCTATAACAGAGAAGACTTGCCAATACCATCTTTTCCGATTAAAGCTACACTACTACCACTATTTAAGACTTCAAATACTCTTTGGATTTCTCGCTGTCGTCCAAAAAACTGTTGCGGCTGTTCTACTCTGCCATTTTGGGGTACAAAAGGGTTGGGAATTATTCTTTTAACTCTCGGCTTTGGGGAGGGATTTATATAGATAACTGGTTTAAGATGTTCTGGAAGATTATATAGTCGAATCTCTACACAGCCAAATTTATAAGCCTCTTCAATTGAACGGTTTGCGGCTAATGCTTTATAAAAACCAACCGAAAAAGCGATCGCTCCTTTATCTCCAATCGCTTGATTCATCCCAATTACAAATCTAATATGTTCTGCGATCGCTTGAGCCTGAATCTTAGAATAACAAGCGTTCAAGACTACACAATCGATTTTCTCTGCTACCAGTCCAAATAGCGCTGCTAAAGCATCAGCTTGTACAGGCTGGGATTTTCCTTGTAAACTCTCAAAGTGAAGCTCACCTGTGCTTGTTCCATGTCCGGAGAAATGTACAATTTGCGGATCGACATCGAATATTGCCTGTGTTATGTCCCCAACGCGAACCGATTCACGGGACTCTAATTTAAATCTATCTCTCTCTTTGGATAGTTGCAGCCGTTCACGAATATCTCGCAACTCTTGCAATAAACGCAACCGAGCTTCATCACTCGGATCGGCTGCTAAAAACAGGATTTTTACAGGAATATCACTGTTATCCACGCATTGTATAAAGGTTTAATTATGAACAAGTATACCAACTACAGACCTAGAGACGCGATAAATCGTCGTCTCTACAAGCAATTTATCGCCTCTCTACAAGGGTTTCAGGTAACGCATAATTAATTTCACTTTAGATAGTGCGATCGCTCTTTTGAATCCTTAGTAATTTTCAAGTATTCATAACCACAACTTTATCTGTGGTTATCACAGCTTCTACGTTTATAACCACAACTTCATCTGTGGTTAATACAGTCCCAAAAAAGCCCTCAGGCTAGAAGCCTGGGGCTAAACAAACAAAGCCTGCCTTCGCAGGCTCTATCATATAGCCTGCGAAGGCAGGCTTCGTACGTATAGCGATACCCTTCTAGGGTATTGCGGCTTTCATTGCGGTGCTCTCGTAGACATGGAATAAATCCTCGTCTCTACATCATTGAGAAATTATTTCCTAATATCTAATGCGTGGGTCTATATATGCATTTAAAATATCAATTAAAATGCTTGCACCCACAACAATCGCTCCAAAAAATACCATGATTCCCTGTACTGTAGGATAATCGCGCTCGGTAATCGCTTGATACAATCGATTCGCTAAACCGGGCCAAGAAAATGTTACCTCAGTCAAAATTGCTCCACCTAACAAAGAAGCAAAAGTCAATCCTAAAACTGTAATTACTGGAATTAAAGCATTTTTTAAAGCGTGAGAGACTAAAATATTTTTCTCAGCAATACCTCTTGCTCTAGCAGCTTCTACATAATCTGCTTTCATCGTTTGCTTTAAATTAACTCGCACAATCCGCTCAAAAATTCCACTTAGCAAAATTCCTAAGGTAAAACTCGGAAGAATCAGATAATACAAAGCAGTAAAAAACTGACTTAAATTGCCACTAAATAGACTGTCTATTGTATATAAGCCAGTGATATGATTGGGTGCAGGAACAGTTGCAGCAAAGCGCGTTCCCAAAGGCAACCAATCAAGTTGAACTGCGAAAATTAATTGCAAAAGCATTCCTACCCAAAACATGGGAAGTGAATAAGTGATAATACCAAATAATCGTCCTCCAACATCAAGAGGTGTGCCAGGACGAGAAGCAGAAATAGTTCCCACAGTAATACCGACAATTAAAGCGATCGCAATACTAAATACCGCTAATTCTGCTGTAGCTGGGAAGTATTGCCAAATAATATCCCACACTTTCTGTCCCCTACTGCTGATAGAACTTCCCATATCAAAGTGCAGTAAGTTTCCTACATAGTTGAGATATTGCAGCCCTATAGGCAGATTTAAGCCTAGTTGTTTTCGCAATTCTGCTTTAGCACTTTCTGGGGCACGTCCACCAAGAATTGCATCCGCTGGATCTCCTGGTGTTGCTCTTAGTAAAAGAAATACAATTGTGATAATTGTTAACAGTTGAAGTGGTGCTAATAGTAAACGCGAAGTTATGTAATATGTTATTGCTTTGGAACGAGACATAATATTGGTTGATGCTTGTTAGTTGGGCATTGGGCATGGGGCACTGGGCATGGGGCATTGGGCATTGAGCATGGGGCATTGGGCATTGGGCATTGGGCATGGAAAGAATCCTATTAATGAGGGGAGCATCCCAATTTGGCAAAAACGCCCAGAGGCTAGAAGCCTGGGGCTAAATAAACAAAGCCTGCCTTCGCAGGCTTGAATATTCATAGCCTGCGAAGGCAGGCTTCGTACGTATAGCGATACCCTTCTAGGGTATTGCGGCAAAATTGGCATGCTCCCTTAATGAGCGCATTACTTTCAAAGAACTTGTTTAATTCCCAATGCCCATTGCCCATTGCCCAATGCCCATTCCCTACTTTTTGATTATCTTGTATATCAGATTTTGGGTAGGATCTAATTGCACCCCAGCCATACCTTTTTGAGCAAAAACAAAGTCTTTACTTTGCCATAAAGGAACGAAAGGCACATCTTTTACTACTAGTTCTTGAATTTCTGTAAATATTTTTTGACGAACTTCGGGATTTTGCTCTTGACGCTGTTGGTCGATCAGTTTATTCATGCGATCGCTATAGTAAAATGACCCTTGAGACTGACTTCCACCGTCAAGACATCCTTTTGCGGTTGAGCCTTTATCGCAAGAGAGAAACGGTTGAATGTAATTGTCTGCATCCAAAAAGTCAGGATACCAATCGAGCAAAATTGCTGGATATATACCTTTGGGAATTTGTTGAAAAAATGTTGTGGAATCTACAGCAACTACTTCAAATTGCAAAATTCCATCCATTGTTTTCTTAGCTAGAGCCTTGAGTACTATAGCTGCCAAACTGCGAGTAGGAGAACTAGAAGGATACCAAATTTCTACCTTTGCCGGATTGCTTTTTGAGAAACCAGCTGATGTTAGCAGTTGTTTTGCTTTTTCAGTGTTGCCATCTCCATATTGCTTTTCAAACAGAGGCTTGGAAACATTTAAAGTTGTGGGTATCATACTGTAAGCTGAATCGGCTTGACCATATAAAACTCGCTCTTTAATTTGCGAACGGTCAATCATGGAAGCGATCGCTTGTCTGACAACTGGATTATCTAAAGGCTTTTGATTTCGATTCAGAGCCATATAACTCATGACGCTACCCTGAATCGGAATTGCTTGCCAATCACCATTTTGTGCTCTTTCTTTCAAACTGCGAACTTGATCCGCATCCATTGACAAATAAGCTACATCTACAGACTTTTTACGGAAAGCATTATACAAATTCACTCCACTGCTGAGGATTTGCAGTTTAATACCGTTATTAGCTGGCTTTTCTCCCCAATACTTATCAAAAACATCAAATTGCACCGAATCAGTCCCAAAATTCGCCAATTTGTAAGGACCAGTTCCCACAAAAATATTCGGCTTAAATTTCCCTTCACCAATTTCGTAAACTTTAGGCGAAACTGGACAAACTCCAGAAAATGCTAGTAGTGAGGGAAACGCTGCAAAAGGCTTTTTCAGTTTGATGGTTAACTCATATTCCCCAGTAGCTTTGACTGATTCCACCACATCTGCCAGCAAGAAAGAGGGTTTGCCCTTATTTTGCAGAAAACGCTTGAGACTAAATGCCATTGCTTCCGCGTTAAAAGGAGTCCCATCGTGAAAAACTACTTTTTGACGCAGGGGAATCGTGTAAGTTAAACCATCTTCGCTGATTTGCGGTAAAGCTGTAGCCAATTGAGGCTTAATTTCTGTACTTCCTGGTTCGTAAGTGTAAAGGCGATCGCTCATGTTATACACTAAACCCAGCGATGCTAACTCATAAGCATCAGCCGGATCTAAAGTACGTGGCTTCTGTGTTGTACCTACAGTAATACGACCATTGCCTGTAGAATTCACATCAGATGGTGAAGTCCCTGTCTGTTGGGGATTACCGCAACTAACAACCAACAATAAACATAAACAAAACAAACAAAGCAGTTTTGTAATTCTACCCCACGGCTTTAGTGGCAAGAAAAACCAGGTCATAGCATTAAAATTTTTGATATTAGCGGTGAGCTATTTTACTATATGTGTGCCTAAATACTTTATTTAATTTTTTGCTTGTATTTAAAGCTTTGCAATATAATCACTACAACTTAGCCATAGTAGATCCAAAAAAATTAACAAAAATATATATTTTGATATTCTCAGTTCACTTAACAATTCTTATTGAATAAAAATTACAATTTATGAATGACTTTGTCATAAATTCATATTTCCTATAGTTGAGATTTGTTAAGCTTTGACGGTAGTTCAAGAGGCTGACGGAAATGATATTTTTGCATAGCTTTATGGATAAACTGCATGTTGATACATAATTAACAAACGCAAAAGCGATATTGTAAACAGCAAATTGATAGTCTAATAGCGAGACTAAAAGCGTGAAGTACTTCTTTCTATCACAAGGATGGACAGTTGGCAGAGTTTGGGCATCTGAAGGATTGTGGCAGATAACCGCATGGCGACGCCAACCAGATATTCAGCAATTGAATATTTGTCTAGTAGAACAAAATGAATTGTTATGGCTTTACCGAGCCGAAGAAGCCGTTTTAACCGTTGAAGTGAAGCCAACAGCACCCCAACAAGTAGCCCCCATCGGTCAAGTAGTGCTGAAGCGTCTAATGAGTGCCGAGCAAGTAATCGAGCGCCTAGGTAGTGCCGAAACGAGGTGTCATCTGCAAAATATCGATTTGGTTGTGAAGTAGCTAGCATGGGGCATGGGGCATGGGGCATAGGGCATGGGGCATGGAAGGAATCCTATTTGAACGGCATTACGTTCTTGAGTTTTTTAATTTCCAATGCCCAATGCCCATTGCCCAATGCCCATTGCCCATTTCCCATTGCCCAATGCCCATTGCCCATTGCCCCACTTTATCCGTAATGCTACGCGATCGCCATAACTTACCCGCTTGCAAACAATTCCATCAATAGTTACACTTTTTAAAACATTCTCATTTTTGCGCTTGCGATAGCAAAGCACTTTCAACCGCCCAAACGCCTAAAAAACGTTTGTCTTGTTCTTCCGGAACAAAAAGTGAATTTTATTAAACAAAATTTACTGCGTGCGGTGTAACCCGGCGATCGCTACCCTTCGGGGTAAGATTACCGAAGCGTGTGAGCATTACCAAATTTTTTACATTGTCTGACTTGTAAGACAAAAGTGTGGAAAAATTTGGTGGCAATAACAAAAAACCGAAAACTTGCTTGTAAACATAATTCATCGAGGAGGAGCGTAGTCAATGGGACTACCCTGGTACCGAGTACATACAGTCGTTCTGAACGATCCGGGTCGGCTGATATCTGTACACTTGATGCACACAGCTCTTGTGGCAGGCTGGGCTGGTTCGATGGCTTTATACGAACTAGCTATTTTTGACCCCAGCGATCCCGTACTTAACCCAATGTGGCGTCAAGGGATGTATGTGCTACCCTTCATGTCACGCTTAGGCGTAGTTGGTTCTTGGGGTGGCTGGAACGTCACAGGACAGCCAGGTTACGATCCTGGTTTCTGGTCATTTGAAGGTGTAGCCGCTGCTCACATCGTTCTTTCTGGTCTATTATTCTTAGCTGCCGTTTGGCACTGGGTTTACTGGGATTTGGAACTGTTCCAAGACCCCCGCACTGGTGAACCCGCTCTCGATTTGCCAAAAATGTTTGGCATTCACCTGTTCTTATCTGGTTTACTTTGTTTTGGTTTTGGTGCTTTTCACCTCACCGGGCTATTTGGACCGGGGATGTGGATTTCTGATGCCTACGGCTTAACAGGTCACGTTCAAGCAGTGGCGCCTGAGTGGGGACCGGCTGGGTTTAACCCGTTTAACCCTGGTGGCGTCGTGGCTCACCACATTGCTGCTGGCGTGGTTGGTATTATTGCTGGCTTATTCCACTTGACAGTACGACCACCCGAAAGGCTCTACAAAGCTTTGCGGATGGGGAACATCGAAACTGTACTTTCTAGCAGTATTGCCGCAGTATTCTTTGCCGCCTTCGTCGTTGCTGGTACTATGTGGTACGGTAACGCCACTACTCCAATTGAACTGTTTGGTCCTACCCGTTATCAATGGGATCAAGGTTACTTCAAACAAGAAATTAATCGTCGCGTACAAGCTGACATTGCCGATGGCGCAAGTCTTCCGGCAGCTTGGTCACGAATTCCCGAAAAACTGGCATTCTACGACTACGTAGGCAATAGCCCCGCTAAAGGTGGTTTGTTCCGCGTAGGACCGATGAATAAAACCAATGGTATTGCTTTATCTTGGTTGGGTCATCCAGTCTTCAAAGATGGCGAAGGTCGAGAATTAGATGTACGTCGTCTGCCGAACTTCTTTGAAACCTTCCCAGTCATCTTGACCGATGCTGATGGTGTTGTTCGTGCGGATATTCCTTTCCGTCGGGCAGAATCAAAATACAGCTTTGAGCAAGTTGGTGTGACTGCAAGCTTCTACGGTGGTCAGTTGAATGGACAAACTTTTGAAGATCCAGCTGATGTGAAGAAGTACGCACGTTTAGCACAGTTGGGTGAACCATTTGAGTTTGACGGAGACCAAAGCACCAGGTTTGGCAATTTAGCGATCGCTAAACCCGATGGAGTCTTCCGTACCAGTCCCAGAGGTTGGTTTACCTTCGCTCATGCTGTGTTTGCTCTGCTGTTCTTCTTTGGTCACATCTGGCACGGCTCTCGGACAATCTACCGAGACGTTTTTGCTGGTGTTGACGCGGATCTCGAAGAACAAGTTGAATGGGGTCTATTCCAGAAAGTGGGTGACAAGTCAACCCGCCGGAAGGAAGCTTAATAAAGGATGAATGATAAAGGATAAAGTGTAAAAAACAATGAAGTGTGAAGTATAAAAAAATTTGTAAATCTTCATACTTCATCCTTTATCTTTCATACTTCATCCCTTATAGACTGTATCTTGGTACACTATCATTACTAGACTGGCTGGATAGGTAGGAAGTTGTGATATGGAAAGCATTGCATACATTTTGATTTTGACTTTGGCAATAGGAGTTCTTTTCTTTGCGATCGCATTTCGCGAACCTCCCCGTATTGAAAAGAAAGACGAGTAGTAGATTTTCTCTGCTATTAGACTTTTAAGGACAAAATATAAACTAATATCCGCTGTTACCATTTGGTAGCAGCGGATATTTTTTGATGATTTTGCTATTATTTTGTTGTTTCTTATTTCGAGATCCCTAACGCTTCCTTGTCTAAAAATAATTATTAAATGATTAATTACGACTTAGGATGTGTGATATAATTTTCAATCTGGAAGTTGATATGTGTTTAATCCAGCTTTTCTGCGCTAGGATGGAAAAGATGTAAATGTAAACAGCTGCAATAAAGGCGTTTGCATATACATTCGGCTTGCTCAACAACTTTACGGAGACTAAAACCAGGTACAAAACAGCATGGTCAATCAGAAATTAACCGCTACAGAAATTGGCTTCACTCACGAAGATTTCGCTGCTCTATTAGACAAATACGATTATCACTTTAGCCCTGGTGATGTTGTACCAGGAACCGTTTTCAGTATAGAGCCGCGCGGCGCTCTGATTGACATTGGTGCAAAGACAGCAGCATATATACCTATACAAGAAATGTCTATAAACCGGGTCGATGCCCCGGAAGAAGTCTTACAATCAAACGAAACGCGGGAATTTTTCATCCTCACAGATGAAAACGAAGATGGTCAATTAACTCTTTCCATTCGTCGCATTGAATATATGCGAGCTTGGGAGCGAGTACGGCAATTGCAAGCAGAAGATGCTACTGTTCGTTCTGGTGTGTTTGCGACCAATCGTGGTGGAGCTTTGGTAAGAATCGAGGGATTACGTGGTTTTATCCCAGGTTCTCACATTAGCACCCGCAAACCTAAAGAAGAATTGGTAGGCGAAGATTTGCCATTGAAATTCTTAGAAGTAGACGAAGAGCGTAATCGCTTAGTTCTATCCCATCGTCGCGCGCTGGTTGAGCGTAAGATGAATCGCTTAGAAGTTGGCGAAGTTGTTATAGGTACAGTTCGCGGTATCAAGCCTTACGGTGCATTTATTGATATTGGCGGTGTTAGTGGTCTGTTGCACATCTCGGAAATTTCTCACGAACATATTGATACACCTCACAGTGTATTTAATGTCAATGATGAAGTGAAAGTCATGATCATTGACTTGGATGCAGAAAGAGGTCGGATTTCTCTGTCTACCAAACAGTTAGAACCCGAACCGGGTGACATGATTAAAAATCGCGATTTGGTCTACGATAAAGCAGAAGAAATGGCTGCTAAATATCGCGAACAAATGTTAGCTAAACAGCAAGGTGTGACTGCGGTAGCTGATACTGAAGCCTTAGCTGAAGAAGATATACCCTCGGCAATGGAAGAAGATATACCTTCGGCAGTGGAAGAAGATATACCTTCGGCAGTAGAAGAAGATATACCCTCAGCAGTAGAAGAAGATATACCTTCAGCAGTAGAAGAAGATATACCTTCGGCAGTAGAAGAAGATATACCCTCAGCAGTAGAAGAGGAAATACCTTCAGCGACCCTTGAGGAAGCACCTTCAGCCGTAGAATAATAATGCCCTTGAAATCATTGTAGAAAGAGAGGTTTTTCCTCTCTTTTTTTATATAAATTAGCAATTTAAAATTATTTATAGAGGGTGGATTGTGGCAACTATTAAGTGTAAAAACATGACGTTTGCGAATATCCAGGCGATTTTGTTTGACAAAAACGGTACTCTGGAAGATTCAGAAGCGTATTTGCGATCGCTTGCACAAAAAGCAGCAAGAATGATAGATGCTCAAATTCCCGGAACTTCTGAACCATTGTTAATGGCATTTGGGATTAATGGCTCAAGTCTAGATCCTGCGGGTTTAATTGCCGTAGCGAGTCGTCGTGAAACAGAAGTTGCCGCTGCCGCATATATCGCCGAAACAGGAAAAAGTTGGTTTGAATCGCTCAAAATCGCCCGTCAAGCCTTAGATGAAGCGGAAAAATACATCGGCGAAACTTCTTCACCGCTATTTGTTGGTAGTTTAGAAGTATTAAAATGTTTGTCAGAAACTGGATTGAAACTCGGTATACTCTCAGCGGCAACAACCGCAGAAGTTAACGCATTTGTCAAGCATCACCAATTGAGCGATTACATTCAATTGGAAATGGGAGTGGATGAAGGTCCGGGTAAACCAGATCCAATATTATTTTTACAAGCTTGCCAAGCCTTGGGAGTAGAACCGAGTGCTACCTTGATGGTAGGTGATGCTGTGGGTGATATGCAAATGGCGCATAATGCTAAAGCCGCAGGTTGCATTGGTATTACTTGGATTGGTAAATCAGAGAATGTTCAAGGTGCGGATGTGGTGATTAGCAAGCTCGATGAAATTCAAGTTGTAGAAGCTTAAAACTGATCGCCAATTCCATATCAACACAAGAGACTGATCGCATTTTCCATGAAATCACAAGCGATAAGCAAACCTTTAAAGAATGCGGGCGATCGCTTCTTTTTCAGAACTTGCAGCACAAAATATAAATTATGTCAATAACTGAGAAATGCTACGATATTAAATAATAAGAGTCTTCCTAACCTCAATAATCTCCACACTTAATACACAAGCCATGCAGAATACAGATACCAGCTTAAATCTTCGCTTGTGGACAGTTGCGGACTACCACCGCATGGCTGAGACTGGGATTTTGGATGAAGATGAGCGAGTGGAACTGTTAGAAGGGAAGATTATCTGGATGAGTGCAAAAGGTACAGCGCATAGTTCGGCAGTGAGAAGAATAGCTAAGTTACTGCACAAGTGTTTGGGAAATCAAGCTTCGATATCAATTCAAGACCCGATAACACTCAACGAGCGCTCAGAACCAGAACCAGATGTTGCAGTTGTGCAAATAGACCCACTCGACTATGCAGACCATCATCCTACCCCCAGCGAGGTTTATTTAATCATTGAAGTAGCCGATAGCAGCTTGAAATTTGACAGCGAAACTAAAGGTAAAGCTTACGCACAAGCGGGAATTGCAGATTATTGGGTGCTAGATGTAATTAATCGTCAATTGTATGTCTTTCGAGAACCGAATGAAGAAGGCTATCAAAGCAAAGTGATTTTGGGTGAAGATGCAAGAATTTCGCCTTTACAGTTTGCAGATTTGCAGATTGTGGTTTTAGAAATGTTACCGCCAATTATTGTATCGTGAAGGCGATGTCTACGACAAGCCGCTAAGAGCGTCTACGCATAATATCGTGGCAGTTTTAACCTTCCTCACCATAAAAATCAGCCACGATATCTCGGATTTCGTTTACACCGATATCTTCTCGGTCAGACTTAGAAGAAATTGTTAGTAATAAAATAATTATAGGTGACTCAAGCTGATAAATCAGTCGGTATCCAGCACTCTTACCTTTTTGGATGTTAGTGTTACGAACCCTCAGCTTATAAACAATATATTCCTCACCAATACCCCCAATTCTATCTCCTAAAATATTTCCTTGTTGTAATTGCTCGATAATCGGTTGAATATCAGAGCGAATATTGCGAAATCTCTTTGATAGTCTGTAAAGTTCCTCTTCAAACTCATCAGAAAATCGAACTGAAACCGCATTATCACTCTGCATCAATCCTATCCCATAGCTCACTAATTGGTCTAGTTTGCCCGGTTTTTGCCTGATGTAAAGCTCTTCTCAAGCTGGCTTTAATCTCCTCAATGGGTGTATCATCAGGGTCAATCTCTTCTGCTTCTGCCTCTTCTGGAACCAACACAATCACGCGAACCTGATGAGGATAAGTCGTTCCCTGAATTGGTTCATCCAGAACCAGATTTCCCTCTTGGTCAATCTTGCCAGTAACTTCAATCGCTTTCATCTATTTTCCACCTCGCATTGCTCCCGATCCTAACATTCCAGCAAGCGATCGCCTGAACTCTTGGTTAACTAAAGAGCGATGTCTACGACCAACCGCATTGCGTCTACGCACTTCTCAAATCACAAAGCGCACACTTGCCAAAAAAATCTGCCCGCATCGTCAGCACCAAGCAGAGTTTATCGCCACACCGTTGCAAGGCATCCAGCAAGCATTAAAAAATAAATAATTGGACGATCGCCTCTTCTAACTGAGTCAAAGTAACTTTAGTTGCCTGTCCAACGCGAATCGTGTTATTCTGCTTATCCTTAACCGCAGGTAGACGCTTGACTTTAAACTCGCTGGATTCTAACAGTTGAGCGATCGCCGCTTTACGCTTACCGGGTTATTCTGTAAAAAGACTATTTTCATTGCCATACATAACACTAAATGTCTAAACAAAAGCCTATCAGCCCTTGGAACTACAAACCTTGGTGGTGTCAACCTTGGTCTATACTTTTAACAGGTCTAACCCTAATTAGTGGTAGCTGGATAGTATTTAAAATTATCTGGTTAACAGTTCTCGTCTCAGTGCCTATATTAACTTGGATGGGCTTTTTCTTATTGATGTGGCCCCAACTCATGATCCGCAGTGGGGTTTTGGAGTCGCTTCACTCCAATGAGGACTAATATAGCAACCGCTAGGTTGGTTAGGACGCTAAATTCAGAATATGCTCCATCGCTGCCCGCAAGGTAGGGAAATGCTCCAGTTGCTTGCGGATACGACTTTTTAGCCAAGACCAGCAGGGCTCAATT
>JAHHID010000044.1 GCA_019359015.1 Spirirestis rafaelensis WJT71-NPBG6
AATTGAGGGGGGAGAAAGGGGTTGCCGTCGGCAACCCCTTTCTCCCCCCTCCTAATGATTATCATTCTTATAAAGATGCTGTCTTTTGTTTTTTTTGGAATATTTTATTCTTTGGAAGTCCCTTAGAGGAAATTGAACCGGGTTATTCCTACAACACTAAACAAACGCTGGTTGTGGAGCGCGAAGTGCTTCACCAAATCAATGGTTGGGACGAGAAATTTCGCTCTCGCGTTCACTCCGAACTGTTTTTGCGGCTCAACCCGGTTTGCTCGATTCTCGGTTTACCCGTCGTTACTTACCAACTTACTGCCCACGACGGGGTGCGAGTCTCACGGGATGTAACGCTGCGTCAAGAAAGCTTTCAACGCCTTGTGCGTAAGCACGAATCTATTTTTAAAGCGCATCCAAAGATGTTCGCGAGTTTTGTCTACGACCATGCCCTAAAATCCTACGAGCTCGGTCAACGTCGTGCTGCTTTGTTCAACTTATGCTGGGCAATGCAAATAGCTCCGTTTCACACATTTAATCAATTTGTCCCACAATGTCATCAAAGTTTATTGAAAAAATTGTTAGTCGAATAAAAGCCATAATATTTAACTTAGCAGGGTAATTTGACACATAGCATCTACAATCAACAACATTATTGCAATTGTTGTTCAAACTAGTTTTATAATCACATTGAAGGAAATACAGATGCAAAAACTTGTTTCAGTAATAATACCCTGCTTTAATGCAGAAAGATGGTTAGCAGAAGCAATTGATAGTTGCTTGCAACAAACTTATGCAAACATCGAAATTATTGTAATTGATGATGGCTCAACTGACAATTCTTTAGAAATTATCAAAAGTTATGGAAATAAAATTATCTGGGAAAGTCTGCCTCATATAGGAGGAAATCATGCCAGAAATAGAGGCTTTATTTTATCAACAGGAGAGTATATTCAGTACCTAGATGCGGATGACTACATTTTACCTGAAAAAATAGAAAGGCAAGTCCGTTTTCTAGAGGAAACTGGCGCAGATGTTGTTTATGGTGATTGGAGACATAAACGCCATTTGCCTAACGGAACAAGTTTTTTGGATAAAATAGAGGTTTCTAAAGCACAACCAGATATCTTAGAGTCATTACTAGCAAATTGGTGGACAGCTGTTGCTTCTTTACTTTATAAAAGAAGCGCAGTAATGAATAGTGGTGGATGGGATGAAACTTTACTTGCTGCACAAGATAGAGATTTTTTCATATCAGTGGTAATCAATGATGCCAAAGTTGTATATCAACCAGGTTGCTATTCAATTTATAGACGATACGGTAATGTAACAGTTTCTAGTTCTTCTAAAAGCCTATGGGTGAAAAGCCACTATTTAGTATTAGATAAGGCAGAAAAAAAACTATTACAGTTGAACAAACTTTCGATGAAGTATCGCTATGCTTTAGCTAGATGTTGTTTTGAATTGGCTCGAGAATCTTTATTTATTGACTATTCACAATATTTAGAATTCTTAGAAAAAGCTTTAACTATCTTTCCTGATTTTAAGGCAAATAGTTCAAGAGCAGTTTATAAATTCGCTCAAAATATTTGTGGCTTTCGCCGAACCGAAAAAATTGCCTGTCGTTTCTTGTTTCTCAAAAGATTCGTCAATTCAATTAGCGATCGCCTTTTTGACTCTAAAGAAAAATTTGCCATCACACCGTATGTAGCAAACCACAATCACGAACTGACTGTCAAGCAAAAATCCCACGTTTCATAAAAACTTGGGAATGTAATCATTTACGTATTTTGACTACTTAGAATCTTAAACCGACACCACCTTGTACTGACAGAGCAGTGCCACCCCCATCGCGGTAAGCATCAAAGGCAATGATGGCGTTACCAAAAATCACCGTGTTACTATTCGGTACGACGTAATCAACTCCCGGTTGCAAAGCAAAGCTGATTTTATTACCCACAGGTGAAGGTGTATCACCACCAGCCAAGACCAAACCAGCACCCAAATAGGCGTCAGTTTGCCAATTTAAGGGCACGTCGTAGGAAACAGTGGGCACAACCGCTGTACTTTGACCAATTAAAGCTTGGGCACGAAAAGAAACTGGACTTTCCAGAAGCTTGTAGCGGACAGCAAGAACTCCGCCAATTTGACCACCGTCTGAAAGACCAACAGTCGGACCGACACCGACATAGCTACCATAAGCTACTTGAGCTTGTGCTGGTTGGGCAAAACTCACAAATGAACTAGCCAGAACTACTGACACTAAATACGGAAGATGCTTCATTTTCCGACTCCTCATATCACTTTAGATTATCGATGTTGGATGTGAGATTGACAAGCCTTGTCTGAAAAATAGCTATCTGACTCAAGTTTGCTACGCATAGTACAATTAATTTCCTAAGGTTAACACTCCTGAAGCCATATCTACTAACAAGCGACGAGTTTTCAACCACTGACGACCAAGTAAAACTTCTGACACTCCTTGTCCTACATGAACGGGAATGTCAAATTCATTTTCATCAATTCGGACTTTCCCAGCATAGATATCAAATTTAACTTCTCCTCTTGCCATTCGCATATCTCGTTCGCCAACACAAGTCCAATCAAGCCCTTGTAAGTCTTGTTCATCAATTACCAGCCAGCCAGAGAAGCCTGTATCTAGCATTACATCAATTGGCAGTTCTAATTCATCAGCAGTAATCAGTTCAATCTCGAACAATAACTCGTCCCTTTCACCAAACCAACCCTCAATCATATTGTTCCAGATACCCCAGTCTCATTAATCTGGAAGAGATAAAAAGGAGCGTTAGGGTGCTTTTGACGACACATATTCATAACAGCAATTTCATCTTTATCAATGAAATAATCTCCACTGTTCGGTTCAACAGTTATGTACCAGTTGTAGTGAGTTTTGATTAACTCTGGTTGAACCTTGTCAAAAATCGGTTTACAGCGTTGATAAAATGCCTCACGTTCAGCTTGTCGTTTGGCTTTCTGTTCTTCCGTCCACTGAATTTCGGGGAATATTCTTCCTCGTCGTGCTGTGCGCGTCGGTTTTGCTTCGGTCATTGTTGTTTTATCAGGGTGTCTATTTTTTTATTTTTGCGTACTTTGGCTTTGTCTGCGCGTGGCGATCGCAGATATTTATCAAACTTGGAGTGATGATTGAAGCGATCGCTCTTTTAACTTTTCCTATTTATCCAATCTTCCCCACCAGCTAATTGAGCTAGATAATCATCCATAATCGCTGGTAATTCTTTTGCCGAATAAGTATATGTTAAAGCCAGAAACGTAGTTGTTGTAGTTAAAATCTGCTTTCTATCCAGTATTGTTGATAGTTGAGAGCGAGTATATTTTCCGTTAAAAACTTCCAGACTTGCATCAGCTACAGCATCTTCAATTACTTCTTCTTCTATGAACGTTTCCCATTCATGTTTATTAATGTAGTAAGATGTTTTATTGGATTTAATATTTAACTTTCTAATTTCTTTGATTGAATTGCGAATAGAATTTACCCAAGAACCAGTTAATCTCTGTTCTAGTTGGTTTTTGATCAAATGAATCAAGAGAATGTTTAAATAAAATTGGATATTACGCAGAATACCTTGTTTACTCATGCCCTCTAATTCATCAACAATCACCAAAGCATCTGCGTATCTTCCTTCCAGGATACTATTTCTTAGTTCGCTTAATTCTTGTGTCATCTGTATTACCTGCAAGACTTAACGGTGATTCTCGAAATTTAACACTGCTCACAGTTTTTCTAGACCATCCATTTCAGTGACAGGAAATTCCTTGTTGATGTCAACAATTTCTGTTTGTGTATCTAAATCGTTAGCCATTGCCGCTACCTGTTCGTTCATATATTTTTTATCAATAAATTTATATGCTGTTAGCTTCTTTTCTTGCACTTGTCTTTTAATGCGTTCTAGAAGCCATTCTTGTTCTTCTAAAGACAAAGTACAAATTGAACGCTCTATTTCTAGTAAATGTGGTGATATCATATTGCCTTTGTGCCAATAACAGCCGATTTCATAAACATATTGTAGTTTACAAGGCTGAGGGTTCGCTCTTTGACTCGCTCTTTTAACCGACCTAAAGGCAAGTTGACGGTAAATATCGGTTGGGTTTTTTCTGTAAGTCCAACCGACAAGATAAAGTTTACTACATATAGCAAAATACCGTAGTTTGAGGATTTATAGCAAGAGATGAGGCAAGTAATTATGTACAAAGATGAGGATAACTATTGGGTTGTGCAATGCCCAAGCTTGAAGGGATGTGTTAGCCAGGGTAAAACAAAACAGGAAGCACTGTCAAATATTAAGGAGGCTATAACAGGATACATTGCTGCTTTGGAAGAAGACGGTTTGCCTGTTCCAGAAGAAAATCTAGATAACAATTGTTTGGTGTTTGGATGAAGGCGATCGCACTCCTCACAGACACAACTGGCGCATATTGCAATTTATATAAAATTTGAATCGTAGGTTGGGTTTTGCTTCGCTCTAGATAAACTACAGGCTACAAGCTTGTTTTTATTACGGTAGTATAAAATAAGAGAAAAAGTAAGAAAACTACCCTATGTCAATCGAAGTAGTTAAGATAACTACTGACCAGTTAAATAAGTTACTTCAAGCTCAAGAAGGTCACTTTCTGGACTTAAAGTCGGTAGATATACAACCAGCCAAAGTAAGTAAATTCATTTCTGGATTCGCAAATGCCAATGGTGGAGAAATTTACATTGGCATTGATGAAGATACCACAGAAAGTCAAAAAAAAAGATTTTGGAGAGGGTTCGCAGATCAAGAGTCAGCAAATGGACATATCCAAATATTTGAGCAGCTTTTTCCTCTTGGGGAGAATTATTTATATACATTTCTCGATCTCGATACTGAAGCAGCTTCTGGACTAGTTTTACAACTAACTATTCACAAGTCACGAGAAATTGTCAAAAGTTCCGATGGAACTGTTTATATAAGACGTGGCGCACAAACTTTACCTATTAAAACGCAAGAAGCGCTAGAGAGACTAAAACTTGATAAAGGTATCGAGTCATTTGAGCGAAGAACAATTGATGTAGATTTGGAGTTAATTACAACTTCAAAACCAATGACTCAATTTATTAATGCTGTTGTTCCATCTACCGAAGCAGAAACATGGCTTAAAAAGCAGCAATTAATTCAACATAGTAAAGCGACAGTTGCCGGCGTTCTATTGTTCGCTGATGAACCTCAAGCTATTCTTCCCAAGCGATGTGGGGTTAAAATATATCGATATAAAACAAAAGATATCGAAGGAACTAGGGATACTCTTGCTTTTGACCCAATAACAATTGAAGGCTGCTTATCTCACCAAATTGAACAAGCAGTAGCTAAAACAATAGAGATAGTAGAAGATATTCCCAAATTTGGAGAAAAAGGTTTGGAATCTATTATTTATCCAGAAGAAGCTATTCATGAAATTATAACTAATTCTGTGATACACAGAGACTACAGCATATTATCTGATGTTCATATTCGTGTTTTTGATAATAGAATTGAGATTGAAAGTCCAGGAAAATTACCTGGTCATGTGACGGTGCAGAATATTTTAAAAGAACAATATGCGAGAAATGGAGCTATTGTTCGTATTATTAATAAATTTCCAAATGCTCCTAATAAAGATGTTGGAGAAGGATTAAATACCGCCTTTCAAGCAATGGCTAAATTAAGATTAAAGCCGCCTGATATTTATGAAAAAGATACATCTGTACTTGTAAATATCAAGCATGAACCTCTTGCATCAGTAGAAGCGACAATAATGGAGTATTTAGATACTCATGAGGAGATTACTAATAAGATTGCACGGAAGCATACCGGAATTCGTTCGGAAGGAACAATTAAGGAAGCGTTTTATAGGTTGAGAGATAGGAGGCTTTTGGAGCCTGTACCTGGAAGAGCAAAAACTAAAGCGGCATGGCGTAAAGTTCAAGAGGTAAATAATCCAGCAGAGGATTTGCCTACAATCTATGATTTCTATCCGAAGTATGAGCAATTAGTGATGGAGTATCTCGCAGACCACGAAGAAATAACCAATAAAATAGGGCGGGAAATTACTGGAATTGAATCAGGTTCTGTAATGAATCAAATTTTTGATAGGTTGAGAAATAAAGGTCTAATTGAAATCATGCCTGATAGGCTACGTATCAACGCTGCGTGGCGCAAAGTCAAAAGTTAATAAACTATACTCTTTCAAATATTTGTATAATTAATTACTTTAAAAACACGATCGCTCACGTCTTAATCAAATCAGGATATTGAAGCTAGATGAGTTCCTACAGGTGTTTGAGGACAAAGATTTGTAGGGAAAGATCGAACAATAATAAGACTACAATTAATTTCCTGTAGAGACGCGAGCGATCGCGTCTCCACAAATATCTAAACGCTCATCTCTAACATCCGCTGCATCGGACGCAACGCTGCTAACCGTATCTCTTCAGACATCGTAATTTCCGGCGTCCTATTTTTCATCGCCAAATACAACTTCTCCAGCGTATTCAACCGCATAAACGGACACTCGTTACAATTACAATTATTCATCGGCGGTGCGGGAATAAAGCGTTTGTGCGGTGCTAATTTTTGCATTTGGTGAATGATTCCTGGCTCTGTAGCCACGATGAATTCTTTTGTTGGGCTTTCTTGACAATATTTGAGTAAAGCCGCTGTAGAGCCAATAAAGCTGGCGTGGCGCAATACTGAAGTTTCGCATTCTGGGTGTGCGATCGCCTCCGCTTGTGGATGTGCTATTTTTAACTGCACCATCTTCTTCTCAGAGAAGGTTTCATGCACAATACAGCTTCCTTGCCACAGTACCAAGTCTCGCTTTGTTTGTTCCATTACATACCGCCCTAAATTGCGATCGGGAGCAAAAATAATCGGTTGCTCTTTCGGTATCTGCTGCACTATCTTCACAGCGTTGGAACTAGTGCAGATAATATCGCTCATCGCCTTAATTTCGGCGGAACAGTTGATGTAGGAAATCACCAAATGTCCTGGATGAGCGGCTTTAAACTCTGCAAAATCCTGCGGAGGACAACTATCTGCTAAAGAACAACCAGCAGTCAAATCTGGTAAAAGTACCAATTTGTCAGGATTGAGAATCTTTGCTGTTTCTGCCATGAAGTGAACACCAGCAAAGACAATTACATCAGCATTGGTTTTAGCTGCTGCATTTGCCAGTTGTAGTGAATCTCCAATAAAGTCTGCGATATCCTGAATATCTGGCTCTTGATAATAATGTCCCAGAATAACCGCGTTGAGTTCTTTTTTGAGAGTCTCAATCGCTGCAAATAAATCGCGTGGTAATGCACCCAGTTGGGTGTTGTCTCGTTGAGCAAGTGCAGTGGTAAACACAGTTAGGAGTTGCTAGGAGATGCTAATATTTGTCTTGTGGAATCAATTATAGTAGTTTTTACCAAAAATAGAAGGTGGTTAATCCTCCTTCTTTGGGATTGTGTCAAAATAAGCTTGAGTTTCCTATGCTTGAAGAAGATGGCAAGGAAGATGGCATGAGCAGTCAGAAAAAAACAAGAATGGTGAAAATAGCTGTAGTCGGAGATATTCACGACCAATGGGAAGAGGAAGATGGCATTGCGCTGAAACATCTGGGTATTGACTTAGTGCTGTTTGTGGGGGATTTTGGCAATGAGTCGGTAGATGTGGTGAAAGCGATCGCATCCCTTGACATCCCCAAAGCAGCGGTGATGGGAAACCACGATGCATGGTACTCCGCTACAGATTGGGGACGCAGAAAGTGTCCCTATGATCGCAAAACCGAAGACTGGGTACAGCAACAACTCGATTTGTTGGGTGAAACTCATGTAGGTTACAGCAAGCTTGATTTTCCCGAACTACATTTATCTGTGGTGGGGAGTCGTCCCTTTAGCTGGGGTGGACCGCAGTGGAAATATAATGATTTTTACGAAGAAAGGTATGCAGTAACGAGTTTTGCCGAATCTAGCGATCGCATTGTGGCGGCAGGAAACAGCGCGGCTTATGAGACAATTATTTTTATCGGTCACAACGGACCAGTTGGTTTAGGCGATCGTCCTGAAGATCCTTGTGGTAAAGATTGGGAACCAAAAGGTGGAGACTTTGGCGATCCAGATTTTACCGAGGCGATCGCTTCTGTTCGCGCTTCTGGTAAAAGCATTCCCTTAGTAACATTTGGTCATATGCACCACAGCTTGCGACACACAAAGAAGATGTTGCGAAAGTCGGTTGTAGCCACAGAAAACACGATTTACTTGAATGCAGCGAGTGTGCCGAGGATTGTGCAAAATAATAGCGATACACTGCGTAATTTCTCGATTGTCACCTTAGAAGCGGGTGTTGTTTCGCAAGTCTCCCTAGTTTGGGTTGGCAAAGATTTCACCGTCGCTTCAGAAGAAATTTTATATGAGCAATCCAATCAAGTAGTGCAAACTGCGTAGATGATGATATATAGTATGATAGGTCAGCTTGATTATTAGCTGACAGTTTATCTGGAGAGGTGGCAGAGTGGTCGAATGCGCTCGACTTGAAATCGAGTGAGCCGAAAGGTTCCGTGAGTTCGAATCTCACCCTCTCCGTTGAATTATTTGTTAGAGAGTGAAAATAAAGGGATTTTTCAGTCTCTAATATGCTTTGTTGAGTGAACTGAATTGTGTAATAGTGCGTTGTCACAAAATACAACGCCAGATTTTGCATTTACAACAATATATGCAAATGGATGCACAAACAGTATTTGAAGCAGTGATGCAAAACATTAAGGAAGAAGCCCGTAAATTAATTGACAGATTGCCAGAAAACTCCACATGGGACGATTTGATGTATCAAATTTATGTCCGGCAAACTGTTCAAGCTGGGCTGGCAGATAGCAAAGGTGGTAAAGTAACTTATGTGCAGGAAGTACGCAGAAAGTTTGGACTCCCAAAGTGAAAGTTTATTGGACAGAAACAGGCTTATAAATTATTGCATTTACTCTAGTTACTATTTAAATCATTCTTCTAAGTAATTTCCGTAACGGAATATTCTGCTTTGTAAAAAATTAGATTTATTATTTTTAATTTACGTCTTTAATAAAACAAATAAATTAGATAAAACCCTTCAAGAGTAAGGGTTTTTCTATATTATACGCTCGATGAAGCAAGCCTTAATTTGATGCCGCAAGTACGGGATAAATAATTTGAGTAATACTACGATTCTCATTACATTAATTAAAAATTAATGTTGTATACAAGTACATTAACCAAATGTACTCATTTCACATGGTTGAAGCCTTGATAGCGTAATATAGGATTAATTTGCAATGACTAGTAACAACGACTTTTTTAATGCTTTTAGTGAAGCCTATACAAAAGCTCCAATCTTAAGGGGACAATGTAATATTTTGGTGATTGGAAAATCTGGTGTTGGAAAAAGTACATTAATCAATGCCATTTTTGGAGAGCGTCTAGCAGAAGCGGGAGCGGGTAAACCAGTTACTCAAAAGATTCAACAGTACACCAGAGAAAGTTGTCCCGTTACAGTTTACGACTCTCCTGGGCTTGAACTTTCTAGCAGTAACCCGATAAGAAAAATCTTTTTTGACCATAATACACAAGTTAAAAAAGATGTTTACCAACTAATTGATGTTAAGAAAAAACTTCCACTAAAAGAACACATTCACGTTATTTGGTACTGTATAAATAATGCAGGCGATAAAATTGAAAAAGTTGAAGAAGACTGGCTTAAAGAACTAAGCAATAAAGGCTTATCTGTTATTGTTGTCTTGACTAAAGCCTTCACAGAACCCAACATAGATTTATTAAATTGCTTAAGAAAGCTACCAGTGTGTGAGATAATTCCTGTTTTGGCAGAACCGGAGCGAATTGCTCATAACTACACAGTGAAAGCACATGGTTTGGAAAATTTAGTTAATAAAACCGCTGAACTACTTCCTGAGGTGGCTAAAGTTGCATTCATAAATGCCATTAGCAGCAAACCACATAAAGCAACCTTTTGGCTAATTCATGCCTATTTACCAAGTGCGTTTTTAGGTTCTTCTCTAGTTCCAATTCCCTTTATCGGCTCAAAAATAAGTACCGTAACAGTTCAGATGGCAATGCTTGCTCACATATCGAATTTATTTGAATTACCAGTTGATTCAGTATTTATCACTACCTTGTTCTATGCAGCAAGTGGAATGAGCCTTGAATTTGGTGTAGAGGAGATTTTAAGTCTTAATTCTGTCAAAGAGATTTTAAAACATCCTCTAAGCAACTTTACCGAATGGATAGATTCTGTAGTTAAAGAATTCCCTGCTGAAATTCCAGTTTTTGGAGGAGCAATTGCCGGCTCATCAGCAGTAGTGCATACACTTATAATCGGTCTTGCTTATATTCATGTACTTAAAATTTACAAGCAAAAACAACTTGAGGGTAAGGAGATATCTGTATCTGAACTAGGAGCAATGTTGCGTGAGACAATTGAATACTATGCAAAACCTGGCTGGGAAACTTTGAAATTAATTTTAGCCGATGCTAGCGGCAACTTCGCACAGTCTATGTAATTCACACTCAACAAACAATTTAGCGATCGCCTAACCGAGACAATGCGATCGCCTCTCTCCTCCAAGCTTGCATTATGCTAGCATTAAGGATAAATCCTGCTTGGAGGTAAAGCGATGGCTACCCTTTATGTAAGAAATTTACCTGATGATTTGTATGCAAAGCTGCAAGAGTTAGCCGCATCTCAACATCGTTCAATAAATGCCCAAGTTATCACTTTGTTAGAACAAGTCTTAACAACTCAAGCACAAGAAACAGAAGAACAAAAGCGACAAAATGTCCCAAAAGTTTTAGAGGAAATTCGTCAACGTCGTGAGAATCGTCGGACTGATATCGAATGGCTCGATAGCACTGCTATGATCCGCGAAGACCGCGATAGATGACTACTCCTTTTAGGTGCGTCGTGGATGCTAGTGTAGGCATTAAGCAATTCATCCCTGACCCGCTAACCCCTAAAGTTAATCAACTGTTTGCTCACCTGAGCAATCCGCAAACAGAAATCTTTGTGCCAGATTTATTTTACATTGAGTGTGGCAACATCCTTTGGAAGTATGTCCGTGCTGGACTTTATGCTGTTGCTGATGTCCCAGCAGATTTAGCTAGTCTCAAAGCTTTTCCGTTGCGTGTCATTTCCACTGCTGATTTAATGGCTGATGCTGTAAATATTGCCTTGGCTCATGGGATTTCGGCTTATGATGCTTCTTATGTTGCGCTTTCACTGCAAGTTGATGTTACTTTGCTAACTCTTGATCAAAAGCTTGTTAAAACTTTAGCAGCTACTTCTTACGATGTTGTCTCGTTCAACAACTTTGAGGTTCCGCTCTTGTCCTGAATTTAAATGCTGATCGCTTACTCCTCGATTACTTCAACTAAATCCTCAATCATCACATCAAAGACGCGGGCTAATTTTTGGATTGCAGTAAAGTCAACCATTGACATCCCAGGCGAACGGGCATAGGTTCTTAAAGTACTGTACACCACGCCGGAACGATCTGACACTTCCTTGATTGTCCAGCCTTTTTCAGCAGCAAGTTCCCTAATCCGTAGCCTAATTACTCCCATTCCCTATTGACAATTGACTATATCTAGTCGTATGATATGACTATGCTATAAAACGATCGCCCTTTGGCGTAGGAAACGCTTATAGCGATCGCCCGGAAATCAAAACCATATTTAGTCAAACGAGAATCCTTGAAATCAAGAGATATCTCATTACAACATCAGGTTTACTTTATGTTATCATCACTCAAACCAAAAGCGATCGTCATCCGTGAATCAAAAATAGTTCACAAATAGCGTATTAGCCACTTTAACTGGCGATTTGTCACAGAAGAAGCGGTGACAATCATGTTTAACATTACCGCATGAAGATATTTATGTAGTGCAATGCTGGGAATAATATGTAGATTCACTTAAGTTGCCTACTCCCGTACTACCTCCACTAAGTCCTCAATCATCACATCAAACGTGCGGGCTAACTTCTGGATGGCTGTGAAGTCAACAGTTTCTAATCCAGGCGATCGCGCATATGTTCTCAGAGTGCTGTAGACCACGCCTGAACGGTCAGATACTTCTTTTATCGTCCAACCCTTCTGTGCAGCAAACTCTCGAACCCGCAGCCTAATCATTCCCATAGTTTACTTGACAAATGATTTATATCAGTCTTTAATAATTATATAGTATAAAATGATCGCCCTCCGGCGTAGGAAACTGAGAAGGCGATCGCATACAAGCAAAAACAATATCCAATAAAACGGATATAATTTTCGCTCAATTCTGGTCGCAGATACTTTTTATACAGATATCCGGTTGCAGATACCTTTTACATAAATATCCGGTTGCAGATACTTTTTATGTTATCATCCCTGAAGCCAAAAGCGCTCGTCATCCGTGAATCAAAAATAGTACACAAATCGTCCATTCGCCACTTCATCTCGCGATTTGTCACAGAAGAGGCGGTGACAATCATGTTTAACATCAACTTTGAAGATATTTATGTAGTGGAATGCTGGCGATATATAGTTTACGTCCACGCCAAAGGTGTGAGTAAATTTGTCAGCTACGCTGATTTCCCACCAATTGTGGGAGTAGAGCCACCCACAGCCGCCGACTTCATCAAATGGCGCAAGCGCTGGAAAAAGCAAAATGAACCGGGTCAAAGAAGCAAAGCGCCTGAGTTGTGGGTGAAATTTTTGAAAAACGAATTTTGGCAAGCACCCTCAGAATTGGTGTTGTACACTTGGGGCAAATTGGTCGCGTTAATTAAATTTGCTTTTAATGAACAAAGATTGCAGGAACTGCGAGACAGCTATCGTCAACAAAATAAGTGGTTAGTGGTTAGTGGTTAATAGTTAGTAGAAAAACAACTAACAACTAACAACTAACAACTATTAACTAGCTTCCTTCAGCTTTATTCGACGCTCGATTCGCACGCGCTTCGGCTGAAGCCATTACTTCGTCCATATTCTCCAGAATTTCGCCTGGGAAATTTTCCAAAACCCTAGTCGAAAGAGCAACGCGACCTTTACCTTCATCCAAGTCAATAATTACAGCTTTAATCTGCTGACCAACTTGAAAGACTTTTTCTAGATTTTCAATAAATTTCTGGCTCACCTGCTTGATGTGGAGTAAAGCGCTAATACCTGACAAATCAACAAACACACCAAAAGGCTTGATCCCAGTAACTTTACCTTCCACCAACTGACCTAAAGCCAACAGACTGAAGCCAGCAGAACGAGTCGCCAAGCGCTGAGAAAGTATGAGCTTATTATTATTGCGATCAATTTCTAAAAAGCCAGTAGTCAGAGTTTGACCTTTAAGAGCTTCTAAATTATCACGCTCAACCAAGTGCGATCGCGGAATAAATCCCCGCAAACCTAGCAGATCAACCGTCACACCACCTTTATTCACACCCATTACCCGCACTTGTACCGTCTGGGTATTTTCCTGCATTTGCACCAGTCGTTCCCAGATGTGCTTAATTTCCAGCTGTTTGCGAGACAGGGTAACTTGACCTTCTGCATCCTGTTCTCGGATAATTATAAATTCCAGTTCTTCTTGTAGCGGCAACACCTCCGACAAATTGGTTACTGCTCTCAAAGAAGCCTCATCGAGGGGAATAAAAGCTGACGATTTGCCGCCAATATCGACATATGCTCCATCATGGTCAAGTTGGAACACCTTACCGTGTACCACCTGTCCCTTTTGAAACTGATAGTCGTGTTTTTCCAGTGCTTTGGCAAAATCGTCCATTGTGAACGACGAGTTGGCTTTTTGAGAGAGGTTCGCTTCGGAATTCATGATCTTTGAAGATAAATTGCTATATTGAGCTGATGCCACTGGAGTTTTATTAACCGCCAAACAACGTCCACTTAACACCTCAGTAGTGGTTATGCGTGCAGTCAGGCGGTTCGATGTGAGCGATCCGAGCCTGTGCTAGTTTTTAGCAATTGCAAGGCGTTTCTTTCTACACCGCCAACTGGCTGTTAAACAGTTGTTTCACCTGCTCCCAAGCATCAGCCGCAGCTTTAGGATTATAGCTGGCGCGATGGTCACAGAAAAATCCGTGGTCAGCTCCATCGTAGCGAAACACACGATGCTCGATTTTATATTTTTCTAACTCTGCCTCAATCTCATTGACTTGCTCTTGGGGAATGCTCGCATCTTCTATGCCAAAGAAGGCATATAATGTGCCTTTAATATCTGGAGTGAGGGTGAGGGTGGGAGCGCCGCCTCCTGGTGTGCGAACGGTGATGCCTGCGCCGTAGAATGAAGCGGTAGCTTTGATATCTGGTAAACTGGAGGTGAGATATGCTACATGACCGCCAAAACAAAAGCCAATACAGCCAAAACCATCTTTTTTCACTTGGGGGAGGCTTTTGAGGTAATTAATCGCCGTCTGAATATCGCTTAATAACTCTGATGCTTTGGTTTGCATGGCATAGTTTCTGCCAGTTTCAATAGCTTCTGGGGTATAACCAGTTTCAAAACCGGGGGCGATACGTTCAAAAATAGCTGGTGCGATCGCTACATATCCTTCTTTCGCGATACGTTCTGTAACTTCGCGAATATGGGCGTTGACACCAAAAATTTCTTGCAAAACGATAACGCCTGGGTAGGAACCGGGTTCTTGTGGCTGTGCCAGGTAAGCTTGTATTTCTAGATTGTCTTGCGAAAGCTTAACCGTTTTGGTATCGATTGCTTGAAGAGTCATAATTATTTTTACTCATGCCTTGTAATTATCAGATATAACTATGCCAGGATCTCAACTTGATCTCAAATCAAATTACCCTCCAGGTTCGCAGTTCCTTCTCCTGTCCGAGACGCTACGCGAACAAGCCGGCAGAGCCGACGGCAGGTGCGTGAGTGCCGGGAAACCCGCGTTCTTCGCAGTGGCTCCCCTTGGCGAAGCGCCTCTCTATGAGGGAGAAGACCGCGCTGCCTCTTTCTCATAGAGACGCTACGCGAACACCAACGCACGGACGCACCAACGGACTGCTCACCAATAAGCAAAAACGACTGCATAAGAAATTGCCATGCCTATCAATTCCATGTATCAATAAAATATTTGACAAGTAGCATATGCAGCTGGTCGCATACCACTAGTAGCACATGATGGAGGTTTGGTGATGATTCAATTCCGTATTCAGCCAGACAGTGAAATACCCGCATCAAACCAACTGTTTAATCAAATCCGGTTTGCTATCGCTTCTCGGCAATATCCACCTGGATATAAATTACCAAGCACACGAGCGCTGGCAATGCAGACGGGGTTACATCGCAATACGATCAGTAAAGTTTACCGCCAGCTGGAACAAGAAGGATTTGTCGAAAGTCTTGCCGGTTCTGGAATTTATGTCCGCGCTCAAGGTCATGAAGGTGGAAGTCGGCTAAAATCCCCAATTCTTAAAGAACATCCCGAAGCATACAAAGTTGTCCAACAAGCACTCGATGAATTACTCTCCCAAGGCTGCTCGCTCAATCAAGCTCGTGAGATATTCTTGGCAGAAATTGACTGGCGCTTGCGTTGTAGTGCGCGGGTACTGGTAGCGGCTCCAGCTCAAGACATTGGTGCTGGCGAGTTAATGATGTATGAATTGGAACAATCACTAAAAATACCAGTACAGTTGGTAGCAATGGAAGAATTAATTACTGTGCTAGATCAAACTTCTTCTGCCACCGTGGTAACAAGTCGGTATTTCATTGGGGAAGTAGAAGCGATCGCCGCTCCCAAAACTGTGAGAGTGATTCCTCTTGATATCTACGACTATGCGAAAGAAATGAATTTAGTGAGAAACTTACCAAAAGACAGTTGTGTGGGCATAGTCAGCCTCAGTTCTGGCATTCTCCGCGCCACAGAAGTACTAATTCACGGCTTCCGGGGTGATGAACTACTGGTGATGACTTCTCAACCAAAAGATGGCTACAAACTTCAAGCGCTCGTTAAACGTGCCGAAGTGATTTTTAGCAGCGATCAAGTCAGTTTTTCCGCAGTACAAGCCGCAGTACAAGCCGCTCAAGAGGACATTATTCGTCCACCTAAACTGATTCGCAGCGAAAATTACATTGGTACTAAATCGATTAACTTGCTTAAAAGAGAGCTAGGTCTGGGGTAATCTCTGGATAGTTAGTAGTTAGTAATTAGTGGGAGCGTAGGTAGTGGAAAAACAACTATCAATTATCAACTCACAATTATCAACTATCAACTATCAACTATCAACTAACTAATTCAAAAAGTCTCGCACCACCTGTAAATAAGTTGGTGCGTCTTCCAACATCGGGAAATGAGCAGTACGCTTAATCATGGCATACTCAACTTTATCGTTTAATGCCGCTGCTTGATGCCCCATCTTAGCGGGAATAATCTTGTCATACTCTCCCGCCACAAGCAAGGTAGGAACTGTCACTTTCGTGAATTCATCGGGCATTAACTCAGATGCGGCTTTACTTACAGAAGTAAAAATTGTGCCTAAGGCAGCATCGTAATCTGCTACCAAAAAATCTTGCAAAAAAGCCTGACGCTCTGCCGCTGGTATGGAACGATGTAGAAATCGTGCCATAAACATTCGGTCAACAAATGGTATTTTTCCTAACCATTTGGGACGGAATTTAACAACGTAGCCACCGAATTTATGAAAGGCTGCAAATGCTTTTTCATCGTACTCAAAAATGCCGCTACAAGTCAAAATTGCTCGTTCTACTTGTTGGGGGTAGCGGTTAAGAAACAAAGTAGCAATTGACGCGCCCATTGAATGAGCATTAATATAAACGCGCTGTAGCTGCAACTTATCTAGCAACACTTTCAAGTCGTCAGCATATTCTTCTAATTCATAGGTTAACTCAGCGATCGCCTGCGATTCTTCTTCTACTGACTGCGACTCAACTGACTCAACCACAGATTCACTTGCTTTGGCTACAATTGGTTGTCCCTCGGAACGCCCAAAACCGCGCAAATCGTAGAGTAAACAATCAAATTTATCTGATAAAGCATGAGCGGTGCTTTGCCAATATTTAGCTGAACCTGCCCAACCATGAACAAAAACCATCACTGGTTTCACCTGGGAAGCAGATAATTTTTTTATCCACTCGTAATAGTGCTCAACACCCCGAACGCTAATGTAAGGCATCTAAACTAAGTGTCAACTGTAAAACTCAAAGGATGAAAGATTAGATTTTATCATTCATCCTTCATCCTTGATCTTTTTTTAAGCTGATTCTGGCTTGGGTAGTGAGGAGGGATGCATCAGCAATTCGGCTGTTGATCGCTTCTCTACCATCTCCCGCGTTACTGAACAGCGAGTTACATCTTTACGAGAGGGTAACTCGTACATTACATCCAGCATCAGTTCTTCAATAATACCGCGCAGCGCCCTAGCACCTGTTTTGCGGCGATAGGCTTCTTGAGCGATCGCCTTTAAGGCATCTGGTTTAAAGTCTAGCTGCACGTTATCCATCTTCAGCAGTTTTTGGTACTGCTTCACCAAGGCACTACGCGGTTCGGTCATAATCGCCATCAGTGCTTCTTCATCCAACGGATCTACTACTGCCACCATTGGTATGCGTCCAATGAATTCGGGAATCATCCCAAACTTCACTAGGTCATCTGGTTCTAGATGGCGCAGAGTATCTGCCACCCGCTTCTCTTTCGATACACCTTCTCCGGGTTGGACAAAGCCCATTGACTTTTTGCCAACTCTGTGATCTACAACTTTTTCCAGACCGACAAAAGCGCCACCACAGATGAACAGGATGTTACTTGTATCAATTTGGATGCAGTCTTGATACGGATGCTTGCGTCCTCCTTGGGGTGGTACGTTGGCGATCGTTCCTTCTAACATCTTCAGCAAAGCTTGCTGCACGCCTTCGCCAGAAACATCCCGCGTAATCGAGGGGTTCTCGCTTTTGCGAGCAATCTTGTCTATTTCGTCGATGTAGATTATCCCTCTTTGGGCTTCTTCCACATCCAAATCTGCTACTTGCAATAGTCGCAGCAAGATATTTTCTACATCTTCTCCTACATACCCCGCTTCCGTCAGCGTTGTGGCATCAGCCACGGCAAAGGGTACATCTAAGATTTTCGCCAAAGTTTGTGCTAAAAGCGTTTTACCGCAACCTGTCGGTCCCATTAGCAAAATGTTGGACTTTTGCAACTCTACAGCATCATCTGCCCCAGCTTTGCCACTGCCTTTAGACTGAATGATCGCCAACCGTTTGTAATGATTGTAAACCGCGACTGACAGCACTTTCTTGGCTTCGTCTTGACCTATGACGTGTTCGTCGAGATATTTTTTAATATCTTGTGGCTTGGGTATCTGATTAAATGAGATACTGTTAGAGCGAGCGCGACGTTTTTGAGGCGGTTCTGACCGGGGTGCGGCTGGTGGTGTTGCCGCACCATTCGTGTCGAGTAACTCCTCATCTAGTATTTCATTACACAAGTCAACGCATTCATCGCAGATGTAGACTCCTGGTCCAGCGATTAATTTACGCACCTGCTCTTGAGACTTGCCACAAAATGAACATTTTAAATGGGAGTCGTACTTAGACATACCAGCCTCTTATTTCACACTAGTGACGTTTTCCCCAGCGGTGGGTAGATTTTGTCTGGAAATAACTTGATCGATCAAACCGTAGTTTTTCGCTTCTTCTGCCGACATGAAGAAGTCGCGCTCGGTATCAGCCTCGATTCTTTCTAAAGGTTGACCAGTATGCTCAGACAATAACTGATTCAACTTCGACTTAATGTAAAGAATTTCTCTTGCCTGAATTTCTATGTCAATTGCTTGTCCTTGAGCGCCACCGAGCGGTTGGTGAATCATAATCCGGGAATCCGGTAAAGACATGCGCTTACCAGCGGTTCCAGCAGTCAGCAGAAACGCCCCCATGCTCGCAGCTAATCCAAAACAAATAGTGACAACATCCGGGCGAATTTGTTGTATTGTATCATAGATTGCCATACCCGCGTAGACCGAGCCGCCCGGAGAATTAATGTATAGTTGGATGTCTTTTTCTGAGTCTTCGGCATCCAAAAACAACAACTGAGCAACAATTGAGTTAGCAACAATATCGTCGATTGGCGTTCCCAAAAAGATAATCCGCTCTCGCAGCAAGCGGGAGAAGATGTCGAAAGCCCGTTCTCCCATACCAGATTGCTCTACCACCATCGGGACGATGTTGCTAGGGCTGCTTTGAGAGTTAATTTGTCTTAGACCCAAACTGTTGATTGGGTCATTTCCCGACTGCGATATAAGCATAAAAGAACGTTTGAGAATAATTAGGACAAAGATTAAAGCAGCTTTTGCTGGCTTTGAGAGGCAATTTGATTTGTATTTTAGCTATGTGTTAACCATTATGCCTTATATAAATAGCTCTCGTGTTACACACTATCAAGCTAAGGCGGTAATCTGGGTAGTTATTCATTTAAGTTTTCTGAAAGCAGAGGAGTCAGGAGTCAGGAGTCAGGAGTCAGGAGTCAGAATCTCCTTGTCCTCCTTGTCCTCCTTGTTTTCTACTCTCCCTGGGTTAATTCTGGAGTAGATTCGCCCTTTTCTTCCTCTATCTCAGGTGCATCTGTATCTTCTGACAAAGGTGATTCTGCTTCTTCTTGAGGAGTCAGAGAACCTTCAGGTACAAGTTCAACTGATGAGTGTTCTATCAGCCAATCGACGATTTTTTCGGTTGAGAGTTCATTTTCGACTACTGCGCGGAGTCTTTCGGGATCAACGTCTTGATCGGCGTACTCTTGCATGAGTTCTGTGACTCTAGCTTCGAGTTCTTCGGGTGTGACTTCAATAGACTCGCGTTTACCGATTTCGATGAGTGCAAGCGATCGCTTTAAGCGTTCAATTGCTTCTGGGCGCGATCGCTCTCGCAACTGAGGAATAATATCTTGGGTAAACAGCTTCTTGACATCCAACCCCTGTTGAGAAAGTCGCATCGCCGTTTGCGTTAGCATCTGATCGACTTCTTGCTCAATCATCGTTTCTGGTAAGTCTACTTCAACGTGCTTGAGCAGTTCTGCTAATAAAGCTTCCTGCTTATTCGCTTTTGTTTTGGTAGCAGCCTCTTTTTCATATCGCTCTTCTAAAGAAGCACGCAATTCGGCTAACGTATCAAAATCGCTCATTTCTTGAGCAAAATCATCATTTAATTCCGGTAGCTCTTTTTCCTTGATTTCTTTAAGGGTTACCGTGAATTTGGCAGCTTTTCCGGCTAATTCTTCGTTCGCATAGGGATCGGGAAACTGAGCGGAAATTTCTTTAGTTTCGCCAGGATTCATCCCTACCATCCCCGTCACAAAACCGGGAATAAACTTGTCTTCCTGCAACTCTACTTGAAAATCTTCGGCTTCACCGCCAGGAATTGGCTCAGGTTCTGCGGTTTCGTCTTCTCCTTTGAAGTACACACCTTTAAAATCGACCACAGCCACATCGCCGATTTGCGCTGCACGTCCTTCCACAGGAATTAATGTTCCCATTTCCTGACGTTCGCTCTCTAGGACTGTATCCACTTTCTCTGGATCGGATTTTACTTCTTCAGCTTTAACTTCAAATTCGGTATACTTAACCAGATTCACTTCCGGTTCTACATCTACACCGGCGGAAAATATCAGAGCTTTGCCCGGTTCATAATTATTAATCAATTCCTCAAACGACGATCGCAGTCGCGGTTGTCCGATCGCCTGAATATTTTCTTGTTTTACCGCTTTCTCGATACCATCTTGAATTAATTCTTCCAGCGCTGCTGCCTTAACTCTAGCTGTACCGATACGCTGTAGCAATATGGGGCGAGGCACCTTGCCTTTGCGAAACCCAGGAATATTAGCATCTTTAGTGAAGTTCTTAATGACCTTTTCGTAAGTTTGCTTAGTCATTTCTGGCGTAATCTCTATTTCCAGCCCTATTTGGCTAGCGGGAAGTTTTTCCTGGGTTACTTTCATGCTTCGTCTGTGTTGTCTGCTATTTTTACTCTGAGTGGACTAGAGACGCATACGAGTAGAGCGTCTAGATTGAAAAATGGATGCCCTTCAGCAGAGATCCAGTTTACTGCTAATCCCAAAGCACTTAAGACTTTAGCGCAATAACTTTACTTGGGGACTCGGCAATGGGGAATGGGCAATGGCAATTTAAAATTAGGAATGAGATTCTTTCTATGCCCGATGCCCACTTTGACGATGCCCAATCCCCAAATTCATTTTTCGCTCTGGGGCTTACACCGTGATATTCTGGTTCTCAACCAGCTGTTCGTACTTTTTTGCTTTTTGCCTCAAACGCTAGCTGCCTTGAGGTCTAGCTCAAAAACGTCCATTTGCATCATAGTATATCCATCATGCTGGCAACCTACTTTACACAGAATGGAAGATTAAGGCGATCGCCATCCGGCTTCTAGGGCAACAAGAGTGCATACATCAAACTTGTTTAAGCCCTAAATCTGACAGTTTGTTATATAATATTTATTTTCAATTGGTAAAATTTAAAATAGTAATTATTAGAAATTGCAACATTACTTAAAATGACCAATAAAATAAATAATGTATTAGATTAAAAGATACCTAAGTGAACTATTCAGATTTATTTTATATCAGAAGATTGATAATTAAATATGGGTAAATTGGGGATTTGACCAACAAGAAATTACAAATACTTATGAAGTCAGGAGGAAGCAAATTTGTCTAAATGCTATAGTGTAGCTATTTTAGGAGCAACTGGTGCAGTTGGCAAAGAATTACTGCAATTGTTAGAAAGCCGTAATTTTCCGGTTTCTAATTTAAAGTTATTAGCATCCGCTCGTAGTGCAGGGCAGATTCTGCCGTTTAAAGGGGAAAATTTAATAATAGAGGCAGTAAGCGATCGCTCTTTTGATAATGTAGATATTGTGCTGGCTAGTGCCGGAGGTTCGATATCCAAAGTTTGGGCATCAAAAGCTGTCGCAGCGGGTGCGGTGGTAATTGATAATTCCAGCGCTTTTCGGATGAATCCAGAAGTACCTTTGGTAGTTCCAGAGGTAAATCCTCAAGCCGCAGCTAACCATCAAGGCATTATTGCTAACCCCAACTGTACGACAATTTTAATGGCGTTAGCAGTATATCCATTGCATCAAGTTAAGCCTGTACAGCGCATTGTCGCTGCAACTTATCAATCTGCAAGTGGCGCGGGTGCCAAAGCAATGGCAGAAGTAACAACCCAAACAAGCGCCATTTTACAAGGAGAAAAACCAGTAGCCGAAGTATTTCCTTACCCGTTAGCATTTAATTTATTTCCGCATAATTCCCCATTGAATGATTTGGGATACTGCGAGGAAGAAATGAAAATGGTTAATGAAACCCGAAAAATATTTGGAAATCAAGATATAAGAATTACCGCAACTTGTGTACGGGTTCCCGTACTTCGGGCTCACTCCGAAGCAATTAATTTAGAATTCGCCACACCTTTTGCTGTGGAATCAGCTAGAGAAATTTTAAGTAATTCGCCTGGTATAAAATTGGTAGAAAATTGGGAAACGAATCATTTTCCCATGCCAATTGAAGCTAGCGGACAAGATGATGTTTTAGTTGGGAGAATTCGTCAGGATATATCTCATGCGTGCGGATTAGAACTGTGGCTGTGTGGGGATCAAATTCGCAAAGGTGCGGCGTTAAATGCAGTGCAAATTGCTGAGTTGTTAGTAGAAAAGAATCTACTCAAACCGATGGCAAGTTACGTTTCTAGTTAGCAAAAAAAAGTAAATAAAATTTGTAAAAATTGCTAACTAAGATACAGAAAAATAAATGTAAATGTGCGAATCCCGCTCTCATAGCAATTTGCAGATCAGTTATGACAAGAGAAAGCCACCAAGATAGAAAAAAATAGCATCCATGTAATGAGGAGTGAAAAGAGGGTGGTAGATTTTGGTAGAGTTTTAACCGCGATGATTACGCCGTTTAAAGCAGACGGTAGTGTTAACTATGATGTAGCCGCCGAACTTGCAGCACATCTAGCGAAAAACGGTACAGATACACTGGTGGTATGCGGAACAACTGGAGAATCCCCTTCTCTTACTTGGGAAGAAGAATATCAGTTATTTGTTGTGGTGTCCGAAGCAGTGGCAGGAAAAGCGAAAGTGATGGCAGGATGTGGTTCTAATTCCACCAAAGAAGCGATCGCTGCTACTCAAAAAGCCGCTAAAATAGGAGTAGATGGATCTTTACAAGTTGTACCTTATTACAACAAACCACCGCAAGCCGGACTAAAAGCGCACTTTCAGGCGATCGCTCAAGCCTGTCCCGACCTGCCGATGTTGTTATACAATGTCCCAGGTCGTACTGGTCAAAACCTCAGTGCAGAAACAGTAGCAGGTTTAGCCGAGGTAAACAACATTGTCGGCATCAAAGAAGCTAGTGGTAATATAGACCAAGCAAGTGAAATTCGCCGCTTGACACCGAAAGAATTTCAGATTTACTCTGGAGATGATTCCCTAACTTTGCCTTTGTTAGCGATCGGGGCAAAGGGAGTAGTCAGTGTGGCGAGTCATCTGGTAGGAACCCAACTACAGCAGATGATCCAAGCCTTTTCAACGGGGAAAACTGAAGTTGCTACTGAGATTCATTTGCAACTATTTCCGTTGTTTAAAGCTTTATTTACCACTACAAATCCCATTCCACTTAAGAAAGCTTTGCAACTTCAAGGTTGGGAGGTAGGTTCAACTCGTCTACCGCTCTGTGAAGCCGACGCAGAAGTTACTCAAAAATTAAAGACAGTTCTTCAGGAACTTAATTTAAGTCAAGCACAAACTTGATGATAAAGAAGCAAATTTTGACTTTTGCAGTTATTCAGAAAAAGACCTAATTTTAACCAGCTTGCACAAACAAGCCTGTGCTAAGACTAACGATAATAGTATGAAATTTGACCTAATAAAGTCGATTTTATTGAACAACAGTTACATCTCAATTAAAAATTCACGCTCTTTAAAAGTGACATAAAACACAAATACTGTTGCCTGTAATAGAAGACAGCTTACTTACAACTTATTAACCTTACAACAACAATCCAGGAGAAAATGGCTAAAAACGAAGCTAACTCCGCCCTAAAAATCATTCCATTGGGCGGCTTACATGAAATTGGTAAAAATACCTGTGTTTTCGAGTATGAGGACGAAATTATCCTCTTAGATGCAGGTTTGGCTTTCCCGACAAAGGCGATGCATGGAGTAAATATTGTTCTCCCAGATACAACTTATCTACGGGAAAATCGCCACAAAATTAAAGGTATGATCGTTACCCACGGTCATGAAGACCATATCGGCGGTATCGCTTTTCACCTGAAGCAATTTGACATTCCGGTCATTTATGGTCCGAGACTAGCACTGGCAATGCTAGAAGGTAAATTAGAAGAAGCTGGTGTACGCGATCGCACTGAATTGAGAACAGTCAGACCTCGTGATGTTGTGCGGTTTGGCAAATCATTTGTAGTTGAGTATATCCGTAATACTCACTCTATCGCCGATAGTTTTACTGTGGCGATTAACACACCCGTTGGTGTAATCATTCACACAGGCGACTTTAAATTTGACCACACCCCAGTCGATGGTGAACATTTCGACTTGCAAAGGTTAGCCGAACACGGCGAAAAAGGCGTACTTTGCCTGATGAGTGACTCAACCAACTCAGAAGTACCCGGATTTACCCCTTCAGAACGTTCAGTTTATCCCAACCTAGAGCGCATCTTCATGCAAACACCTGGGCGAATGTTCGTGACCACCTTCGCTTCGAGTGTGCATCGCATCAACATGACTTTACAGCTAGCGCAGAAGTATAACCGAGTCGTGGCGGTTGTCGGGCGTTCAATGCTGAATTTGATTGCCCATGCGCGTAATCTTGGTTACATCAAGTGTGAAGATAATCTTTTGCAGCCGTTACACGCTGTTCGGAATTTACCAGAAGATAGAGTATTGATTTTGACTACTGGTTCTCAGGGTGAACCAATGTCAGCAATGACACGGATTGCTAACAAAGAACACCCGCACATTAGAATCCGACAAGGCGATACAGTAGTATTCTCTGCTAACCCGATTCCCGGAAATACGATCGCTGTCGTCAACATCATCGATAAGTTGATGATCCAGGGCGCAAATGTAATTTACGGTAGAGAAAAAGGAATACACGTTTCCGGTCACGGCTGTCAAGAAGACCAAAAGCTGATGATGGCATTGACTCGACCGAAATTCTTCTTGCCAATTCACGGCGAACATCGAATGCTGGTGAAGCACTCCCAGACGGCTCAAAGTGTCGGCATTCCGGCAGAGAATATGGTGATTATACAGAATGGCGACGTAATAGAATTAACTGAAAATTCTATGAGTGTTGCTGGTAAAGTGCCCTCTGGTATAGAGTTGGTGGATACTTCTAGTTCTGGCATGGTCAGCGCCAAAGTCTTGCAAGAACGGCAACGCATGGCTTCAGAAGGTATCGTCACCATCGCTGCGGCTATTGATTGGCATGGCAAGCTGATGGCAAAACCTGAAATTCACCTGCGCGGGGTAGTGACAAGTATAGAGCGATCGCTCCTGCAAAAGTGGGTGCAACAGCGGATTGAAGAAATCCTCAGCGTGCGTTGGTCTGAATTTACCAATTCTGGCTTTGAAAGCGAGCAATCAGAGATGGACTTGGGTGGATTGCAAGGCATGTTAGAGCGCGAATTGCAACGATCCATCCGTAAAGAACTGCAATGTCAACCATCTGTAACTTTGTTGATGCAAGTTCCTGATGAGCCTCCTGTGAAAGTTGCCACCGATGGCAGAAGGCGTCGGACTCGCACTACTGCTCAAGTCGCTTCGTAGGAAGTTAAGAGAAAAGGCTCACGCAAAGACGAGGACACTTGCGTGCGGGGGTTCCCCCGTTAAGCAACGTGTCCGTCGCAAAGACGCAAAGTTTTTCTTTGCGTCTTTGCGTTTTGGTGTGAGATTTACCGAAGCACAAGCAACAGCACTTCCCTTTAGTTCGTACAAATTCAGTGAACCCACAGATAAACCAGAAGTAAAGTACACACAGTCAGCGGCGTCCCAAAGCGCAAATGCTCCCAAAAAGTCAGTTTGTAACCCAACTCGCTTGCGGCTTCCGCGACTATTAGATTTGCAACCGAACCAAACAAAGTCAAATTACCAGCCAAGGTTGATCCAGCTGCTAGTAACAGCCAGGAATGTGTATCACCTTTAAAAATCAACGGTTGCAATAAAAGTACCGCTGGAACATTAGAAATCAAATTAGACAAGATAGCTGTCACCCCTAACAAAGAAGCAGCAGAGTTGATTGCATGGGTAAACGGCTGCAATAAATTTAACTTTTGCGTCACTCTTGTCAAGATGAAGAGTCCAGAAAACATTACCAACAGATTCCAATCTACTTTTTTGAGGATGCGTTGGGGTTTGACTCGGCGAGTAATTAGCAATAAGCTAGCAGCGACTAAGGCAGATTCTGCGAGCGGTAAGCCGGCAACAAAGGCAATGAGTAATCCGGTGGTGACTATTAAAGTTTTTTGATATAGCGGTTTGAATATGCGTGTTTTTGTGGTGAATAAATGATTGCACGCTTGAAGCGATACCTGCGGCACACTCCGTGAACGCACATCTGGATAAAGCAACCACAGCAATCCTATTTGAATTATCAAGCCAATCAGAGCAATTGGAGTTAGTGCCCGTAAAAAGTCTAGGTAATCAATACCTGAAAACGAGCCAATCAATATATTTTGCGGATTTCCGCTTAAGGTTGCTACCGAGCCAATATTAGTTGCTCCCGCAACAGCTAGTAAATAAGGAATCGGATTTAAACCCAAAGCTTGAGTCAAGCTCAATGTTAATGGTGTAAAAATCAGCGCTACCGTGTCATTGAGAAAAATCGCGGAGAGGATACCACTGCCAAAAGTTAAGGCTATTAATACACCTAGAGGACTTTGGGCGTAACTTAACAGAAGTGATAGCGCTCGTGGGAAAAATCCTGCATAGGATAAATTAGCGTTGATTACCATCATGCTCAACAGAAACACGATGGTTTTAGGATCAATTGCTTCCCATGCTTGGTGTAAAGTCACTACACCCAAAGCAATTAGAAAGGCAGATCCAACTAAAGCGATCGTCGCGCGGTTCATCCGTAACCCAGGTAGGCTACCCAACGCTAACCCTAAGTAAGTCAACCCTAATACGCCATAAGTTCCATATTCAACGACAATCACTTTTTTACCGAAGACTGGGAACAAGAGAGTGGGAATTCAGGACTATCGAATGGGAGACAAGGGTACAAGGGAGAGCTTTCTTGAGCAGGGGAGGCAGGGGAAGCTTTCTTGAGCAGGGGAAGCAGGGGAGGCAGGGGGAGATGAAAAATTAATTCCTTTCCCTTTCCCCTTGAACCTTTCCCCCTCAACAAAATTGCCCAATGCCCAGTAAAAATACTGGCACAAGCAACTTGCATTAACTTTTGTAAATGTTACAATAAAACCTGTCCAAAGGCAGATGTCTTTATTAAAATTTAAACTATGTCAAGTTATCAACAAGATAGGACTAGTAGACTTCCAGTTCTGGGAAAAGTGCGGTTAACTTGACGTAGTAACAAATAGATTCTGATTCTAGTAGCTACCTAAACATCAGAGTGTGTCGAAGTCAAAACACGATTATCTTATTAAAGTCATTTACACCTTGTAGAGAGTCATCGTAAAGTTCTGTGACCCTCACAAACACAGAGGAGCGAACCATGAAGGTATTTCATAGTACCACGCCAAAGATTTTTTTAGCAAGCTGGGTATCGTTAAATCCCGCAAATGCATCTGACACTAATGTAACCGCGCTGTACAGTCGTTCCTCAGAGCCTGACCGTGATATTCTTCAACCGCTGCGGCTTTGGATAGACAATATTAAAGTAAGCGATCGCACTTTTGCTCACCGCTTGTGCAAATTGATTCCTGCTCAATGTCCCTTTGAGCGCGATGTGAAATTATTCGGCAAAACCCTGTTTCATATCCCACCAATGTGTAAGCTCAACCCCTTATACGAAGAAGTGGTTGGATTACGCTTTCGAGCGCTGTGCTATCTAGCCGATGATTGCGGCGAGGACATATCACAGTATTGCTAATAAAGTTAGGAATTAGGAGTTAGGAGTTAGGAGTTAGGAGTGAATAAACACTCATAACTCTTAGCTCCTAATCGCATTTCTCCATAATAATAAGCTTAATTAGCCCACGAAGGTGGGCTTTGTTCCTATAGCCCTAGGCTTCCAGCCTAAGGGCAATAAAGCGCAACTATTTTTTTTGCCATTTTTGAATTGCTGTTTGAGCTTCTTCGTAAGGAGCTGTTACCTCTGGAACTAAAGTAGCGGTTTCAATTGCGGCTTTGAATTCGCCCCTAGCAGCACGCTTTTTGGCGAGAGATAAAATTATTTGGCTCCATTTATTCATTGATTTTTGTGCTTCATCGAAGCCTGGTTGACCGGGTGATACTTTCTTTGCTACTTCGATCGCCCGATTATAAGTAGATGCCTGTCCGGGCTGAATTAAGCCATTAGCTGCGTCTAAAAGTGTGCTATTACTTACATACTGCTTTGCTTCTAATCGCCATTGATTAATTGCAGCTTCAGCCTTGGGATAAAACGGCTCGCTTTTGGTGATTAATGCAGCTGCGGCGATCGCACTGGCATATTGTTTTTGCTTGGCGCGACCCTCTGCTAAATCTAAAATCATCTGGCTCCAAATCTTAATATTCTCCTGAGCTTGCTCGTAGAGCGGTTCACCAGCTTTGATTTTCCGAGCAGTCAGAATCGCCATTCTTAAGTCGCTAGCTTGAGTTTGTCTGAGCGACATTTTCGCCAAGTCTAATACAGCTTGGTTTCGCTGTTGCGACTTAGAAATAAAGCCTGTTTGCGAGTTTGGTTGATTTTTTGGTTCAACTGGTGGGATTGTCTCGGAGATAGAGCGGACATCTGGTGTCTTGACGACGTTTATATCACTAGTCGCAGTCTTAGTTGCTTTTGGCAATATTTCCGCAAATCTAAATCCTGGTTTATTGCGAACACAAACTAGCACGATTGAACTTAGTAGCATGGTGGTGCCGACACCCCACAATACAAGCTGTTTCCACAATCGAGCATACCTCCGCCTTTTTTGGGGAAAGTTCGTTCTTTGAGAAGGGGATAATTGAGAGACGTAGGGTTGAGGTGGAGGTGAAGGAATAAATCTTCTACCTGTAGTCATCTGTGGCGAATCTAGAGTAGAAATATTTTCTGAAGTTGCTTGACCTCCTCCGAAGCTACGAGATATAGAAGTTATGGTTGGGGTTTCTCCCCACGTTGGCTGCTCAAGTGGAACTTGTTGTAATTGAGCCGAATCTCTATCTTTAAAAGAATTTTCTTGGAGCGAGGGAGCTGCAACCGCAACAGCAAAAATTTCTTCTGTGGGAAAAATTGAGGCTTCGTCACTGTCGCTTGTCTGTGCCTGGTAAGGTAAGATCTGTTGCAGCTTTGATGGAATAATCACAACAGGGTTTTGTGTCGGACGCCAGTAGTGTTGAGAAAATTCTGGCGTGCGGACGCTCAAATAACTTCCTAATTCTGCCAAGCTGCTACCATGACCGGAATGCAAAGCTGCTAAAAGCGCTTCGGTAAAAATTCCGTGACCTAGTTCGCTACTTTCGTAAGAGAATTGTTCTGGTTGGCAAGAAAGAATTGTGGCTATTTGTAGTTCTTGCGCTAGGTCTAAAGTTTCTTGCCCAACGGCAGCATTGCCTTGTGCGCCAAAAGTGCGGTTCATATCGAACACTAGCACAACATTCAAGTTAGCAAATTGCAGACTCTGCATCAGCGATCGCACTTGAATGCCAGTATGAAGCACCTGAGCCGGATTTCCTTCTACTGGCATCAAATAATCGTTGCCGTTGTAATTAACTCCATAACCGCTAAAGAATAACCATACATAGTCTTGCGGTTGCCAAAATTTGGCTACCAAATCCTCAAGCAAAACGAGAATATTTTCTTTGCTGGGATAGGTAGATCTATTACCAATAGGTGCTGAAGTATCTGTCATCAACAGACACTGTTGCGATGAAAAACCTGCTTGTGCAACGAAAAAATCTAACAGCGCCTCCGCATCTGCTTGCGCGCAACTTAATGGTTGAAAGAATTGATATTGATTGATGCCTATAGCGATCGCCCAATGATTTGCCATCGCGCTTTTCAGTGTTATTGTTTACTTGCATAAAATTGCGGTTGGCTTTGCTGAAAAAACAAGGCTAACCTATGTCATATAGTCGAGGTGATTCTGAATGAGTCTTCTGATTATAGGTAATTTTTATTACATTTTCTCAGTAAAAATACTTTGGGTTATTTCAAATTACAGATCATCAGTAAGGAGCATAAAGTTATGAGCAGAAGTGTTGCTCACCAACTATCATTCATCATTCCCTTTCAAGTTATTAGCCAAATTGCCAAAGAAATCCGGATAGTTCCTTTAATTGTTTTGCTTGGGACTGCGATTCCGGCGTGGCTTGTGTGTGAAGCGATCGCACCCCAGAGTGTGCAAGCTTATACCGCAAGAGTGGACTTAGCGATTGACACCTTCCCAGAAGAAAACTACGAAACCATATTACGGAGGGCAGAAGCAGTGGCTAGGGCAGCTGCTCAACGCAGCTTTGACCAAGATATTTTAGTTACAGACGTTTCCGTAGTTGTATCCGCCCAAAATTATGGTGCGATCGCTCCAGTTTTGGCATTAGAAGTTAGTCGCCCCCAATGGCGAAATCGCCCCGATCCACAAGTTTGGGCAACTTACTTTAAAACTGCGCGAGAGCTACTATTTTTTGGACGAAATTCTACAACTACGAATTCTCCTCCACCAGCTCCTGCTACCCCAACACTAGCCCCACAACAACCCCCACAACCTATTAATGTTCCCCCAATTCCGCCACCTCTAGAGAACCCGCAACCGAAGCGTTGAAAATTGGGTATGGGGCAATTTTGTTGAGGGGGAAAGGGGGGCAGGGGGGCAGGGGAGGCTGTTCTTGAGCAGGGGAAGCAAAATAATAATTCTTTTTTCCCAATGCCCCATGCCCAATGCCCAATGCCCCATTGCCTAGTTCCTAGTTTTCGGTACAAATATGAGATAAGTACCTCCCAAACCTTCGACAATTGTGCGGGTATTTGCAGTCATCATTTTCTGGTAGGTTTCCCCCTCGCTTCCTGGTTCACCCAAACCATCGGTAAAAAGTTCTCTTTGGGAAACTTTTACTCTCGCTTGTCTTGCTACAGACTGAATTAAGTTGGGGTTAATTGTTGTTTCGGGAAAAATTGTCGGCACTCTCGCTTGCTTGATATTATTCACTAAGCTTTTGACACGTGCATCTGTAGGTTTTTTTTCGGTGGTGATGCCTGACAAAGTGCCTTTTAGTGAAAGACCGTAAGAAGAAGCATAATAACCCATTGCATCATGGATTGTAACTAATTGACGTTGATTGGCGGGTATAGTTGTAATCCTTGACTTAACCCAACTATCGAGCTGAGTTAGCTCACTTTTGATTTGACGCGCATTACTGCTATAAAGCGTTGCGTTTTCTGGTGAGACTTTCTCTAGGTTGCGGCTGATGACATCCACCATTGCGATCGCATTCTTCACATTATGCCAAACATGAGGATCGTTTATCTTGCTATTTTGCTGAAACTGCTGTGGTTTGGGAACCGCAACTTGACCTACAGCAATTTTCGGTGTACGGTTTTTACTAGCTTTAATCAATCTAATCAAACTCGGTTCCAGATTGTAGCCGTTATATAAAATAAGGGAAGCCGTCTGCATCGCTTCCCGGTCTTCCTGCTTAGGTTGATAAACGTGCGGATCTGCCCCAGGGGGAATCAAGCAGGTCAGATTAACTGAGTTTCCCGCCACTTGTCTAGTGAAATCACAGAGGACGTTTGTAGTTGTTACTACCTTAGGCAAATTATTATTTCTGGTAGTGGTTTGCGTGAAAGCGGTGTTTGTATTTTGATTACAGCTAGCCAATCCAATCGCTAGAGCAACAAGAGCAAGTCGCAAGGAATTATTTGATGATATGTTTTTTGACATCACTAACTCCTCTCTGCGCTACAATAACGATAATCTTTATCATGAACGTGAAGTGAAATCCCAGCATTTTCAGGACTTGGTTGTCAAATAGCGAAGCGTTAACGCACTTGCAAAATCTTAGCTGAGGGTGAGGGTGAGAATAAGATAATGAAGGCGTGTAAAGCTTCTATTCCCGTTCCTTCAAACAGCAATTATGCTGAATAAAGCTAATGTGGCGCAAAAATCCCAAATTGACTGAAATAACACAGCTAATGTTGGGAATGTGGTGATTTGGCGCGTATTACTCATACAAGTTGATTTTACAAACCAAGTCAGGCATCTGTTGGAAATTGTAGCAGTGGGATTCACATCGAAGCAAAATTAATAGGGGCACAGCGGTGCGCTGTACCCCTACTGCATAACTTATAACTTTTTAAATGCCTGCAAATGGTAGCTTACCTTGCAGTATCTGAGAATTAGGTTTAACGCAACTAGCGCAATTACAACCAAGTTGATCTTTGATAGGATCAGATTCTTGAGTTAACTTTGGTGTCAGCGATTGGGAAATTGGTTGTGTAGATACCAAAATAACCTGGGCTTTAGTAGGTGCATTCACAATGGATGCAGCGGCAGGATTAGCTAGCATCAATGTTGATGCTAAAACTACAGGAAAGGCGAGCAAAATCAGTTTAGCTATCTTCATCATTTATAGATTACAGAGGGTGTTGCAGATACAGCATATCCTAATAAATTGTTTACAATCAACTGAGAAACGTGAATGTTGCTTGTTTGGCTTATTGAGGCTGAGGCAAAGTACCTTGTAGCATTATTTGACTAGTCCCCAGTCCCCAGTCCACTTAACTTTGCCCGAATCCTTGACCCCGCGTAACTTTTGACCAAACGAATAATTCGCCATTGTCGCCACCAGCAGCAAGTAATTTGCCTTGAGGATGCCAAGCTAGACAAGAAAAGCCTGCTGATGCACCTGTGAGAACTTGCGAGACTTGCTTGGCTTTATTCCACAAACACAACCAGCCATCACTAGCAGCGGAAGCGAGAGTAAAGCTTTTCGGTGCAAAGGCGATCGCCTGAATTACATCCACATGATTTGTTAATACTGTCGCTTCCCATCCCAAAGATTCATCCTCTAGCTTTTCCCACGCGACAATACCTTCAACGCTGGAAGAAGCGAGAATCGGCGCACCTACTTTGGTGGTAGCTTCTGACCATGCCAAATGGCGAATTTTACCAGGAAAACCACGCATTACCCACGGATCGGGATTATCCCATTCCAATACAGTGACGCTGCGATCCATATTGCCAGAAGCCAAAAATCTACCTTCAGGCGACCAAGCCATAGCTACACTGACTGTAGGCATATCCAAAACGTATGGTTCCTCATCCCAATCTTGAGAATTCCATACTTTGACACCGTGATAACCGCTTACGGCTAAGTATTCTCCATCACTTCGCCAATCGATAGCTAATACTGAGGAATTTTCAAAATTTAGCGTAACGACAATTTCACGAGTATCGGCATCCCATACTTGCACGTAACGCCCCAAACTAAAAGCTAACAGATTGCTGGTATGACTCCAAGCCAGCTTATCAACCCAAGCGGGGGCATTTTCCAAAGTAGCAATTAACTCACTTTCCCGCCAAATTTTCACTCTTCCATCCTGTCCCCCAACGGCTAAAAATTGCCCATCTGGTGAAAAGGCTACACAGTTTACTGATTCACCATTACCACTTTGCAAAGTTGTTAATTCGCCATCTTGCCAAAGCGCAACTTCCCCAGCAGCGGACGTTGCAGCTAAAGTTGTATTATTTGGCGACCAAGCGATGGCTGTCACATAATCTGAAAGCGTCCCGGAAAAGTGCTGGTCGAATTCTTTGGAATTGGCGGTTAGGGGGTTCATTGTAGAGGAGGGGGGGAGTGGGGCAGTGGGGCAGTGGGGGAGTGGGGAGTAGAGACGCGATTAATCGCGTCTGTACGGGAGTGGGGGGAGTAAAAAAGAAATTTTTCGTTGTCCTCCCTGTCCCCCCCTCTCCCTTTCCCCCCCTCTCCCACTCCTCTTGGTTTAAGTCAGACAAGCACGGAAATTTTCTCTAAGTTTGGCTTCATCAAGATTGCGACCGATGAAGACAAGTTCGTTTTTGCGGGTTTCGTTGGGTTTCCAAGGGCGATCGCCTTTACCATCAAACAACATATGCACTCCTTGGAACACAAATCGATTATCTTCCCCAGCGATATTCAAAATGCCTTTCATCCGGAAGATATCTGGTCCTTGAGTACGTAATAACTCTGAAAGCCAATTGTTTAATTTTTGTCCATCTACTGCACCTTGTTCCACCAAAGCCACAGAATAGACGCTTTCATCATGTACGTGAGCATCTTCACCTAAGAAATTCGGGTCAATTTCTAAAGCGCGATCTAAATCAAAGGCTTTCACCCCCAATAAAGCGTCCATTCCTAATTCAGAGTTGCGGGTACGGTGAATTTTCGCCATCGCATTCATTGAACGTATCCGCTTTTCTAATTCATCCAACTGTTCTGGGGCTACCAAATCAGTTTTATTTAGTAAAATCACGTCAGCAAAGGCAATTTGCTCTTGTGCTTCGTCCGCATCCCAATGTTGCCAGATATGCTTGGCATCAACAACTGTCACTACTGCATCCAAAGACAGCAAGCTTTGCATATCTTCATCAACAAAGAATGTCTGAATCACCGGCGCTGGGTCTGCTAGCCCAGTAGTTTCAATTACCAAATGGTCAAATTTATCACGCCGCTTCATCAAATTGCCGATGATGCGAATTAAGTCACCGCGCACCGTACAACAGATGCAGCCGTTGTTCATTTCAAAGATTTCTTCATCCGCATCGATAATTAATTGATTATCAATGCCTACTTCCCCAAATTCGTTGACGATGACAGCAACTTTCTTGCCGTGTTCGTAGGTGAGGATGTGATTGAGAAGTGTTGTTTTCCCTGCACCCAGGTAGCCCGTCAGAACGGTTACAGGCACTGTATTCGGTGTTTCCGTAAACATACTCTGAATGCCTTTTTTTCACATTTTAGATAATCATTACCACCTATAATAAGTCTTTTTATATTTTTTTGGTGATTTGATGTTTCTTAGGTTGGCGATAAATAATAGCTTATCGGAATTAATTTATTTTTTTACATCTGCCAATAGACATAGATATTAAAAAATATGCCAAAAATAGGATTGAAAATTTGTCACCAATCATTAATTGACAGTCAGCACAAATATATGATAATCATTATCATCAGCAAGGAATAATACTTTTCTGGAGATACGTGGTGGTTTCAAATAATACTACCGGCTCGAAAAAATCAGGGACTCAAACAGGGCAAGCGATCGCGTCTATTGCAGTAAGCTTTTTGGCTGCTGCTGGGGTTTTATCTACAACTTTTGCACCCGCACAAGCTCATGGTAGTGATACCGACCATGACCACACCGAATTTTTCATCGGGTTAGATGGTTTAAATGTTCTCGACCGAGGGACATACGCTGGATTGGACAACCCTAATTACAATCGTCTGACCCTTCTGTTTGCACATAGGGAAGAAGACCCGACAACTAACCATTTCCACGGCATTGGTGCTTATAGCTACTCAGGAACTGTAGACAACCCAATTATTAATTCAACCAGTACAAATAATCGAATTCCGGAGACTTATACAAATCAGCCACCGCTGACATTATTACCTGGTACAGGAATTTATCGCGATCGCTTAATTAGCGGTCTGACGAACGACGAATACAGCAATCTGAAAATAGAACCTATAGCATCTCTGAAAAATGCTCCAGAACCAGAAGACCAGTATTTGTACAATAGCTCTAATGGTCGCTGGCAGCCGTCGCTTGAGGGTGCAACAATTGGTTTACAATTAGCTTCAATTAGCAATGGATTGAATATTGTTAATTCAGGAGGGGTTGATATCCTCAAGTCAGTTGGTGATATTTATACAATCGGCACCAGTGATAGTTTTTCGTTCACCCCTACATTTTGGACTGACGCTGCTGCACCACTAGGAACTTACTCAGCAACATTCAAACTAGTGGATTTAGGTAGTGACAATAATCGCACTGCCTTTAAGGAGTCTGGTACATTCAGTTTTGATTTTCAAGTCAAGAAAGTGCCTGAACCGTCAGCGATTTTTGGTCTGGGCATAATTGGTTTACTAACAGTTTCTCTTTCTCAACTCAAGAAACGTACTAGTACTAGCTTAAACTAATCTATATTCTCGCATCAAGGGGTAGGCGTTACCGCCTCTTGACGGGTTAGGTTGGTCAGATTCCCGACTTCGCATTTATTTATTTGTCGGGAATTTCTCAGCCCAAAAAATCCTGAACTGCTTCTATAACAACTGCGGGGTATTCTTCATGCAGTCCCAAAGATCCGGGAATTATAGCGCTTCTTACTCCTGGTAAAGCTGCTAAAGCTTCCATATCTGCTTTTGATTTGGGGGGGCTAGATTCGCCAATTATCACCATCAGCGGCATAGACAAACGCTTTGCAAGTGCGAGAAAATCAGCTTGGCTATGTACTGCGTCGAGGTTGCCGGTGACGAAAGCTGCGGGAGCAAATCTTGCACCTGGCTTTTGAGTGTTGCGCCACTTGTGCTGAATGAAGCTGGGTGTGAGTATAGCAGGGTCAGCGTAGACGTGGCGACGATACATCAAACTTAAGAAAGATGGTGTAGTGTTGAGTTTGTAGAGAGCTTGACCAAGAATAGGCGATCGCACTAATCCTCTTACCATACCCGCAATCTGCTGACTTGCCCCCATTGTCGGCAAAGGACCTCGCCAAGTCGGGGCTAACAATACAATCCGCGAAACAACATCTGGCTGATTCACAGCTAATTGCAGCACGTAACCAGCAGCATGTCCAGCAGCCATTACTGCAATTGGCGTGTTAAAAACAGATTTAACAAAATCTTGCAAAAATTGCTGATATAATTCAGGTCGGTAATCTAAACTGGCACGCGAAGATTCGCCAAAACCAAGCCAATCGACAGCTACAACTTGAAAATGTGGAGATAAAAGCTTGGCAAGTTCGCCCATTTCCGATCGCATGGAAACAGTACTGAAAGCTGGAAGCAATAATATCGGCGAACCTGTACCCAAAGTTTCATAAACGACGCGCAATTGCTGGTTTTCCCAGTTCCAGAGATATTCTTGAACTACACCACCAATGCCGACAGCGGGAGATAATAAATCAGTTGACATCAGACTCAATTTTGGTAATTGGGCAATGGGCATTGGGCATTGGGCATTGGGCATTGGGAAAAAAGAACTATTTGCCTCATCTCAAGAATGCTCCCCCTGCTCAAGAAAGCTCTCCCTTGTCCCCCTTCCCAGTCTCCAGTCCCCAGTCCCCAGTCCCTTAATTAGACATATCTAACTTACATTCCAAAGCCTTTTTTTGCATGGTTTTGAAAATGTTGTAAAACCCATTAGCGCGGGAAGGTGTCAGGCTAACATTTAAACCAGTTTCTTGGATAAAATCTGGAGTCAGTTGGACAATTTCTGTAGGTGTTAATCCATTCAACCCTTCAGCCAAAAGCCCTACTAATCCTTTGGTTAATTGGGAATCAGAATCACCCTGAAAAATCACTTTATCATCATCCAGGTTTGCTGTGATATAAACCTGAGAAACGCAGCCAGGAACTTTATTTTCTGGTATTTTATCAGCTTCGGGAAACTCTTTGAGCTTCTGTCCATACCAGATTAACTGTTCGTAGCGTCGCTTCGGTTCAGAAGCGCGTTGAAAGCGTTGGACTATTTTAGCAAGAGCTGGTGGCAAGGAATCTATAGTCGAGGACATAACAAAGGCAGGAAATAATCGCTATCACCTTGAGTTTAGATTATCCTTGGGATGTTGGTTGCGGCTAAATAAGAATTCAGTCCTTCGGAATTGAGGAGTCAGAATACACGTTAGTCAGATATTATACTTTTATTTTTATGTAGATAGAACCGCCCAAATATTATACTATTTCGGCTCTGGTGAGTCTGAAACTTTTTATTTATAAGTAGCTTCGCCCCTAATTCTCCACCAATTTTGACTTCTAAATTCTTTATTGATATTTTTTATTATTGTCCGATTATACACCCTGAAGACAGTGTTACTAGTGACTGGCAGGTTTATGCAGTTTAAAAGTTTGAGCATCCCAAGCCCAAAGGTGATAATCTTCATCTTGGGGTCGTTGGTAAAATATACGATATCCACCATCAATGCTCGCACGCTTGCAACCAAACAGTAGCTTTATCATCTGTTTACAGCCTTCTGTCTCTACAAGCATTTCGCACTCGTAATATTTGACATTTGAGATGGTGCGGATTCCCTTGTATTTTAGCGTTTCACAGTAAAATTCAATATTTTCCTCTTTCTTTTGCCAAGCAAAATTAGCGGTTCCGTTGTGGGCTAAAACGAACGTTCCGATGTTGGGTGCGAGGTAGACTATGTTGGGCGCTGGACTAGCGACAAAGTTATAGTCTACAATCGCCGTGCCAAAGGTTTAGAGAAACATAAGACTTCCTAAAATAAGTTTTCTGTCTTATTTTGGATAATGCGTAGATTTTCTAACAGTACCCTTGAGAGTACCTTTTTTGACATATCTTTCGTGCAATTCTCCTGTCGGGGTGTGGAAAGCTATTACGATAGTACAAAAAGCACATATAAGCGTAAACAGCCAAGTGAGAAACAGCAAGACGGCGATTATATGAACTTATGAAAAAATTTGTAAATTATTGATGCAAATTCCCAGTTAACTGTTGAATTTGGTTACAAAAAATTCAGATTATATTTTTAATCAATAAAAAATTTTGGAGTAAATAAGTTGATTACATCCACCTTGCTTGCTGCTCTTCCCACAACAACCTTGCAATGGAGTCCGACAGTTGGGATAATTATGATTCTTTGCAATGTGATTGCGATCGCCTTGGGTAAATCCAGTATCAAGTATCCCAGTTCAGAACCAGCTTTGCCCTCATCCAACTTTTTTGGTAGTTTTGGTTTACCTGCGCTGTTAGCAACTACCTCCTTTGGTCATCTGTTAGGTGTAGGGGTAATTTTAGGGCTACATAACCTCGGTAAACTCTAAATTTTTCTTGATTTTTGTCTGATTTTAATTGTTTTAAGACAGAATAAGAGCCAGAAAAGTTACTCTCTGGCTCTTTTTAAAGTCATTGTTTCTCAGTAAGTTAGTATTTTAAAATACTAATAGTACATATGACGCTAAAATAAAACGAGCGTTCAGAATAGACAAAAAGCTTACTCTACAAGCTTTCTTACCTTCTGACTTCCGACTTATTATACTAGCTTGCCATCTGAGTTAACCCGTGAATCTGACGCACAGCATTGATGCAGGGAGGACAATCACAGCCAAATAATTTTATTGCTTCATCGCTTTCTTGGTCGGTGAATTCTAGCTCACTAATCTGATTTGCTTCAACTGGTGCGACTTTGACTGCTGGTTTAGCTTGGGTAGCATTACTATTGCTAACTCTTTGACATGCAAAGCGAGGAGTGGCTGTGTGGGGATCTCGCACGCATGAAAGACGGGTTCCCGCTGGGGTGCCTGTTTGACTTGCATGAGCAGGCTGGGTCATCATGACTATAGACAGGATGGAGCTAAACAGTATAGGACTGGAAAGCAAGGTGAGAAAAAATTTTTTGTTCATCTACTTTGAATAATATGTTTGTAGCTACCGGCATCTGATTAATCTTTTCACATGATTTGGTTCTTAATTAGTACGACTTATACAAATTTGCCTAACCAAAATCATGAAACCCTGGAATATGTAAACGCTTTTGTTCAAGACTTGGACTAATTTAGCATTACTCAAGTTCCTTCGTTATGTAAAGTAAGTCACAATAATAAGTGTAATTACACCAGAGATTTGAAAAGCGAACCTCTAGATAACCAAATTCTTCTACAATTCGCTTGTGAGGTTTACAAGCATTTCTTAAGTTATGGCACAAGCTCCTATTCCAGTTGTTGTTATCGGTGCTGCTGGCAAAATGGGTCGTGAGGTAGTCAAAGCAGTAGCTAGCGCACCAGACATGATTTTAGTCGGTGCAATTGACACAACTCCCGAACATCAAGACAAAGACGCTGGGGAACTAGCGGGTTTAAGTGAACCGTTAGAAGTACCAATTACCAATCAGCTCGAATCGATGCTGGCGTTTGCGGCACAGGAAAAACAACCAGGGGTAATGATAGACTTTACCCATCCGGATTCAGTTTATGACAATATTCGCAGTGCGATCGCCTACGGTATTCGTCCTGTAGTTGGCACCACTGGCTTAAGTCCCCAACGAATTCAAGACATAGCAGACTTTGCCGAAAAAGCAAGTACCGGATGTCTGATTATTCCTAATTTCTCAATTGGTATGGTGTTGCTGCAACAAGCAGCCGTAACAGCATCTCAATATTTTGACCACGTAGAAATTATTGAATTGCATCATAACCAAAAAGCTGATGCTCCCAGCGGTACGGCAATTCAAACAGCGCAGATGCTAGGGGAAATGGGTAAAGTATTTAACTCCCCTATTGTGGAAGAGACGGAGAAACTAAAAGGAGCCAGAGGAAGCATAGCAGACGAAGGAATTAGAATTCATAGCGTGCGCTTACCGGGGCTGATTGCCCATCAGGAAGTGATTTTTGGCGCAGCGGGTCAAATTTATACTTTAAGGCACGATACAAGCGATCGCGCTTGTTATATGCCAGGAGTACTACTGGCAATTCGCAAAGTTCTACAGTTAAAGTCGTTAGTATATGGCTTAGAAAAAATACTTTAGTCAACTCCAAACTCAGCACTCAGCACTCAGCACTCATGTTAGTTCCACTGACTCGCCAGAAATTTGAACAACTCGTTCCTTGGATTGCTAGTTCTCCGCAATATAAATACTATTGGGGGAAGTTTCCTGATTTGTTGCAACGGCTATTAATTTCTGTAGTATCTGCGGCTGTTCTTTTGCTTGTGAAATTCCTTTTCGGGCTTGATTTTGGGGCAATAATATTTTTGCTTTTCTTTGTGGCATCTTTTTACTGGTTTTGGGGACCAGTATTTTGGGCAAGTGTGCGTAACGCTAAATACCGCAGTTATAAATATAGTGGCTTTTTTCGGGGTCGAGTGCTGGATTGGTGGCTTACAGAAGAGTTGATTGGTAAACAGGAAACAGTCAACAATAAAGGCGAATTGGTAATTGTAGAAAATAGGGAAAAGTGGATTAACTTAGAACTCGGCGATGATACAGGATTTACCGTTGAGTTTAAAGCACCACTACGCCCTTATCATAAAGCGATCGCTCGTGGTCAAATTGCAGAAATGCTTGTCATGTCTAATCGCTCCGATTTAAGCACAATTGACCAAATCAGCGATATCTATATTGCCAGTCGCGATTTGTGGGTCAGCGATTATCCTTTTTTGCGCCGGGATTTCTTTAACGAGGTCAGCGATCGTTTACGTGATGACCAAGACTCTAGACCCAGGCGTCGCAGGTCTGAAAATGCCGAATACAACTTGCCTGATGACCAAGACTCTAGACCCAGGCGTCGCAGGTCTGAAAATGCCGAATACAACTTGCCTGATGACCAAGACTCTAGACCCAGGCGTCGCAGGTCTGAAAATGCCGAATACAACTCGCGTGATGGCCAAGACTCTAGACCCAGGCGTCTAAGGTCTGAAAATGCCGAATACAACTTGCCTGATGACCAAGACTCTAGACCTAGACGCCGGCGTAAACCAGAGGAATGAAAATTATCTTTCCCTAGCCCCTAGTGCGTGTTTTCGCTCTTGCCCGACACCCCAGAAGGGTGTGGCTATACAAATAAAGTCCACCTGCGCGAACTGGGAAAAATTAGCCTGCGGAGGCAGGCTTTGTTCGTCTAGCCGAGCCAGCCGCGTGCAAGGGTTTCCCCCGTTGAGCGGACTGGCATCAACGCTTCAGCCTGAGGGATTTCAAGAAAACTAATATTTATTCACTTCAAATCGAGTAATCCTTCTTCTTTTAACTTAGGATTAAAGCGAATTTGAAGGCGCAATCCACGCGCTTGCAACACTTCTAAAATTTCAGCTTCAACTCGTCGCGCCACATTTTTCATAATTTTAACTTGCGCCATATCATCTATTAGCGGATTTTGATAATTTGCCTGTTCTTCAGGGGTCATTACCGCTTTAGCATCAATAGGCTGCGTCCATTTTTCTTTTTGTTCTGCATTTCCCAAAGGAACACTGCCGTTTTCGGCAATCCATGCATTCTCAATATTTTCTAAAACGGCGCGGCTAGGGCGCTCAATTGTTTGGACTTTTACCCAGTAACAATTTTGAGGTTGACGTACTAAATGCTGTTTGAGACTGAGATATACATCGCGAGAATAGCCAACAAATTGTAGGATTTTTTCTGGATTAAAAATTGCATAGACTCCTATTTTACTTTGAAATTGTTCAGGTAATTGACCGTTATCGTCAATGTAAGCAATATATTCTAAAGTTGCTAAAGAAGAAATATTTGTTTCAGTTGTCATAAATCAAAATGAAAAATCAGTAATTGGCAAATGATTTTGAAGCGCTGAAACGCTGGCTAAGAATTAATTTTCAGGTAAATTGCACAAAGGCGACTGGGTTTAAAAATTTTGGCGTTAAACATGAAATTTGGCGGGACGTTAATAATTGCGTATTCGCTATTATCATGATATTTTTCAAATTCTGCTGGCATTCCTTTGGGAGTAGTTAAGCTATAAGGAACTGGTTGAAAAAGTAATTTGGTAAAGTCAACTTTTTCGCAGTTTAATTGTTGACAAACTTGCTTTAAAAAGGCTTCATTAGTCAATAAGTTGAAAAGACTTTCTTCAGCTTGTGGTTCTAGAGTGAAACTGCTATCAAAATTTTGGACGATTTTAAAAGGCATTTTTCTTACAGAGATTTATTAACGATTGAGTGATGGGCTTGAGCGATCGCTTATTTAAAAGTTGGGCGCACGGAAACCGTGACGCACCCACTTTTCGCTTCTTTAAAACAGCCTATTGGATTGTGTGACTTCTGTCAGCCACTAAGTAAGTAGGCGAAATTAAACGTAAAATATTGTCCTACTTCGTAGTGAGCCAGCGCTATACGCCGGTTTGCCAACAGACGAATGAATGCATCTGCCGTGGTTTGCCCTATCCTCCTCATCCCCCTCATCTGTCCCCGAAGTAAGGAATGCCACAGGCTTGACCTGACGCTCAAAGAGCATGATTGCCTCTTTCCTTGGAAGAAGTCAAACATCGAAACTAAAAAATAAAAAACCCTCCCATTTGGGAGGGTAAACACTCATTTGACACTCCTCAGCCTAAATCATGAGGATTCTTGCTTCAACCGTTCTCCCTAGAACTGTGGTGTCCAAGACTGCGACTGACTCACCTTTTAGATTTTATATTTCGTCGTCGAAATCGTCCTCTTCTTCGTCTTCCTCGTCTTCCTCGAAATCGTCTTCTTCCACGAGATCGTTGACCTCATCAGCAATCATCAACTCATCTTCATCATCTAAGATTGGCGACGGCTCTGTACGTCTGTTGCCAAATCCAGAGTCGCCAAGTCCAGGAGAATCCAAATTGTAAGCGCGAGCTGTCCGGTCATCTAGCACCATATCCATCGGGTCATCGACTTCATCCAAGACACTGCTGCTCTCTACGCTTGCATAGTCATCAACTATACCGGTTTCTTCATAGGCATTATACCCAGTACCGGCAGGAATCAATCGTCCGATAATCACGTTTTCTTTCAACCCGCGCAGCCAGTCAGATTTACCTTCAATTGCCGCTTCGGTCAAGACTCGTGTTGTTTCTTGGAATGATGCAGCGGAGATGAAGCTGTCGGTGTTTAAAGATGCTTTGGTAATCCCCAATAATACTGGGGTATATTGCGCCCTCGCACCGCCGGTGATTGACATCGCTTCATTCACCTGCTCAATTTGCCGCAGTTCGACCAACTCTCCAGGCAACATCGTTGTGTCACCGCCATCATCTACCCGCACTTTCGCGGTCATCTGACGGACAATCACTTCAATGTGCTTGTCGGCAATATCAATACCTTGAGATTGATACACCATTTGCACTTCGTTCACCAAGAAAGTTTGTACCTTCTGCAAGGCAAGGGAAGCACAAGCATACACCCCGTCTTCAGAACCGAGACTAAAGAACACCTCCAAAATTTCGTGTGGATTTGCCGGACCGTCACTCAACGGCTGCCCTGCATTGACAGTGGCTCCATCTGTCAGCACCAAATTTTGTCCAGGTCCTAAGGGATAATCAGTGACGACACCATTGGGTTCGATGACTTTAGCCGCGATCGCTTCATCACCATCACCATATACCACCTTCACTTCCCCTGCCCGCTTCGCCAAAATACAGGCTTCTTTTGGTTTGCGTGCTTCTAGCAGTTCCTCAATTCTCGGCAAACCTTGAATAATGTCTCCCGTCTTAGCGCGTTCAAATACCAACAACACCAAATTATCACCGCGTTGCACCAAATCCCCATCCTCTATCTGCAATACAGCACCAGGGCTGACTCGATAAGGACGACCAATGCGAATGGTGACTTCATAGCCGCTTGATTGGGCACTAGGTACTAGTCCTGGGGAAGACTCTTCTCCAGTTAAGAGTGCCTTCTCCGCAGCTGCGACTTTTTTCACTTCCAGCACTTGTCCCGACAAGGGAGCAAATACTCCCGGCACAATCGGAGTACCCTCTACCAGCAAGTCGCCCTTCTTCAGCTTCGGTGCCACGTTAGTGTTTACACTCACCATGTCCGTGTGACGCAACACCAAGCAGCGACGAACTGTTTCGCTTCCTTTTTGCACCCCCCGCACAATACCGCCTTCTTTACACAGAATTTGGGTACGTGCAACTACAGCACCTGGGGCAATAGTTTGCTCTGCTTCTACTTCTAGACTCGTAGTGGTGCTACCTTGAGTCGCATCGGCGGTAATGTCGCGACGCACTATCAAAGATTCCAAAATCACCAATTGCAGACGAGAAGTTTCCGAACCTTCATCATCACTGAGCAACTCAATATCTGCTGCTAATGGCGAAGCGTTGTGGTCGGCATCACCTTCAGTCTCAATTTCCAACACCAGTTGCGTCCGCAGCAGTTCTACACCTTCCACGGACTTAACGCGCTCAGAATCCTTATAAGGCAGTCGTTGCACCGCCCGCAACTCAATCGAGCGCCCGGTTTGTTGACTAACCGATGTCGTTGATGGCACATCAGGATTATTCGGCACCGCGAACTCATCCACCGGACGACTCAGCAACGCTGGACCTTCAGGCGACTCTATATATTGGATGTAGCGCAGTTCGGTCTGCACTTGCCCCAATAACTCTTCACCCGGCTGAACAAAAGTATTATCTCGCCCAATCACCGCTTCTGGATCGTCCACCATCAGCAGTTCTCCGGGCTTAATCACGACTTCTCTTAAGATGTCGTTTTTCTGGGTGACTTCTACCACCCCGTTGTTTTGACAGAATATATCCTTAACTACTTCGGTGCCGGCTTCTACATACTGACCGTCTTCCACCAACAGCAGCGATATATCTTTATTTACCTCATGAGTTTCTTCAGGAATCCACAATAACGTGCCTCCCTGTACCACCTCATAACCCAGCTTCGCCTTGCCTTTTTTCTGCACTTCGACACCGGCGTATTTCAGCAATCCACCAGTATTAGTGCGATAGCGATCGTCAATCAACTCAGCCACAACTTGACCATTTTGCACTTTTGTGCCTGGGGTTGCCCGGAGATTAAAGACTTGGTTATGAACAGTGGAAATAAGGTAATTATTGCGACCTTGGGAACTTTGCACTGTCACGGTTGCCTGATCCAAAACCACACTAGCCGTGATAATCTCAATTTCCCTGGTACTCTTACCGACTTGCGCTTCCGGCAAGCGGACTATACCGCCGTGTAAGGTAGTTAACTTGGTTTCTGCCAAGACACCGTTTGTCTCAATCGCATCGCCATTATTGACTACCAACTCTGCCCCAGGCGGCAAGTTATATACTTCCCCAGACAAAATCCAAATCAAACCGCCACGCGCCGCTGTCGTCGTTGTGTTGCCTTGACGGTCTGTTTTTTGCTCTGGCACTACTTCGGCAAACTGCACTTCCCCTGCCAAATCCGAAGCTACATCTTTGACAGCTTTTTCAGTATTTGCACGAGTTGTCCGTCCACCTAGTGCCACCTCTGCCAGCAACTGACCTTGCTTTACCTGCTGCCCATCGACAATATATAGTGTCGAACCTTGGGTAACGGCAATTTCAATTGAAGAAGACCCTGCTTCTAGTGTCAGCGCACCGTTTGCCTCAACAAACAGCGAATCTTCCCCATGTCTAGTTCGATATGCTCTGGTTTTCAACTTGCGCGGCAGGCGAATGGTACCATCTTTTTCGGCACGCACTTGTTTTGCTACTTCCCCTGTGAATACACCACCAGTGTGGAAAGTCCGCATCGTTAGCTGAGTACCCGGTTCGCCGATACTTTGGGCGGCAATAATGCCTACTGCTTCACCCAAATCCACCATCTTCGCGTGTGCCAAACTCCAGCCATAGCAGTGTTGGCAAACAGAACGTGCTGCTTCGCAAGTTAAAGGCGATCGCACTACAACCGACTGCACGCCGCTTTTTTGAATTGCCGCTGCTAATTCGTTACTAATTGGTGTATTGCGCGGGGCAATCATTTCCTTAGTAGTAGGATGCACCACATCTTCCCCGACTACCCGTCCCATCAAGCGCGTACCGATGGGAATCAAGATTTTGCCACCTTCTGTCATTGCCCCCAGCGTAAGTCCTCGCGATGTGCCGCAGTCAAATTCGCGGATAATCACATCTTGGGATACATCCACCAAACGCCTGGTTAAATATCCAGAGTCAGCAGTTCTTAACGCTGTATCTACCAATCCTTTACGAGCGCCGTAAGAAGAGATAATATATTCTGTAACAGTCAATCCTTCGCGGAAGTTGGTTTTGATTGGCAAGTCGATAATTTCCCCTTGGGGATCTGCCATCAACCCCCGCATGCCTACCAATTGGCGCACCTGGGATATGTTACCTCGCGCACCAGAAAACGCCATCATATATACCGAGTTCAGCGGGTTAGTACTCTTAAAGTGCTTCACCACTTCATCTTTGAGCGCTTCCGAGGTACTATTCCAAGTATCAATTACTTTTTGGAAACGCTCAACTTCGGTAATTTCACCGCGTTGATAGCGTTCTTCCGTAGCGCGAATTTCGGCTTCTGCGGCATCGAGAAGCGATCGCTTACTTGGCGGCACCATTAAGTCATCAACACTAATCGAAACCCCGGCTTTGGTGGCGTAGCGAAAGCCCAAATCTTTTAACTTATCCGCCATCACCGCCGTTCGCGCCGTGCCACAATTGGTGAACGCCCAAGAAATTAAATTTCTCAGCTGACCTTTGTCAACGATGCGATTGCGAAAAATCAGTTTTTCAGTCATTAGTCAGTTGTTGGTTGATAGTTGATGGTTGAAGCGTTGATGGTTGGAGCGTTGATGGTTGGAGCGTTGATGGTTGTTCTACTAACCACGCTCCCAGAGTCGAACGCTCCAACTAACCACTGACAACTCCCCTAACTTGCTAGCGCTTCTTGGATCGCCTTGTTATAAATAACGCGACCTGGAGTTGTACGTATATATTGAGAAATCAAATTTCCCTTAGCATCTTGTCTGACACGACGGAACTTATACAGCAACGTCCGAGTACCATCGGTGTTTTCTTCCACCTTCACCGGTTCGGTATCTGCCACATCAGTTTCTACTTCGCCATCAAAGCGCACAAATACATAGGCGTGTAGGTCAATTTGCTGCTGTTCGTAAGCCATAATCGCGTCATCCATAGAAGCGAAGTATTTTCCTGCGCCCTTTGTCGCATCGGGATTTTCCGCAGTTAAATAATACGCCCCCAAAACCATATCTTGGCTGGGTGTAATAATTGGCTTACCGGTTGCCGGCGACAATATATTGTTAGAAGCAAGCATCAACAACCGCGCTTCTGCTTGTGATTCCAACGACAAAGGTACGTGTACCGCCATTTGGTCACCGTCAAAGTCAGCGTTAAATGCCGGACACACCAACGGATGTAGTTGAATTGCTCTACCTTCTACCAAAATCGGCTCAAAAGCTTGAATACCCAAGCGGTGCAGTGTCGGTGCCCGGTTTAACATCACCGGATGCCCCTCAATCACTTCTTCCAACACATCCCAAACACTAGGGTCATTGCGAGAAATCAGCTTTTTCGCCGCCTTGATGTTATTGACCATCCCGCTGCGAATCAAGCGATTAATTACAAACGGTTGAAATAGCTCGATCGCCATTTCTCTGGGCAAACCGCATTGGTGGATTTGTAACTTTGGTCCGACGACAATTACAGAACGACCCGAATAGTCAACTCGCTTACCCAGCAAATTCTGCCGGAAACGTCCTTGCTTACCTTCAATAATGTCAGACAAAGACTTCAGCGGTCGGTTATTCGCTCCTACCACCGTGCGTCCCCGACGACCATTGTCGATCAAAGCATCCACCGCTTCTTGCAGCATCCGCTTTTCGTTACGTACAATAATTTCGGGTGCCAAAATTTCTTGCAGCCGCGCCAAACGGTTATTGCGGTTAATTACCCGGCGATATAAATCATTTAAATCGCTCGTGGCAAAACGTCCCCCATCCAACTGCACCATCGGGCGTAAATCTGGCGGAATCACCGGAATCACCGCCATTACCATCCACTCTGGTAATGAACCAGTAGCGATGAAGTTATCAATCACCCGCAACCGCTTAATCAGCTTCGCGCGTTTTTGTCCCTTGGCGTTACCAATTTCTTCGCGCAGAGTTTCCGCTTCTTGCTCTAAATTGATATCAGCAAGCAGCCGCAACAGCGCTTCTGCGCCAATTCCGACCTCTACACCTTGAAGCTGGGAATCTTCGGCATAAATCTGGTCTTCAATTTCCAACCACTGATCTTCACTCAGTAGCTGTTTATAAGTTAAAGTTTCCGCGTTGCCTTTGCTGAGGACAACATAAGAATTGAAATAAACTATCTGCTCCACATCCCGCAAGGGCATATCCAGCAAAATAGAAATATAGGAAGGGATACCCTTGAGATACCAAACGTGCGCTACTGGTGCCGCCAGTTTGATATAACCCATGCGGTGCCGGCGCACTCGCGATTCGGTGACTTCCACCCCACACCGTTCGCAAACTATACCGCGATGGCGCACTCTTTTATATTTACCGCAGTGGCATTCCCAGTCTTTCGCTGGTCCAAAGATGCGCTCGCAAAAAAGCCCGTCCATCTCTGGCTTAAGAGTTCGATAATTAATCGTCTCTGGCTTGGTGACTTCACCTACCACCTGACCGTTAGGCAAAGTTCGCTCGCCCCAAGTCCGAATCCGTTCAGGCGAAGCCAAGCCTATTTTTACGTAGTCAAACTGATTAGTTTGTGCGTTTCTCATATGTCGCTTCGGTCCAATTCAAAATTCAAAATTCAAAAAAATTCAAAATTCAAAAAAACTCAAAACTCAAAACTCAAAAATTGAAAAAATGGTTTTTTCATTTTGAATTTTGCGGAAAGTCTGATCGGAGGTTTCCTCCGATCAGAACTTTACAAGACGAATTTTGAATTGTTCTACTCGTCGTCTTCCATCGAGTCCCGCGAAAGAGATTCGTAAGTTGGACGAGGAGGAGTACGACGCGTTCCTTGGTCTGCCATCAAATCGACTTCTACATCCAAAGAACTACCGTCAGCTTGGGTTTCAACTTTATGTACTGCTATGTCTAACCCCAACGATTGCAACTCTCGCATTAACACCTTGAATGATTCAGGTGTCCCAGGTCGAGGAATTGCCTTACCTTTAACGATCGCATTCAAGGCTTCATTTCGTCCTTGCATATCGTCAGATTTGACAGTTAACAACTCTTGCAGAGTGTAAGCTGCACCAAATGCTTCCAGCGCCCATACTTCCATTTCTCCAAAGCGCTGACCACCTTGTTGTGCTTTACCACCCAACGGTTGCTGCGTCACCAATGAGTATGGACCAGTTGAGCGGGCGTGAATCTTATCATCCACTAAATGCACCAGCTTCAACATGTAAGCCACACCAATCGTTATCGGTCTATCAAATGGCTCGCCAGTACGCCCATCAAACACCATGATTTTGCCAGGGTCATCTGGGTTATATACCCAATTTTTACCTGTCTCATCTCGTGCTTCTTGCAACTTGCCATGCACAATCCGACGCGATGACTCTTCGCCATACATTTCGTCAAAAGGCGTGATCTTAAATCGCACTCCCAAGGTGTGACCAGCCCAACCTAACAAACACTCAAACACCTGTCCCACGTTCATCCGGCTGGGTACGCCCAAGGGATTAAGTACGATGTCCACCGGGCTACCATCGGGCAAATAAGGCATATCTTCCAACGGTAAAATCCGAGAAATAATTCCCTTATTACCGTGGCGTCCTGCCATTTTGTCGCCAACTTGGATTTTTCGCTTTTGTGCTACATACACGCGCACCACCATATTCGCTCCAGGTGGCAGTTCGTCGCCTTGCTCGCGGGTAAATAACCGCACGTCAACGACGCGACCTTTTTCACCATTCGGCACTCGCAACGAGTTATCGCGCACATCCCGCGCTTTTTCACCGAAAATTGCCCGCAACAGTTTTTCTTCTGGTGGTTGGTCAGATTCACCTTTGGGGGTTACTTTTCCGACTAATATATCTCCGGCATCTACCCATGCCCCAATGCGAATGATTCCCTGTTCATCTAAGGAGCGCAAAGCATCTTCCCCGACGTTGGGTATTTCTCTGGTGATTTCTTCGGGTCCGAGCTTAGTCTGTCTTGCCTCAATTTCATATTTTTCAATGTGAACCGAGGTATAAACATCTTCCTGCACCAGGCGCTCGGAAATCAAAATCGCATCTTCGTAGTTATATCCTTCCCAAGGCATGTAAGCGACGACGATGTTTTGTCCCAGCGCCAATTCTCCACCTTCTGTGGAAGAACCATCCGCCAAAACTTGACCTGCTACCACTTTCTCACCCATGCGAACTAGCGGTTTTTGGTTCAGACAAGTATCTTGGTTAGAGCGTTGATACTTGGAAATTTTGTATTTAATTTCGTTTTGGCTCCCTTTCGGACGGACGCGAATTTCCGTCCCATCTACATAAGTAACATCACCATCAGTCCGCGATACAATCACCATCCCAGAGTCACGAGCCGCTTGAGCTTCCAGTCCCGTACCGACCAAAGGACGTTCTGGCTTCAACAACGGTACTGCTTGCCGTTGCATGTTGGAACCCATCAGCGCTCGGTTGGCGTCGTCATGCTCCAAAAACGGAATCATGCTGGTGGCAACCGACACAATCTGCACTGGGGAAACTGCTACATAGTCAACTTGCTCAGGTGTTGTCGTTGCCCAATCTTGGCGATAACGCACTGGCACCGATGGTCCAATGATGTAGCCGTTTTCATCTACTGGGATATCCCCCGTAGCCGTCCGCAAATCGTCTTCTTCATCGGCGGTCATGTAAACCGGCTGCACGTCAAACCGCACTTTGCCGTTTTCCACTGGGCGGAATGGTGTTTCTAAAAAGCCGTATTGATTCACCCGCGCATGAGTTGCCAAGGAACCGATCAAACCGGCGTTGGGACCTTCTGGTGTCTCAATTGGGCAAATACGTCCGTAGTGGCTGGGGTGAATATCTCGCACCGCAAAACCTGCCCGTTCTCTGGTTAATCCACCAGGACCAAGGGCACTCAATCGGCGTTTGTGGGTCAGTTCTGCCAGGGGATTGGTTTGATCCATAAACTGACTCAGCTGCGAGGAACCAAAGAATTCTTTGATTGCCGCTACCAAGGGTTTCGGGTTAACTAAAGATGCTGGCGTGAGAACTTCCGCGTCACTAACCGTCATCCGTTCGCGAATAATCCGCTCTAAGCGATTTAAACCCACACGCACTTGGTTTTGCAGCAATTCGCCCACGCTTCTGACTCGGCGATTTCCCAGGTGGTCGATGTCGTCTGTGTTACCAATATCAAATTCCAGGTTGATTAGGTAATCTACCGCCGCTAAAATGTCAACGCTGGTTAATACGCGAGTTGTTTCTGGAACTTGCAAACGTAATTTTTTGTTAAGTTTGTAGCGTCCCACCCGACCTAAGTCGTAGCGTTTGGCATCAAAAAAGCGCGAGTCTAGTAACTGTTGACCTCCCAATACTGTGGGTGGTTCACCTGGTCGCAGTTTGCGATACAACTCCATCAAGGCATCTTCTTCAGAAAACTGCCCTTCTTTTTCGATGGTTTTTTGGAAGTATTCTGGGTGACGCAGCGCATCAAATATTTCATTATCTGACAACCCAAGAGCTTTCAGCAGCACTTGCGCCGACAATTTGCGAGTTTTGTCGATGCGTACCCAAACTAAATCGTTACGGTCTGTTTCAAACTTCAGCCATGCACCCCGGTTAGGGATAAGACTAGCTGAGTAAGTACGGCGTCCGTTTTTATCAATTTCTGATTTGTAGTAAACGCCTGGGGAACGCACGATTTGATTGACAATTACGCGTTCGGCACCGTTTATGATGAAAGTTCCGCGATCGGTCATCAAAGGCAAATCGCCAATAAATACTTCTTGCTCTTTGATTTCCCCGGTTTCTTTGTTAATTAATCTTGTCGGCACATACATTTGTACCGCGTAGCTACTATCCCGCCTTTTGGCTTCTTCGACACTATACTTAGGCTGCTTGAGTCTGTAGTTATGACCCAAAAAGTGCAGTTCTAGTTTGCCAGTGTAGTCTGTAATCGGACTAAAGGAGTTAAGTTCTTCTATTAGCCCTTCTTCTAAAAACCAGCGAAAGCTTGAACGCTGGATTTCAATTAAGTCGGGTAATAAAAAGGCGGGTTCCATATATGTTTCTTTAGTCATGCCTCTACCTTTATCATTTGTGAATTATTTGGGACACTGCACAAGGGCGTTCGCCATGAGCGTCTTTGCAGAAGAAGGTTATCATCGAAGCGCCGATGTCGATAATCTGGAGACTTCTCCTTGTACTACTTGACTGGCTACAAGTGCGGAAAAACAGAGCAATTAAAGCTTTAAGAAGTCCTGTTTGACTTCAACTTTGCGATCACCCTTATTAAAGTCAAATACGGTAAAAATACTGCTATTGCCTTGCAGCAATTCCAGACGAAAGATATGTTGTTGATTTTTATTTGCTTTCCTCACTTCCCCTCCCAAAAAGCGCGTCAATTAGCGCACGAGTGCGCTGTACACCGTTCTGTCTTTTATACACGCACAGCCTTTTTGAACTCAGGGTGATGTTTTAAGACTGAAACAACGCTCCGCTTTTATAAGCTCTAATCACTATGGCTTTATCTTGTTGGGTATTAATCACAAGTCAATTAACAGTTAACAATTTTTATAGGTTAAATACAGATCTGCTTTCTTGGACAAAATTTTAGCTTCAACAGCGTAGTTGTTTTTGCAGGACGGTTATGTATTTTTATCATCCGCATGTAGAGAGAGGAGGATGGTCAAGTCATGAAGCCGAAACTGAGCGCGAGCTAATTTTCAGTTCCTTCCTTAACCATTATGGCGCAATAAAAACATTTTGGAGGCAATAATACTAGCATATTTTTGCGCTCCTCTATTTTTATTTTTTTGGCTATTGAGGAGAGCCACTGTTGCTCCTCATTTTCTGTACCGTCAAAGTGGCGTTCATAAGAGAGGCTGATGTTGTATCCGACTCACTTGAGCTAGAGTGCTAACCCAAATAGTTTACAGGCATTCTCAGTAGTTTGAGTAGCGATCGCTTCTAGACTTTCCCCACGCAAACGAGCTATAGCTTCTGCTACATAACGCACGTAAGCTGGCTCGTTGCGCTTTTCACCTCGTTTCGGAACCGGGGCAAGGAAAGGACAGTCTGTTTCAATTAACAGGCGATCTGACTTCACCAACACAGCTGATTGTTGAATGTCTATGGCGTTTTTGAAACTAACGGTGCCACTAAAGCTGATATAAAAGCCCAAGTCCATAAACCATTGAACTTCTTGTGGTTTTCCACCCCAGCAGTGCATGACACCTCGGATACTATCTCCTTTAAGATTCCTCCATTTTTCCAATATGTCTCTTAGTTCTGATGCAGCATTCCGGCAGTGGATAATCACTGGTAAGTTAAGTAACGAAGCGATCGCCAATTGAGCTTCAAACACGATACGCTGTTGCTCGTAGTTATCTGCTTTATAAAAATCCAGCCCCATTTCTCCAATTGCTACCACTTTGGCATCAGAGTTAGCCAAAGATAATATTTCCTTTTCTGTTTGGCTATTCCATTTATCAGCATCTAAAGGATGTAAGCCTACAGCAAAGCTGATTTCCGGAAATTGGTGAGCTATCGCTTGAATGCTGGAAAATTCTGATGGCTCGACGCACGAATGTACTAGACGCACTACACCTGCCTCTTGCCATCGCGATCGCACTGCTGCTAAATCCGGCTGAAAAAGGTCAAAGTTGAGATGAACATGGGTATCAATCAGCTGCATCGTTTGTCCTTTGTCCTTCTTCTTTTTGGATGAGTCCTGATGACTTAGGACTCATAGGCTTATGCTCAGACCGTGGAGATTTTTAGTTTTTTAGCCAATTTTGACTTTTTCCTAGCTCCGTTGTTGGGATGAAGTACACCCCGCTTTACAGCTTTGTCGATTTTGCTGTAAGCCTCCGACATCCGATCATCTACTTCTTTCTTTAATTCTGAGCTAGGATTAGCTGCATAGGTTGCTACAGCACTAAGGTATTTCTTCATCAGCGTTTTTACGGCTGATTTGTAAGCTTTGTTACGCAAGCGATTGCGTTCTGCGATATTGGCGCGTTTCAGAGCAGACTTTGTATTCGCCACTGTCAATCCCAAAAAGACTATTATTTATGTACACACACTACTAGGCTTACTAATATAGCATCTTTATTGCCAATATTATAAATAAAAGCCAAAAAATATCATAACTAAGTTTTGCATTTAAATTCTCATTTTTGCGGCAAGGCACTTACAACTAATAAAATATCATCCCGGCATAACCTAGATGCCCCTATCCGCAGCCAATTATTTCAATACACGGCACGGGAGCCAGACCTGAGAAATAGGGCAGGCTTTTTAATCCATACGATTGGTGTTCGATGCTTTACGACAAGCGCTTGATGCCTGCCCTAGACGAGTGCGGCAATTTCCAAGGATATTTTATTTTTTGGATCTCCCCAAGGAGAAAAAAAGACGTTAACTCACCTTATGAGCATATGACCACAACTAAAGAAATAAGTTAAAATTAGGTACTCCAGTAAATAGGGACTTCTGGCCACCTGTTACCAAGCGGGACGACCACCGCATGAAAATGTGTTGCTAAAGGCAAGAATCTATGAACGGTTAAAGTTCAGTGGTGCAAATGTAGAGACACGATATATGGCGTATCTACAAAATGTTAGCTAATAAATTAGAAAATAGACAAAAATTATACTCCCCCTTACTTAAGCTCAAGGAAAAAGGCAGGATGTTCAAACAAACCACCTGCACCTCTAGAGGTTAGATGAAGGAAAAAGGATAATGGGTATAGGACACCCGATGATAGTAGCGTAGCTTGCTTGGGGGGCTTGCCCGATGAGGGTAAACTTTTCATGGATGCTGGGCAGGTCATAATTCAGTCGCTATTCTTAGCAACCCAAGTGCGAGCAATCGCCTTGGGAGTATCAAAAAAATCCAGGTTAAGCTAGAGAAGAGAATTAGCGTAAGCTTTGCGCCTAATTAGGTAAGAAGCCTTCACTAATTCTCAGCGTGAATATTCGTTCATTTTGGCACTCTCCTTACTCCATGCTGCGAATCATTACTCAGCAGGCAGACGTCAGAGCAGAACTGCAACGTATCTGCGATCGCACCCATGATGAACAGGTGCATCACAAAGAAGCAACCGTGCGGGAAGTGTTGCAAGCAGTGAAGCGCCAAGGCGACAAAGCTGTATTGCATTACACTGCCGAATTTGACAACCAAACCCTCAAGCCTGACGAACTGCGCGTTTCCGGTTCCGAACTGGATACGGCTTACGAACAGGTGTCAAAGGACTTGCTAGAGGCAATTCGGCTCGCTAGTCGGCAAATTGAAGCGTTTCATCGTCAGCGAGTACCGAAAAGCTGGGTACACTTTGGCGATGATGATGTAGTGCTGGGTAAGCGTTACACTCCTGTAGACCGAGCAGGATTATATGTTCCTGGTGGTCGAGCTGCTTATCCCAGTACGGTGCTGATGAATGCTATTCCAGCGAGAGTGGCTAATGTCCCCCATGTGGTGATGGTAACGCCACCTGGAGCGCACAAAGCTATTCACCCGGCAGTGTTGGTAGCTGCCCAAGAAGCTGGGGTACAAGAAATTTATCGTGTCGGAGGCGCCCAAGCGATCGCCGCTTTAGCCTACGGTACAGAAACGATTCCGAAAGTAAATGTGATTACAGGTCCAGGTAATATTTATGTCACCCTAGCGAAAAAGCTTGTATACGGTACTGTCGGCATCGATTCTTTAGCAGGACCTAGTGAAGTGCTAATTATTGCTGACGAAACCGCAAATGCCGTACATGTGGCGGCGGATTTGTTGGCACAAGCCGAACACGATCCGATGGCAGCAGCAATATTGTTGACAACGGATACGAGTTTGGCGAAGAACGTGCAAGTCGCTGTGGAAAGACAGCTAATAGATCACCCACGGCGAATAGATACAGAAAAAGCGATCGCTCACTATGGCTTAATTGTCGTTGTGGAATCTCTGGAAGCCGCAGCTCAATTCTCGAATGAGTTTGCCCCGGAACACTTAGAATTACAAGTCGAAGATCCTTGGGCATTAATTCAACGTATTCGCCATGCAGGGGCAATATTCTTAGGGCATTTTACACCAGAAGCTGTGGGAGACTATTTAGCCGGACCAAATCACACTTTGCCTACTTCTGGCGCTGCTCATTATGCTTCGGCATTGGGTGTGGAAACTTTCTTGAAACATTCGAGTATCATCCAATACTCAGAAACCGCCCTGCAAAAAGTCGCTGGCGCAATTGACGCACTAGCGACAGCCGAAGGTTTGCCTTCTCATGCTGATTCAGTTAGACGGCGAGTTCAACAAGATGAGTAATGACAAATTCTTAATTTTTTCTTAAAGTTTTGGCAAAAGTTACTTAGTGGCTACAAACTAAAAGTTTAAACGGCAGTCGCAAGCCAGATGTTACAACGGAGGGCAACCTCCGAAGTACAGTTCAAACATGCAACTGAAGCAGGGCGTAACCTTCACTCTTACAAAGGCACGTCCTAAGCTGCGAAATTGTTGGTGTAACTGTCAACACATAAAGCAGGTAATTATGTAAAATGTCTACTCTTGAGGAGACGACAGCGGTGCTAAATACTATTTTGGTAGCTCTGGACGGTTCAGAAATTGCAGAATGCGTAATTCAGACTTTACAGGAATTGGTGCTGCTAAAAGAAAGCAAAATAATTCTCTGTCATGTGTTTCCCACCCCAGAATCAGAGATGGAACTAGCCGCAGATCGTCCTCAAGGAGAGTCACCAACACTTTCTTATTTCCATATAGAAAAGCAACTGCAATCCTACCAGGAACAGTTGCCAGTCAGCAGTGAATTAGAATTAGTAACTGGCGATCCGGCAGAAGAAATTATTCGGCTTGGCAATATTTACCAGGCTGATTTAATTATTATTGGCAGTCGCGGGCTAACTGGCATGAAGCGAATTGTTCAAGGTTCAGTTAGCAGTCAAGTGGTGGAAGAATCTAGTTGTTCAGTGTTGGTGGTAAAGCCGAATTAAAATCAGGAAAGGGCAAATGAGATAATGCCATGACCACAACTCCAGCAGTCACTAAACCACCTTTGTTGGTAGCGATGTCTTGCGACAAGCCGCTGCGCGTCTACGCATTCAATCTCAAATCTCTCCCGAATTAAAATTAACTGTTGAGCAAGTCTTAACAAAAGAAAATTAGAGGTAAGGGAGATGAGATTAACAGTATCGCGGAAGTCCCCACCCTCAATGTACCCATAGGGTGGGGATAGGGAGCGGGGAAAATCGAAATCGTTTTCTGCCCTCATTCGGCTTTGCCGAATGAGGGCAGAAAACATTTGAGGTT
>JAHHID010000045.1 GCA_019359015.1 Spirirestis rafaelensis WJT71-NPBG6
AGTAGGGGTTCTAGGATTATCCACTCTTCGTCTGTGAGGCTGCTAGAGTATGGCATAACTGTTGGATACAACTTTTGCGCTAACTTTACTTCAACACAGTAAAAGATGTCAAATGGGTTCTATAGCGACACCCTTCTAGGGTGTTGGATATTTGGGCAAATTTGAGATGCTCTCTTAGTGGATAACAATTAACAACTAACTAATTAGCGTAATTACAGTCACTTCTGGTGGGCAAAATAAGCGTCCTGGGAAATAAGTTCCCAAGCCGCGATTGACGTATAATTGATTTTCTCCTACATGATGAAAACCTTGCGCCCATTCCCAATATCGCACTACTTTAGAACAGTCTCCGCGTAAAATTGGCACCCAACGCCGCAGTTTTTTGGGAAGTATTTTGAGAAACTTTTTATAATAAATTATAACCGGACCAACGCCAGGAATGACGATGTGACCCCCGTGGGTATGACCTGATAGTTGCAAATCTACTCGCCATTGTTGCAATATCTTGGCTGTATCTGGATTATGCGATAAGACGATGCGGGGTGTTGCAGCATCTATTTGGTTCATCACTGGTGCTGGATTAAATTCTCTTGACCAATAATCGGCTAGTCCTACTATTGGTAATTCTTTTCCTAGGGGATAGGCGATTTCATTCCAAAGAACATGAATCCCGATGCTATTTAAAGCGGTGGTAATTTCTGTTTTGGATTTGTTGTAATGTATATCGTGGTTGCCAAGTACAGCGTAAATACCGCAGCGACTTTGCAGATGTTTGAGTCGATGTACCAGTTGATGAATTGGGGTGGGGTCGTCGGTTACGAAGTCGCCGGTTAATACAACTAAATCAGGTTCAGCTTCGTTGCTGAAGGCGATCGCTTTTTCTAACATTTCTTCACTCAGCCGCAAACCATCGTAGTGAAAATCTGACAATTGCACTAGTTTTGTGCCTTGTAAAGATGTTGGAAGTTCCGCTATCTTTATCGTCAGATTATCTACTCTTAAAGGTCCTGTTAACAACCAGTGCATAGCGCCAGAGACTCTCCTCATACTAGCGCTTATAGCTTACCAAAATTTAAATTGTTATTTGTTATTTTTAGTGGGCAATGGGCAATGGGCAATGGGCATTGGGCATTGGGCAATGGGCAATGGGGATTTCCCCTTTTCCCCTCTGAAAATTTTCCCTATCCACTAACCCTCTAAGGTGATTACTGTAACTTCGGGTGGGCAAAATAAACGTCCGGGGAAATAAGTTCCTAAGCCGCGATTGACGTATAGTTGATTTTTACCGACTTTATGCAATCCTTGCGCCCATTCCCAATGACGAACTACTGAGTATTCTTTTCGCAAAAAGGGAACTCGACGCCGTATCTTCATCGGTATTTTTCGCAGGATTTTGCGATAATAAAATAGCGCGGGACCCATTTTGGGAATGATGATTTGACCGCCATGAGTATGACCAGATAGTTGCAAATCTATTCGCCATTGTTGCAATACATCGGCTGTGTCTGGATTGTGGGATAATACAATGCAAGGTGTCGCCGGATCTAGTTGATTCATAACTAATCCAGGATTAAATTCTCGTGAGTAGCGATCGCTTAATCCTACTATTGGTAGTTCTTTTCCTACTGGATAGGCGATTTCATTCCAAAGGACGTGAATTCCTATACTGGTTAGAGCGGCTGTAACTTCTGCTTTAGAGTTGCGATAGCATATATCGTGATTTCCTAGTATCGCATAAATGCCCAAGCGACTTTGGAGATGTTTGAGTCTTAATACCAGTTGGTGAATTGGTGCTGGGGTGGTGGTGATGTAGTCGCCGGTTAATAAAACTAAATCAGGTTCGGCTTGATTGCTGAGGGCGATCGCTTTATCTAACATTCTCTCACTCAGCCGCAAACCGTCATAGTGAAAATCTGACATCTGCACCAGCTTTAAGTTTTGTAATGATGCGGGTAAACCAGTAATCTTAACCGTCAATTTCTCTACACTCAACGGTCCAGATAACAACCAGTGCATAATTTAGTTCATATCATAGCTTGGCGCTTACAGCTTAACTAAAAATTACGCGATCGCCTGTCACAACCGAAACAACTTTGTCAAAAATTCATCAGTAATATAACAATCTACGTATTTCTACTGTAAACGCTTCAAGATAGCTTTACTTTTGAAGTGATATCCGTAGTCTATTAAAACAGAGTTTAGGAGTCAGTCCTTCTGAATTCAGCTTGGAAACTAAAGTTTGACTCGTGGGTAAATTTCAGGCGTTTAAAATGCACTAAATTTCCCACTTTCTTGTTCTGATTCCTGAATTCTGACTTCTGATTCTTCTTTAATTACAGCAGTTTTCACATTACTTAGGTGTATGCATCTAAAAAGGGCTGTAATTCTGAATTTTTTTTAACCAGGAATATATTATTTACATCTGTCAAAGGCTGTGAAAATTATATATGTCTACAGCAGGGTTAATCAATAAACCATGATTTATAAGATTCTGTAAGTAATGTGCATTTATTTAACTTAGTAATTTTAGTTACTGGGTTAATCTTTAAGCAATCGGAGATTTTTATGACTTTTGCAACTGATGACAAGACCAAACAAGCTGTAGAACAGTTTCGCAGCTTTGATGTAGATACTCAGCTTGGCTTGCTGTGGTTCGGTTACTTGGATATTAAAGACAAACTGATACCAGCAAACCAGACTTCTGCCCAAGAAACTGCTGCTGCTGAATATGATGCCATTAAAGCAATGGATCACGAGCAACAACTACAAGCTATGCGTGACATTGCTAGTGGTGCAGATAGTGATATTAGCCATGCGTATAAATCTTTGAGCTCTAGCGCCAAAATGGATGTTTGGCTGCGACTGTCTCAAGGTATGGAAGAAGGCGTTATTATACCAATGCCATCTGATTACCAACCCCCTGAAAATACCAAGCAGTTTACCGATACCATCACAAGCTTGGAATTTGAAAAACGCATTGACTTCATGCGTAGTATTGTAATGGAAATGGGCACTAAGTCCTAGTAGTTAATCAGCGCAAAGAAGGCTGATTAGGAATTAAAAAGTTTTACATCCCCATCAATGCCAATTATGGTGTTGGTGGGTATTGTTTTATCAGGGGATTTTGTTTTTTGCTATTTATGGTAGTTTTCAATTTAGATGGACAGAAGAAATTTAGCAAATTGTGGCTGAGGAGTGATAAGCAAAATCAAGGAGAATAACCCCACTCCTCCTCATAGAATTTCACCTGTTTGCAAATCCCACACTTTCAGGGTTTTGTCAGCTGAACCAGAAATGACGTACTTGCTATCAGGTGTGGTTGCAACTGCAAGAACCCAGCGACTATGACCAGTTAGGGTATGCAGAATTTCACCTGTTTGCAAATCCCACACTTTCAGGGTGTAGTCATTTGAACCAGAAATGACGTACTTGCTATCAGGTGTGGTAGCAACTGCATTAACCCAGTTACTATGACCAGTTAGGGTACGCATTATACAGCCTGTTTGCAAATCCCACACTTTCAGGGTCTGATCCCAGGAACCAGAAATGACGTACTTGCTATCAGGTGTGACAGCAACTGCATTAACGGAGCGACTATGACCAGTTAGGGTACGCAGAATTTCCCCACTTTGCAAATCCCACACTTTCAGGGTCTGATCCCAGGAACCAGAAATGACGTACTTGCTATCAGGTGTGGTTGCAACTGCAAGAACCCAGCGACTATGACCAGTTAGGGTACGCAGAATTTCCCCACTTTGCAAATCCCACACTTTCAGGGTGTTGTCACGTGAACCAGAAATGACGTATTTGCTATCAGGTGTGACAGCAACTGCAAGAACCGACTGACTATGACCAGTTAGGGTACGCAGAATTTCCCCACTTTGCAAATCCCACACTTTTAGGGTGTTGTCACGTGAACCAGAAATGACGTACTTGCTATCAGGTGTGGTTGCAACTGCAAGAACCGACTGACTATGACCAGTTAGGGTACGCAGAATTTCCCCACTTTGCAAATCCCACACTTTTAGGGTGTTGTCACGTGAACCAGAAATGACGTACTTGCTATCAGGTGTGGTTGCAACTGCAAGAACCCAGCGACTATGACCAGTTAGGGTACGCAGAATTTCCCCACTTTGCAAATCCCACACTTTTAGGGTGTTGTCACGTGAACCAGAAATGACGTACTTGCTATCAGGTGTGGTTGCAACTGCAAGAACCCAGCTACTATGACCAGTTAAGGTACGGAGTAATACTCCACCAGGGGGAGTTAAGCTAGCTGTCAAAGGACGCAACCGAGTAGTTTGGTTCAGATGTGCTTGTTGCAACAATTCTTGAATCTCCGACGCTGGAAAACACTGCAAACGTCCGCATAATTGCCCTGCTAGCTGTCTTTTATCTTCCGCGAGAACATGTCCTGACAGTAGCAACGTCCGTCGCAGCAATTGCAAATTCGCATCTTCGGGTAATAAGTTATAATCGGCGATTAATTCATTGATGTTGCTGTTGTCTAACTTCGCTTGCAACCAGCGAAAGTTAAGCAATAACTGTTGTAACTCGGTTGCGCGTCCTGCTTTTATTAAATGATCTGCTAAATATTGGAAGATGTAGCCGTCATTGTCTAAGCTATGCCAGCCATTGGGGTATTTTTGAGTGTAAGCCTCTAATAGGCGATTGTGCAGAAGACCTAACCCCCCAATTAACCCCACCCCTTCCCCTCCCCTTGCTAAGGGGAGGGGTTCTGAAGCCGGGGTGGGGTTCTCCGAGGTTACTTGTTTTCTGACATAATCAAACTGCAAGTCATGCAAACTCAAGTTTCCTTTTTCATCCCGCAGCGCGAGAGACTTATTCACCAACTTATCAATTACATCTTGGGTGTCAAACTCATCTAACCCCAGCGGTTGCCAAAAAGTCTGTAAAACTGCTTCGGGAATTGGTGTATCTTCGGGTAAAACAGCAAAATCTAAATATCTTTCTCTCTCGTTTGCTTCTAGCGCTTCGACACTTACCTGAATTGCCTTGAGTAAATCGGGATAAGGGTAATCTGGAAACTGTTGACGAATCTTCTCTAAGTCTGCACAACGCAGCTTTTCTAATACATTCTGCCAGCGATTTGTCGGTTTCCCCCGCATCATCGCTCCCACCATTGACAATGCCAATGGTAAATACCCACATTCTCGCGCTACATCTAGTGCTGTCGTTGTTAACGTCTCTACAGGTTGATTTGCCCAATTCGCTAATAAATCTAAAGCCTGTTTCTCACTTAAAATCGAAAGCTGATATTCTTCTCCTCCCAACCCCGTAATTATCTCAGCATCGCGGGTAGTAATTAGCATCTGGCTACGTTCTGCCAACACGTCAAACGCGCTTGCGTGTTCCAAATTCCAAACGTCATCCAAAATCAGCAAGCAAGCTTTATCTGTCAACAACTTTCGCAACTGCGCTTTTCCCGAATTAATCTCTGTAAACGATGCTTGCTTGTCACTTAGCGCTTCTACTACATCCGATTGCAAAGTTAAAATTTGCGGTGTTTGCCCGAATGTTATCCAAATCACCCCATCAGGAAACGCCCGTCTGACTTCTTCATCTCGCGCTAAGGCTGTAGCTAATACAGTTTTGCCTATTCCGCCCATCCCTTGCACTCCGACACTCCGACTTGTTCCAGTGATAGCTACAGGTTGATTAGTATCACCTAACACCTTCTTTTTCAGAGGGTTCAGTTGTTCGTCGCGGGGTAAAAAGTGCGGTGGTAACTTTGGCACATCACCAATAAGTTGACCGAGAACTAAATTATCAGCTTTTTTCTCTTTAAACTTGGGATTGGGGTTCTTTTTCAGCACTGGGATAGATGCGCTCCCAACCCCAGCAAGTAAAATCGAACTGCAAGCAACGTTGAAAGCAAACTCTATCGGCGAAGCTTGATCGTGTTGTGGGTCGTAACGTGCCAGAGCATCGTAAAAACCAACAGCAAATTCTAGCGCGGCTTTGTCAGCGATCGCCTGATTCATCCCAATGACATAATCAATATGTTCAGCGATCGCATCAGCTTGCACCTCCGCATAACAAGCATTTAGCAGCACACACTCTACATGCTGAGAAAAATTCTGAAACAGTCCAGCGATCGCTTCTCCAGTAACAAACTTCTCCTTACCAGTCTCATCCTCAAACGATAATCCCTCAGTTTGCGAACCATGTCCAGAAAAATGAATGATATTTGGTCGAAAATCTAACACAGCACGGCTTATATCTCGCGGACGTACCGCCCCCTCGTGCTGTAAAATAAAATTGTCGCGTTTTGCTGCCAGCCGCAATCCTTCTTTAATGTCCCGCACTTCTTGATCTAAACGCAGACGTACTGTATCCTTCGGATTTGCTGCCAAAATCAAGATTCTCTTCACAGTCGGATTGTTCGTCATGGGCAGCGAAGGAAAGTATCATTTGTTTAGTATAGACATATCTTGCACCTACCCTATAAGGGTAGGGCTATACCAACAAAGCCCGCCTGCGCGGGCTAGAATGATTTGGCGTACCCCACTAACGCGAGTGCGTGTCGTAGACAAGGTAACATCCGTTCGTATAGACCCACCGTTCGCTTGGTAAGGCAATATTAAAATAAACGCGCGATCGCCTCATTAGCCCACGCAGGTGGGCTTCGTCCGTATAGCCCCAGGCTTCTAGCCTGAGGGTATATCAAAATAACCGCGCGATCGCCTCATTTAGCGCACGCAGGTGGACTTCGTTCGTATAGTAGACGCGATGAATCGCGTCTCTACAAGGGTTGTGGATAACGCATATTTAATTTGTGAAGGGTATATTAAAATAGACGTGCGATCGCAATAAATACCTGTGGCTAATCAAGAAGAAATTATCGTTACCCTGGCACAAACACCTTTATATCAACTTGCTGTAGAACTGAAAGCAAGATTAACCAGCTTTGGCGGTTGGGAAATGCCTGTACAATTTACTGGTATCAGTCGCGAACATGAAGCGGTGAGAAATGCTGCCGGCATGTTTGATATTTCCCACATGGGTAAGTTTACATTACAGGGTAAAAGCGTAATTTCACAGCTTCAGGGTTTAGTTCCCTCAGATTTGAGTCGCTTGCAACCAGGTCAAGCGCAATACACGGTGTTGTTAAATGAAAGAGCGGGAATTATTGACGACATCATTGTATATTATCAAGGTGAAGACAGCACAACAGGCATACAAAAAGCTGTAATTATAGTCAATGCGGCAACCACAGGCAAAGACAAAGCATGGTTATTGCAAAACCTGGACACTGAAGAAGTCAATTTTCAAGACTTGTCACCACAAAAAGTCTTAATTGCCGTCCAAGGACCAAAAGCAAGCAGCATTCTTCAGCAATTTGTGTCAGCAGACTTAACCCCAGTCAAAGCATTTGGTCATTTAGAAACAAGTATATTCGGGAAATCGGCATTTCTTGCCCGCACAGGTTACACGGGGGAAGATGGATTTGAGGTGATGGTAGATCCAGATGTCGGCGTTGAATTGTGGCAAAATCTGATTCAAGCTGGTGTCATTCCTTGTGGACTTGGTGCGAGAGACACTTTGCGACTAGAAGCGGCAATGGCACTTTATGGACAAGATATCGATGAAAACACCACCCCCTTAGAAGCGGGTTTGGGTTGGTTGGTTCATCTCGATAGCAAAGGTGATTTTATCGGACGTTCAATTTTAGAACAGCAGAAAGCTGATGGTGTGCAACGTCGGTTGATAGGTTTGCAGATGCAAGGACGCAATATTGCTCGTCACGGCTATCAAATATTATCAGAAGGTAAAGTAGTCGGAGAAGTTACCAGTGGAACTTTATCACCTACACTTGGTTATCCCATCTCTCTTGCTTACGTTCCCACTGAGTTAGCAAGTGTTGGTCAGCAGCTAGAAGTAGAAATTCGCGGCAAAGCTTACCCCGCAGTTGTGGTGAAGCGTCCCTTTTATCGGTCAAAAAATCGTCTGATTTAGATTGTACTTCATCACACCCCCTCTAATTGTAAAAAATGCAGTTGTCCTAATTGTTCCCCAGCGACAATTGTCAGGCGATCGCCTGCAACAGCACAGCAGAATATTGGACTTTCCCCTGTGAAACTGGCAATTACTTCCCCTGTTTGCAAATTCCACAGTTTCAGAGTGTTGTCAGATGAACCAGAAACCAGGTATTTGCCATCTGGTGAAAAAGCGATCGCATTAACATTGGAAGTATGACCCTGTATGGTACGCACTTCAACCCCTGTTTGCCAATCCCAGACTTTGAGTGTCGAGTCAAGTGAACCAGAAATAACGTATTTGCCATCTGGTGAAAAAGCGATCGCATTAACACTGGAAGTATGACCCTGTATGGTACGCACTTCCACCCCTGTTTGCCAATCCCAGACTTTGAGTGCCGAGTCAAGTGAACCAGAAATAACGTATTTGCTATCAGGTGAAATAGCGATCGCATTAACCCAGGAAGTATGACCTTTTATGGTATGCACTTGTTCCCCTGTTTGCCAATCCCAGACTTTGAGTGTCGAGTCAAGTGAACCAGAAACCAGGTATTTGCTATCAGGTGAAAAAGCGATCGCATTAACACTGGAAGTATGACCCTGTATGGTACGCACTTCCACCCCTGTTTGCAAATTCCACAGTTTCAGACTTTTGTCTTCTGAACCAGAAATCAGGTATTTGCCATCTGGTGAAAAAGCGATCGCATTAACACTAGAAGTATTACCCTGTATGGTACACACTTCTTCCCCTGTTTGCCAATCCCAGACTTTGAGTGTCTTGTCACGGGAACCAGAAACCAGGTATTTGCTATCAGGTGAAAAAGCGATCGCATTAACACTGGAAGTATGACCCTGTATGGTACGCACTTCCACCCCTGTTTGCAAATTCCACAGTTTCAGACTTTTGTCTTCTGAACCAGAAACCAGGTATTTGCTATCAGGTGAAAAAGCGATCGCATTAACACTGGAAGTATTACCCTGTATGGTACGCACTTGTTCCCCTGTTTGCCAATCCCAGACTTTGAGTGTGGAGTCATGTGAACCAGAAACCAGGTATTTGCCATCAGGTGAAAAAGCGATCGCATTAACACTGGAAGTATTACCCTGTATGGTACGCACTTCTTCCCCTGTTTGCCAATTCCAGACTTTGAGTGTGGAGTCACGGGAACCAGAAACCAGGTATTTTTCATCTGCTGAAAAAGCGATCACATTAACACTGGAAGTATAACCACTTAAAGTACGCACTTCCACCCCTGTTTGCCAATCCCAGATTTTGAGGGTGGTGTCAGATGAAGCAGAAATGAGGTATTTGCCATCAGCTGAAAAAGCGATCGCAATAACCGAACGAGTATGACCTTGTATAGTACGTACTTCAATCCCTGTTTGCCAATCCCAGACTTTGAGTGCCTTGTCAAGTGAAGCAGAAATCAGGTATTTGCCATCTGGTGAAATAGCGATCGCATTAACCCAGGAAGTATGACTCCTTAAGGTACGCACTTCAACCCCAGTTTGCCAATTCCAGATTTTGAGTGTCGAGTCACGGGAACCAGAAATAACGTATTTGCCATCTGGTGAAAAAGCGATCGCAATAACCGAACGAGTATGACCAGTTAAAGTTTTAATTAAATCCCCATCTGGACGAGTTAAGCTAGCTGACAAAGGACGCAACCAAGTAGTTTTATTCTGCTTTGCTTGTTTTAACAATTCTTGAATTTCCGACGCTGGAAAACACTGCAAACGTCCGCATAATTGCCCTGCTAGCTGTGTTTTATCTTCAGCGAGAATATGTCCTGACAGTGATAACGTCCGTTGCAGCAATTGCAAATTCGCATCTTCGGGTAATAAGTTATAATCTGCGATTAATTCATTGATGTTGCTGTTCTCTAACTTCGCTTGCAACCAGCGAAAGTCAAGCAATAACTGTTGTAACTCGGTTGGGCGTCCGGCTTGAATTAAATGATGTGCTAAAGAGAGGAAGATGTAGCCGTCATTCTCTAAGCTATGCCAGCCTGAGGCGTATTTTTCAGTGTAAGCGTTTAATAGGCGATTGTGGAGGAGACCTAACCCCCCAATGAACCCCACCCCGGCTTCGCCACCCCTCCCCGCAAGCGAGGAGGGGTTAAGAGTAGCATCTTTTCCCCTCCCTGCTTGCGGGGAGGGGTTAGGGGTGGGGTTCTCCGAGGTTACTTGTTTTCTGACATAATCAAGCTGCAAGTCATGCAAACTCAAATTTCCCTTTTCATCCCGCAGTGCGAGAGACTTACTCACCAACTTATCAATTACATCTTCAGTATCAAACTCATCTAAGCCCAACGGTTCCCAAAAAGTCTGCAAAACTGCTTCCGGAATCGGTGTATCTTCAGCAAAGACAGCAAAATCTAAATATCTTTCTCTCTCTTCTGCTTCCAGCGCTTCCACACTTACCTGAATTGCCTTAAATAAATTGGGATAAGGGTAATCTGGAAACTGTTGGCTAATCTTCTCTAAGTCTGCATTACGCAGCTTTTCTAATACATTCTGCCAGCGATTTGTCGGTTTCCCCTGCATCATTGCTCCCACCATTGATAGCGCTAATGGCAAGTAGCCACATTCCCGCGCTACGTCTTGTGCTGTCGTTGGTAACGTCTCTACAGCTTGATTTGCCCAATTCGCCAAAAAAGCTAAAGCCTGTTCTTCATTTAAAAGTGAAAGCTGATATTTTTTGCCATATAACCCCGTAATTATCCCTGCATCACGGGTAGTAATTAGCATCTGACAACCTTCTTCTAACACGTTAAACGCGCCTGCGTGTTCCAAATTCCAAACGTCATCCAAAATCAGCAAGCAAGCTTTATCCGTCAACAACTCTCGCAACCGCGCTTTTGCTAAACTAATCTCGGTAAACGCTGCTTGATTATCTCCCAGCGCTTTAGCTATATAAGATTGCCAAGTTAAAATTTGCGGTGTTTGCCCGAATGTTATCCAAATCACTCCATCAGGAAACGCTCGTCTGACTTCTTCATCCCGCGCTAAGGCTGTAGCTAAAACTGTTTTGCCAATTCCGCCCATACCTTGCACACCGACACTGCGACTTTTCGCAGTGATAGCCACAGGTTGATTTGTATCAGCTAACACGTTACTTTTCAGCGGGTTGAGTTGTTCCTCACGGGGTAAAAAATGCGGTGGTAAATTTGGTACATCACCGATGAGTTGACCGAGAATCAGCTTATCAGCTTCTACATCAGTTAAGTTTTTTTTTAGCTCCTTAGATTTTGGGTTAGGATTCTTTATCAGCACTGGGATAGACGCACCAGAAACCCCAGCTAGCGCAATCGAACTGCAAGCAACATTGAAGGCAAACTCTATCGGCGAATCTCCATCATACTGTTCTTCGTAACGTGCTAAAGCATCGTAAAAGCCAACGGAAAATTCCAGTGCAGCTTTATCAGCGATCGCCTGATTCATGCCAATGACATAATCAATATGTTGCACAATAGCATTAGCCTGCACTTCGGAATAGCAAGCATTGAGCAGCACACACTCTACATGGTTAGCAAAAAGCTTAAAAAATTCCGCTAGCGCTTCTCCCGTAACAAACTTTTCCTTACCGACTTCATCCTCAAACGATAATCCCTCAGTTTCCGAACCATGTCCAGAAAAATGAATGATATTTGGATGAAAATCTAACACCGCACGGCGAATATCTGGCGGACGTACCGCCCCCTTCTGCTGTAGGATAAAATTGTCACGCTGCGCCGCAAGCTGTAACCCTTCTTCAATGTCACGCACCTCTTGATCCAGTCGCAAGCGCACTGTATTTTTAGGATTCGCTGCCAAAATCAAGATTTTCTTCACGGTGAGATTATTGCTCATGGGCGGCTGAGGCTATTATCAAGCTTTTAGTATCAAAATTCAAGCTCATCGCGTATAACATCAGCAGCATTAACAGCGTTTCCGGAAGTTGTACTTAGCAATAATTTGATTAATTCCTCTGTCGAGTAGTTCAATACAATACCTTGTCCTTTGGACAGGCTTTGCCAACGCCAATTGTCTGAAACGCCCACAGGCTAGAAGCCTGGGGCTACACGAACAAAGCCCACCTCCGTGGGCTGAAATCTTTATAGGCTGCGGAGGCACACGAGTGTTCGTATAGCTGCACCCTTCCAGGGTGTAGGATTTTGGCAAAGTATTGTGAATCAAGTTCAAATTTGAGCCTTTGAGGCTGAAGGTTGAGCCTTTGAGGCTGAAGGTTGAGCCTTTGAGGCTGAAGGTTGAGCCTTTGAGGCTGAAAGTTGAGCCTTTGAACTCGAAACTCGGAGATCCGAACTTAAATTATGATATGGCAGGCGATCGCTCTCTTGTCTTTCTTCGCGTCTGAAGGCAGTTTCAAAATAAAGCACAGAATCCTACCGTAGTATATAAACAACTTTACATGCGAAACTTAAATTGATTAAACTCACGCCGACCTGAAAATCCAACATCAGCCGATGCCAATATTTTTGACGAACATTGCAAAATATGGTTAATTATCGAAATATGTTAGGAAACGGGCATTCAACATTAATTTATTTCACATAAAAGAGGAAGTAATATGTCTTTGGAATATCCTGAAGATTTGAGATACCTGGATAGTCACGAATACGTGCGGTTAGAAGGCGAAATCGCCACCATCGGCATTAGTGCCTTTGCAGTAGACGAACTAGGTGACGTTGTATTTTTGGAATTACCCGAAGTTGGCGACCTTGTGACCCGCAATGAAGGCTTTGGTACAATTGAATCAGTCAAAGCCGTCGAAGATTTAAATTCACCAGTTACCGGCACAGTCATCGAGCGTAATGATGCCCTAATAGAATCCCCCGAACAAATAGCCGAAGACCCCTACGGTGAAGGATGGTTGCTAAAAGTGCGCGTCAACGACCCAGGTGACATTGATGATACTTTAACTGCAAAAGAGTATAGCGCTCAAGTCGCCGGCGCCTAGAGACGCGAGGAACATCGCGTCTGTACAAAAGTGGGGAGTAGAGACCCGATTAATCGCGTCTCTACAAAAGCAATTATTTCTCCCCCTCCCCCCCTGCCCCTCCTGCTCCCTGCCTCCCCTGCCCCTCCCCCCATCCGGACATAAATCATGAAATTTAGATAAACTGGTAAGCAAATGCCGACGCGACAAATATAGATGTTGCAAAATATGAAATAGTCGCGTCTGGAGAGCAGTTTGTGGTATTTTACGCCTCTCGTCCTCAGTCAAGCCATGAGCCGATACTGAGTCAAAGGAGTCAAAAGTCAAGTAATTTTACGGAACGTCACATTGGACCAAACTCTGATGACATCCAACAAATGCTTGATTTATTGGGCATTTCCAACCTCGATGCACTCATCGACAAAACAGTGCCGCAAGCAATCCGGCTGAAACAATCTTTACAATTGCCCGAGGCATTAAGTGAGTATGCAGCACTCGCTAAGTTAAAAAAAATAGCTTCCAAGAATGAAGTTTACCGCTCATTCATTGGCATGGGATATTACGACTGTATCACCCCGCCTGTTATACAGCGCAATATCCTAGAAAACCCCGGTTGGTATACCGCTTACACTCCCTATCAACCAGAAATTGCCCAAGGACGACTTGAAGCACTGCTGAATTTCCAAACCATGATTATCGATTTGACGGGTTTGGAAATTGCTAATGCTTCCTTGCTTGATGAAGCAACCGCAGCAGCAGAAGCAATGAGTATGAGTTATGGGGTTTGCAAAAATAAAGCAAATACCTACTTTGTATCTCAAGACTGTCATCCGCAAACTATCGACGTGTTGCAGACACGGGCGAAAGCTTTAGGAATTAATATCATAGTTAGCGACCATCAGAGCTTTGATTTCGCAGAACCGATATTTGGGGCAGTTCTGCAATATCCTGCTACTGATGGCACAATTCACGACTACCGCGCTTTTATAGAAAAAGCCCATGCTGAGGGTGCATTGGTAACGGTAGCAGCAGATCCATTAAGCTTAACTTTGTTAACACCCCCTGGCGAATTTGGCGCTGATATCGCCGTAGGAAGCACGCAGCGCTTTGGTATTCCGTTGGGGTTTGGGGGACCTCATGCGGCATATTTCGCCACCAAAGAAGAGTATAAGCGGCAAGTTCCAGGGCGGATTGTCGGTGTTTCAAAAGATTCTCAAGGTAAAGTCGCATTGCGTCTAGCTTTGCAAACCCGCGAACAACACATTCGTCGCGACAAAGCAACTAGCAATATTTGTACAGCACAAGTACTGCTGGCGGTGATGGCAAGTATGTACGCGGTGTATCATGGGTCAGCAGGACTGAAAGAAATTGCTGAGAATATCCACAGCAAGACAGCGATATTAGCTGAAGGACTAAAACGTCTCGGTTACAGCATCGTCAGCGAAAATTTCTTTGACACTCTCAAAGTCGAATTGGGAACACGCAGTAAAGATGCAATTCTCAAAGCTTGCGAAGCGCAAAAAATCAACTTGCGGATTTATGATGAAACTGCGGTTGGTATCTCTTTGGGTGAAACAACAACAGTACAAGATTTAGAAGATATCTTAGAGATTTTCGCTTTTGGGGATAAATTACCCTCTCCCCCTCTCCCCCTCTTTTCTCCCCCCCTCCCCCTAAAGCGCACAACCAGCTATCTCACCCACCCCGTCTTCAACTCCTATCATTCAGAAACTGAGTTGTTGCGCTATCTGCACAAGTTAGAAAGTAAAGATTTGTCCCTAACTACATCGATGATTCCCTTGGGGTCATGTACGATGAAGTTGAATGCAACGTCGGAAATGATACCAGTAACTTGGGCGGAATTCGGGAATATTCATCCGTTTGCGCCAAAGTCGCAAACCAAAGGTTATCAAATTCTGTTTGAGCAACTTGAAGAATGGTTAGCAGAAATCACCGGATTTGCCGGAATTTCTCTCCAACCAAATGCCGGTTCTCAAGGTGAATACACAGGTCTTTTGGTAATTCGTGAATATCACGAAAGTCGCAAAGAACAACATCGCAATGTCTGCCTGATTCCCACATCTGCACACGGAACAAACCCAGCAAGCGCGGTGATGTGTGGGATGAAAGTGGTACCAGTTGCTTGTGACTCTGAGGGAAATGTTGATTTAAACGACTTGAAAGCAAAAGCAGAAAAGCATAGCAATCAACTTGCGGCTTTAATGGTGACATATCCCTCGACTCATGGCGTCTTCGAGGAGCAAATTCAGGAAATCTGCGCTGTTGTTCACTCTCACGGTGGACAAGTTTACATGGATGGGGCAAATATGAATGCCCAAGTTGGTCTTTGTCGTCCCGGAGATTTTGGTGCAGATGTTTGTCACTTGAATTTGCACAAAACTTTCTGTATTCCTCACGGTGGTGGTGGTCCGGGTATGGGACCAATTGGGGTTGCTTCTCATTTGGTGCCTTTTTTACCCGGACACGTTGTGGTGGAAATGCACGAAGATAATCCCAAATCTATTGGTGCGATCGCAGCTGCACCTTGGGGTAGCGCTAGCATCTTGGTGATTTCTTGGATGTACATTGCCATGATGGGTGCGGATGGTTTGACGGATGCAACGAAGGTGGCAATTCTCAATGCGAATTACATCGCCAAAAAACTTGAGCAATATTATCCTGTTTTATATAAAGGGAAAAATGCTCTAGTTGCCCATGAATGTATTTTAGACTTGCGATCGCTTAAAAAATCCGCGAATATCGACATTGATGATATCGCCAAGCGTCTCATGGATTACGGTTTCCATGCACCCACTGTCTCTTGGCCCGTCGCTGGTACAATCATGGTGGAACCCACTGAAAGCGAATCGAAACAAGAGTTAGATCGTTTTTGTGATGCGATGATTGCGATTCGTCAAGAAATCGCCGAAATCGAATCCGGCAAAGTGGATGCTCAAGATAACGTCTTGAAGAATGCACCCCACACTGCCGAAAACCTCATCGCCGGCGAATGGAATCATCCTTATTCTCGCGAACAAGCTGCATATCCTGCACCCTGGACTCGCGAACATAAATTCTGGGTGTCTGTAGGTAGAATTGACAATGCCTATGGTGACAGGAATTTTGTTTGTTCTTGTCTGCCAATGGAAGCTTATTCACAGTAGAATCTCACGCTCATATTTTTCCCCTCCTCAAAAGCGGGGAGGGGATTTGCGTCACTATTAGCTAAACTGTCCCGACTTGAGGTGCGATCGCCAATATTGACTTCTTTCTTAAGACAGTCGGTGGAGTCTTACATTTCTTGCCAAATTATGGGGATGCGGGGATGACTTTCAGATTTGGGGCAGAATAGATGGAGAGAAACACGACATCTTCCGATCCCTCATTGATTGCTCCATGAACTTGCGACGGTTCAGCGACATCAATTTGTCCAGTGGAAATAATTTTTTTCTGTCCGTTGCCAAGATAGTAGGTCAATTCTCCCCTTACCATAATCCACGTATCTTGTCCGTCCGGGTGAGTGTGTGCAGGCACTTCTTGACCGGGGTGTACACCCCAGACAGCAATGCTTGAATATTTCGTGATAACTATTTCCGTAACGATTGCTTTCTCGTTTGAAAAGCGAACCAATTTTTCAACATCAAATGTACGCTGTGTGGAGGAGGATAAGGTATCAGTCATCATCATCTCCATATAATTTGTTTGTATTATACGGGAATTTATTACCCTGTAACACCTGAGCGATTTTCTTGGTTTTATTGCAATAAAGTCCAAATAACCCCAAAACCCTCATGTAGAGACGCGATAAATCGCGTCTTCAAAGACCAATTATCTACACTAATAACCCTTAATTGAACCGTATTGAGTTTTATTGCACGCTTTCAGAATTTTTTTTATTTTAGATTAGAAAAATTCTCTCAATATCCCATGCTTTTCCTAACTAATTATTAACCAAAGTAAAGTCTAATGTTTCGCGCAAAGTCGTAATGTTATTTTTTACGACTTTGCGTGAGCTTCACATAATATTAACGGATAAATAAATAGTCATCAGTTAATTGCGTCCCAGATGACTTTAGTATCGGTAAATTGCCGAAATCGGCAAACCTTGCCATTAGAAATATCATACACGTGCGCCGCAGGAGAGCGGAACGATTTGCCAGACAAGCGATGGCAACCTGCATAACTACCAATGACAATGATTGTTTCTCCTGCATCTAGATACTGCTCTATATCAAATGACCACGACTCCCAGTCATTATTGAATGCTTTGAAGACTTCTTCTACTACTGCATCTGCTCCTTTACGAGTAGCACCTCGCGGGAACCCTTCGTTCTGAATCCATTCAAGGTCGGAGGTACAGATACCTAGGAAGGCATGATAATCTTTATTGCGGAAAGCCCTATACAATTCCTGGATGACCTCAAGATTCGTCATGTGCTACCCATCATGAACAATATTCCGCACTGCCTAACTATTAATTATATTGCTCAACGCCTTATCCATTAACCAATGTTTCTAATTCTTCTTTCACTGACAAAGGTTCATACCCCAAGGCAAAAGCTTGAGAACTATCCAAAGAAACATCGCTAGGTCTTGGTGCTGCCATTTTTACATCTTTTTGTCGGCAAGCTTTCAAGTTTGTAGAAGGCAGCTGAAATACTTCTACTAATAGTTTCCCAAAATCGAAACGCGAAATCCGCTCTTTACCACCCAAATTAATTATGCCGTTGACTTTTTCTAACGCTAATAAAAGTCCTTTGGCGGCAGTTTTTCCACTTACAGGGGTGCGAAATTCATCTATAAATAACTTTAGTTCTTTTCCCTCTTTTAAAGTTTGCATAAATGGCTGGATAAAACTTGTAACTGTGGGTGTTGCCATACCAAACATTAAAGGCATCCGACATACTGCTGTCATCGGATATCGCTTTAGCATAGCAGCTTCTGCCATAACTTTTTGCTCACCGTAAAGATTCACCGGACATACCGCGTCTGTTTCACTATAAGGTGCATTCAAGCCATCAAAAACTAAGTCGGTTGATGTAAAAACGCACTTGATATTATAATCCGCACAAAGTCCGGCTATATTACTCGATGCTTCTACATTGATAGCGTGTGATTCTTCAGGGTGCGTTTGACAAAAGTTTGGTTGAGATTGTGCGGCTGTATGAATAACTGCTGCTGGCTGAATTTGATGAAAGATTTGTTTAATTTCTTGAAAATCTGTTAAATTAACTTTCAGTAAATTTATATTAGGAATGTTGAGATAATGAGATAAATAGGTTCCATAAACCTCCCATTCTTGCTGTGCTAATTGGCAAATATTCCATCCTAAAAAGCCGCTGGCTCCAGTAATTAACAATTTTTTCATATTAATTCTAAATAACACAGGTGTAGAAAATACAGCTTTATTAAACGATAATTACTCAAATTCTACATCTTCATAAATTTCCGCGATCGCCATTTCCAAACCAACTGATGACAATTTCATTATATCTCTGGTGAGAAATTGCTCCAAAAACCAAGTTTTATGATTATATTTACGGTAAATATCAACTTTTATTTCTGATTGATAAACTAATACATATTCTTGTAAGCTTTTTAGTTGCTGATAATTCATCAGCTTTTCATTTCGGTGTATGCGTTCTGTTTCTGCCGAAATAATTTCTACTATTAAACAGGGAGCGGTTTTAAAATATTTTTCTCTATCTGAAGGATCGGAAGTCACAGAAATATCTGGGTGATAAAATACATCAAGCGCTTCGATTTTAACTTTCATATCTGATGAAAAGACTCGGCAGCTTTTACCCAGTAAATGTCCTCGCAATCGAGCTAATATATTTCCACTAATTATTTTTCTGTTTTCAGTGTTTGTTACTATTGCATATACTTGCCCAGCAATGTATTCATAGTGGACTAAGCTTTCCAGTTCGAGTTGCAGATATTCTTCTACCGTAAGATAGAAAATTTTGGCTTGATTATACATATATTGACAGCTATATAACTTAATATCAATATACTCTATGCCTATTGGTAGATAATATCTGTCTTTAGTTACAGTTTTCTACCTTTCAAATTTTTTAGATATTTAGCAATAATAAAGCTAATTGAAATCAGAGATGTTTTGAGGTTAAAATAAGAGACTATTGTAATAATTTTTGAAAGCGTTTATCGTGACGTACTTTATCAAAATCTGGATCAGCTTTGGCTAACTCCTGATATCTATTAGGATAAAGTTTGATTGCCTTTTGGAGATTCTCTGTTGTTAATTGAATATTCTTTTGTAAAGCATAAGAGCAAGCTTTATTATAATAAGCTTCATGCTTTTTCGGCTGAATGGCGATCGCTTTGTCGTATGCGGCGATCGCTTCAGCGTAGCGTGTCAACTTTGTCAAGGCAATTCCTTGGTTAATCCAGGCTTCATCCTTGTCTGGTTTAATAGCGATCGCTTTTTTATATGCGACGATAGCCTGCTCGTAACGTTCCAGTGCTATTAAGGCATTACCTCGGTTATACCAAGCTTCATGCAAGTCTTTGTTTATGGCGATCGCTTTGTCGTAACTGGCGATCGCCTCATCGTAACGTTGCAGCGCTGTTAAGGCATTACCTTGATTTATCCAAGCTTCATATTTATCTGGTTTGATGGCGATCGCTTTGTTGTATTCGGCGATCGCTTCAGCGTAGCGGTGCTCTTCTAAAAAATTATTTCCTAGCTTGAAGTAATCTTCTACTTTTTGTGTCTCATAAGCTTCTGTCAAAAGCGAGGATACATTGGTTTTTTCTACAACTTGCTTGCTCATTCCTCCCGCTGAGTTTGTCCCATCACTACAGCTGGAAATAAACAACGCTATCAAGGTAGTTGCCCCTATATCGCGCCAAACAGTCATGCTTTCCCTAAAAAATTCACAATAGTTATTAAATTTATTATCTTTTTAAATAATATCAGCAAATGTTCTTATTCTTGTAAACTTTTAATGAATTCTTTTAGAAACCCTTAAGATTGCTCCCGAAAACTAAAGCCAGCGCCATGTCTTTAACTTAGATGAGTCATGTACATTTGACGGCTGGGCATCTGTTTTTTGGCATGATGCCAACCAAAATCAAATTTATTTTGCATTAAGTTTAGCTAAATTTAACATATTTGTACATATTGATAAAGATTTATTTGCTTGATTGTAGATATAGCAGTCCTAAATGATTCGTTAAAAAACAATATCCCCGACTTCTCTAAGAAGTCGAGGATATGAAAATTGTCAATTTTCACAAATGAAATAGGATTGCTATAGTCGAATTTGATAGCAGAAATTATTGCCGTTTTTTGTGAGTTAAAAAGATACAAAGTAAACTAAATACCCTTTTGTATCAAAGATAATTAGTTGACATAACACAATCTGTTCACAAATTATCCAAAATATATCTACCTAGATAAAAAATATGAAAAATAATACAATTATTTTTAAGACTGCAAAATATTACAGCAGTCAGCGAGCAGTTATTTTTTTAGCCGACCCAATCGCGGCTACGATAAAACAGCTGTAGAAACAAGTCTGCTGGGGCAAAATAGAAAACATGACGATTGAATCCAACTCCAACTCATCCCATCTACCAACCCCAGATCCGGTTTTGGAAGACGACTTGCAGCCAGATGACTTTGACGGTGGTGCAAATGAGAATTGCCTTACCCCAGAAAAGCTAGCGACTCAACAAGCCATAGCAATGGGTGCTTCATTGCAATCTCAGCAAAATCTAGTTGCTCTCAAACAAGCGCGTTCCTTCCTCAAGCAACGCATTACAAAAACCATACCAGTTAAGCCAAGGGTAATTCTGATTATTTTGATAGCGATCGCCATCACTTTCATCGGAATTGCCATCAACAACTGGATAATTGGCGTTTGCGGCACATTATTAACTTTAGTGTTATCCCTGCTGATACTGATACCTTGGTTGCAAGTTGTCGTCAGCGAATGGTTTTCATTTCAAGAACGAACGCTATTTGTTGCCTTTTTAGGACTTTTAGTATCCGTAGGTGGCTTAATCAAGTTCGGTGGTATAGGTTCGCGCTTGCTGGCTTGGGGACGTAAAGTTAACTGGGAAGCTTCGGGAACACTGGCAGAGTGGTTTGGTGCATTGGGGCAAATTCTCATCGCCATCATCGCTGTTTATGTAGCTTGGCGACAATACGTTATATCCAAAGACTTGACAATTCAGCAAAACCTGCTCACAGTCCAGCAAAACGTCATCACCCAACAGCAGACAATAGATTCGTATTTCCAAGGCATCTCTGATTTAGTATTAGATGAAGAAGGACTATTAGAAGATTGGCCTCAAGAAAGAGCGATCGCTGAAGGACGAACTGCGGCAATATTTAGTAGTGTAGATGGCAGTGGCAAAGCGAAAATTCTCCGCTTTCTCTCGCGGTCGAAATTGCTTACACCCCTAAAACGCGATCGGCGATTAGGTAGAGCAATTCTTAACGGTGTTGGTGGTTACGCTGAAGACCGTCTAGAAGGAGTGCGTGTCATCGATTTAGGCGTAATGCTTGCAGGTGCTGAACTTTCCGGCACAGATTTACGTTGGACAGACTTGAGCGAAGCTAATCTTGTCCGCGCTAATCTTAGCGACTGTGACTTAGTAAAAGCCAATATGAGCCGCACTATTTTATACGGTGCTAATCTTAATCAAGCCGACCTGAATGGCACTCGCTTCTTTTATGGTTCAGCAGAAACCGCATCACCGCGCAGTCGCACCGAACCACCAAAATACCAAACTGGCGAACATACCGGCGCTGTCGTCGAAAATGCCGATTTTACCAATGTCCAGCGGATGTCTGATGCTGCTCGTTACTACTGTTGTGCTTGGTGTGGCGAAAAAAGTAGAAGTACAATTCCCGGTGGTTGTGAAGGCATTCCTAATAAGTTGGGAAGATAATTGTTAGTGGTTAGTTGTCAAAGAGTACTCCTAACCACTAACAACTAAAAGAGATGTTCTTTGGGTACAAAGGATTTAGACGAGCCTAAAGGACCACGAGTGACACCAAGCTGATTTTGTAACTTTAATTTTCGCCAAAGTTGAGAACCTGTAATCTCCCCTTGCAACAGTTCTTGATAACGATGTATCGTTTGCGTTACTTCTTCGGGTGTCTCATTCACAAACTCAATGCGGAAGTGCTGTAAACCAAGCTCTATCAGACGCTGTACATATTCGGCTCCAGTTTGAGCCGTGCCGTTAAATACTGTATTGCGACAACCTACATCCGCTTGCAAGATGTGTTCACATCCTACCCTATCTTTAATTTTCACCTCATGCTTTTCGCATGGTCTTCCGCAATTGGTGTAGTCTGTCCCTTGAGATAGAAACGCACAAAAGACACAATGCTCCATATGAAACATCGGCATATGCTGATGAATTGTTACCTCAAACCATTGCGGAGGACAACTATTAAGCAAGTCTTGTAGTTGGGTAATGTTTAAATCATAGGATGCTGTCACCCTTTCTAAACGAAAGCGATGTTTAAAGTAATCTGCCGTTAAAGCATTCGCAACGTTAAAAGAGAAATCTGCTATACACCGTTCTTGTGCAAAGAATTGTAAATGGTCATAATTCCGCACCAGATAACCATCAGCTCTGCAAGCACGCACTTGTTCCAAAATCCAGTTTTCTCCGGGTTTCGTAATTCGCGGTAACGCTAGCCAGATTTGAGGAGTGGGTAGAGATGAGGAAGCAAATTCTCCGTTATCCCCTTGTCCTCCCTGTCTTCCTTGGCGTACCATTTCTACGGCTTCGCGATACGCACGCGGGTCTTCAAATTCACAGTAAAGTGTCTCAATTCCGGCATCTAGTGCAGCTTGCAATTGCTTGAGCGATCGCACTAACACGATGAGGTTAGGTGCAGCTGTGTGGAGGTGTGGGGATGTGGAGGGAAGTAAGTCTTGTAAAGAAGCATGAGAATGGAGTTGCCAGCGTTTGGGGAGCGATCGCATTTCTTCTAACCGCGTCACAATTTCCCGTCGCATCCGATTTAATTCACTCACGGGCAGAATTATATTATCTTTTAGGTAATTTGTCAAGCTCGCCAAACAAAAAGGAGTATTGCCAAGCCTAGCGAATTGTTCGTGTAAACGTTCTTTTGTTAAGGGTTTGGTGTGCGCTTCAACTAATGAGATTGTAGATTCTACTTGAACCACATGACTGAGTTCGTCACGAGCGATCGCAATCAACTTGTCTCCCACTTCTCCATAAACCTCTATAGAAATGGGACGTTGAAATTGGGGATTTTCCCCTGCAAAACTTTGTCGTAATTGCTTATCTAATTCTGGGTCGCTAGTTTTCCATACTTTATCACCCACATGCAGCCGATGCAGATTCAAGTCACGCCGCCCAAAGGTTAACCCAGCTTCTTTACCTTTGTGTTCTACTGCATAGATCCGACCGCCTTCTTCTTTTGACTCTGGATGTCCACAGTCAAAAACAACACCATCACCCGGTTTAACAGGCGCTTCCAATTTAATAATTATCTGTTCATTGCGAATGCGAGTAACTTCGCCCAGGTAGACTCCGCGCTTTTTACCAAACCGAGCATGAACTAGTTTTTGATTGTCAATTCCACTGAACCAACCTGTATAAATTCCGCGTGAGAACGCCATTTCTAAGTTGTAGCGTTCCTCTGTAGAAAAAGGGGAGTGGGGAGGTAGAAAATTTTTTTCCTTCTGGCTCCTGGCTTCTGCCTTCTGCCTTTCTTCCATCACCCGATCTAATGCTTGACGATAAACATGAGTAACATTGGCAACATACTCTGGGGCTTTCAAACGCCCTTCAATTTTCAGACAAGTTACGCCTGACTTTACTAAATCTGGCAGAACCTGTAGCCCTGCCAAGTCTTGAGGACTGAGTAAATATTTGCGATCGCCTAAATCTACAACTTTTCCATCTGCTATTAACTCGTAGGGCATTCGGCAAGCTTGGGCACATTCACCCCTATTAGCCGAACGTCCTCCCAAAGCTTCACTCGTCAAACATTGTCCTGAATAAGCGACACACAAAGCACCGTGAACAAAAACTTCTAAAGGTAGCGACGTTTGCTGCTTAATTTTATCGATTTCTTTCAGGGAACATTCACGCGCAAGCACAACTAAATTACACCCTAACGACTCCGCAAATTCCACACCAGCGGCACTGGTGATAGTCATCTGAGTTGAAGCGTGGATGGGAAAATCTGGGGAAATATGACGAATTAAACGGCAAATACCGACATCTTGAATGATGACTGCATCTACACCCGCTGTAATAATTGAGCGAATATATTGCTGTGCTTCTTGCAGTTCTTGGGGAAAGATTAGCGTATTTAGAGTCACATAGCCTTTCACACCGCGACGGTGCAAAAATTGCATTAATTCTGGTAAATCTGCCTCAGTAAAGTTTTCTGCCCGCATTCGCGCATTAAACCGATCCAAACCAAAGTAAATCGCATCGGCACCGTTTTCTACAGCAGCTTTAGCGCATTCCCAATTACCTGCCGGTGCTAGTAGTTCAGGACATTGAAGAGTAGTTGGGGTGAGTTCGGCTTTCATCGGTACTAAGGCAGAATAGGTGACTCCTTAGTGATTTTATCGTTGCTAAAGGATTATGTGGGGGGAAGCAGGCGATCGCTTGCTCAATTTTAAATTTGTTGCTCGTGGTCAGCTATCCAATCATAAATTTGCGCGGCTTTAGCTAATGCTACCTGTTGCGAACGATAAAGACGAGGGCTAGGGCAGAAAGCTTCTCCGTTTATGTGTATAACTGCAATTTGCCAATAATCACTTCCTTCACCCTCTGGTACAACTTCTAAAAAGCCGCTATTGTAAGGCTCGATTATTCCTATGTTCATGTGCAAGCTTTATTAAACTCCAAAAACCTGTTTGAGATGTTTGCTCACTTTCTTAACTGCGATCGCCTTCAAGATTATGGCTTATTAAACTGCGTAACCAGATGCATTGCGAGCATAACCATCGAAAGCATCCAGCAAGCGATCGCGCCAATTATAAATTGGATCGTCTTTAGCAAGCAACTGGATTGGACTGACTGTTCTTGCCCATTGAAATTGTGCAAAGGCAATATAGTCACCAAAATAGGGCTGATCGCCACCTAAATAAGGCTGACGTTCCAGAACTTCCCTTAGAGGAGATAACGCTGTTTGCAAAGCAGTAATGGTTTCATCATTGGGTGCTGCAAATTCTTCTAGCGTCATTCCTAAAAGTTTCTCCCGACTCTCGCGAAAGTACGCTTTGTCTTTTTCATGTAAATTATCAAACAAATCTGAGAGAATAATGCCGAAAATCAGCGGACTAATAGCTTGTACAGACCAAAACTTGATAAATAAAGCTCCCGATTCGCCAAATTTCCCGTTAAATAAACTGGGGCGATCGGCATAAGTTGTTTCCAAGTAATGAGCAATTTCCCAACTATCATTTACAATCTTGTCGCCATCGACCAACACAGGAACCAGTCCCTGCCCGGAAAAAGCGATCGCCTCTTTCTCTGTAAACCGCCAAGGAATTTCTTCGGCATTAAGTCCTTTGTGTTTTAAAGCCATATTGACTTGCCAACAAGAGGGACTAAAGCGGCAATCGTCCTCTGCTCCAGCTAAATCGTAAAGTTTAATCGGCATATTTTCCTTTTTGACTGGCATTAGGTGTCACAGCGCATAGCTTAACATCTAGGGTTTTATCCCTCAGAAGCCGTTAAAAGTTAGGTAATCTTGTTTGATAATACCTGCCTGAAGCTGTATAGCGGCATCCTTCGCTTGGTGTCGGGCAAAAGCAAAAACACGCTCAAATCCTGACGATTCCTGACCATTGGACTTTCTTTTGTTTTTCCCGGCGATAAGAAAAGAAATAATCTGGGGTTTGAAAAGTACAATAAGGAGCGATCGCTATTTGTTCAGATGCAATTCCCAACATTTCCATTTGTAAAGCATTCACCCGTCGCACATCTAACCGCACTCTTCCAGGATGTGGATCGGGTAATAAAGGTGAATTTGGTAGGTCATACATGGCATTAATAATACTTTTTTCCTCGCCATGTGGTATAATGCTTGCGCCAATTTCTGCTGCGACTTGTTCTGATACTTGGTAAACCTCGCCAGCGATCGCAGGTCCCATCGCAATTCGCAAATTTTCGATTTTGCTGCCTTGTGCAGTCAATCGGGCGATCGCCTGCGGTACAATCTTAGATGCCGTACCTCGCCAACCTGCATGTAGTGCTGCCACTTGAAGAGTCTTTTCATCGGCAATCAGCACCGGCGTACAATCAGCGCTAGCTACCCACAGTGCTTGTAGAGGTTTTTCGGTGATTAAACCATCTCCTAACGCCAGGGCAAAATCGCCTTCTCCTTCAACATCATCGCCACCCTCACTTAACTTTTTGGCAATTTCTTGAGGTGTCAGGACAATGTTGCCATGAACCTGTTTTAAGCGATAAGGTGATGCTTCTGCTTGCAAGACATGAGTTAACTCTTGCAAAGAACGTGACCAAAACTGTTGGGTGAAAAAGCCGTGAGGGAAACGTTCTAATAGACTGCAAGTCAGGTAGGGAAGTTTTTCCCAAGTACGCCAGTGCCAAGTATGCATCTTTAGTCGAAACCTAAACAGAAAATCTTTCTTCAGCCAATTAATGTTAACTTGTACAACGGGATTTAGGTAAACCCTGTGGAATTTGATCGGCAACAGTTGGAAATCGCCCTCATGAGGCGCGAGCATAAATATTTACCATTGTCTCTACATGTTTTTGACACCGTAGCCTCTACTAACCTTACTGTGTGGGACTTGCTAGAACAAGGTGCAGCCCCAGGATGTGTAGTAATTGCGACTTCTCAGACAGCAGGACGGGGGCAATGGGGTCGCCAATGGAGTTCTTTTGGTGGGGGATTGTATCTTTCAGTCGCTATAGCCCCGCACTTGCAAGCCAGCCACAGCTACCAATTAACGTTGGCGCTTTGTTGGGGAATTGCGAAACAGTTGCAAAAATGTGGCGTGAATGTCGGAATTAAATGGCCTAATGATTTAGTCTTAAGTAGCCGTAAACTAGGCGGCATTTTGACTGAAACCAAAGTACACAAAGGAAAAATCACACAAGCAGTGGTTGGTGTGGGGATTAACTGGTCAAACTCTGTACCAGAAACCGGAATCAATCTGAAATTCTGGCAAGCGAAAGAGCGAAAAAGTCCAATTGATTCTCTAGAAATGCTAGCTTTGGAGGTTTTGCTAGGAATAGAATCTGGTGTTGAGTGCCTTTGTGAAAAAGGAGTAAATATACTTTTGTCAGATTATCTAAATTTGCTTACTAATATGGGCGATAAAGTAGATATCAAAAATCATTCGGGCACTGTTGTCGGTGTAACACCTACAGGACAGCTACGAATCAAGATGGAAACTTCTGATACCAAAGCAGTAATAACACCAGAAATTTGTCTTCAACCCGGTACAATCAGTTTGGGTTACAGTAAATCCTCTGATTAATTTTAGGTATGGGGAATAGGGCATGGGGCATGGGGCATTGGGCATAATTCTTTTCCTTTTACCTTTTCCCTTTTCCCCTCTTCAATTGCCCATTGCCCAGTTTAATTACACACAACACACACTCTTTACAAATGACGCAGCGCAATCAAAACAGCGATCGCCGTTTGCACAACTTATTGCAGCGATGTCTCGTGACAAAACGTTTGGCATCTTCTTTACCAGCACAGAGTCTGTGTTGGTTAAGTAGTTTCAGTCTCCTCAGCGGTGGCTTCGTCTATGCCCAGGTAGACACATCAATAGATAATATCGTTCCCACTGTCGAAAATTCACAGCCGACAGTTACAAATCCAGTTAAAAAAGAGGTTGTGCGCTCTCGCAGTGCTTCTGCAACAGAATCGAATCAAGCGACACCGGATTTTTCTGAGCGTCGAAGAAGACTCAAAAACCGACTACGCAATAAAACAGAAGTTTCAAAAGTCTCACCAGTTAGACGCTCAACATCTCAAAGCGAGTCTGATGAGCCTGTAACTCGTATTAGACGCTCAAGAGCGAATGTAGTCATTTCCCAGCCTGACACCACCGCTAGACGCTTCAGACGGCAGGTAGAAGCTTCGCGGGTTAACCCTGTAAGAATCAGACAGGAAAAACCACAATCCGATTCTGAAACCACATCTAGCAATTCTCGCACTATAGAAAGACCTTCAGAAGTTTCGCGACCACCAAGCATCTCAGACAGTAAAAAAGATTATAATAACGCCTACATCGACCCCAGCGATTACAAAAACGATGGGACGAGTAATTATCAAGCACCGAATTCTGTAATACTTACAGAACGCTCTAGCGGTTGCCGAACCATTTTAGCCCAAGGTGCAAATGGTGGCATTTGCGCGAAAATACCGATTACTCCTTATGGAAATCAGCGTGTAGCTGATTCTAATAACGACGTAACACCTAAACAAGCACCGAGTTGGATAAGAAAAAGTCAAGAAACAACGGCGATCGCTAATGTTTCGCCACCACGTCGCCTTGCAACTAATCTTAACAATAGCGGATGGCGTTCTACGCGGGTTGGTCCGATTAATCTTAACAATGGTGGATGGCGTCAAAAACAGGTTGCTTCTGTTGGTGTCAGCAAAAGCAGTTTTCGCCCGAATCGATTTATCCCCAATCCCACAAGTTTCAACCCTAACCCGATAGTTGGTTCTGGTGCGATCGCACCCGCAGCTGGTTCTTTGTCAGCACCAATGACCGCTGATAATACTGCACCCCGCGACAGCACCGTAGCTTACGACATCCCACTTGCATCAGCATTACCACAAATCCCTTACACTGGCGCAGTCGCTTCCAATCCTGGGGGAATGATGTTCCCGCTATCTGTTCCCTCACCAATTACTTCTTTGTTCGGTTGGCGAGTTCATCCGATTACAGGCGATCGCCGTTTCCACGCGGGTACAGATTTGGGTGCAGCGATGGGAACACCAATTTTAGCAGCTGCTACAGGTCAAGTGGAAGTTGCTGACTACGTAGGCGGTTATGGTATAACTGTTATTCTCAATCACAGTTCCGCTCAACAAACTCTCTACGGTCACATGTCAGAAGTCTTTGTCCAACCCGGTCAGGTAGTGCAACAGGGAACCGTAATTGGGCGAGTTGGCAGCACCGGCAATTCCACAGGTCCCCACCTGCACTTTGAAGTGCGTCACCTGACATCACGAGGCTGGGTTGCAACTGACCCAGGCGTACAATTAGATAGCTCTCTGAGCCAGTTGATTAAAGCTACACAAACAGCCTCGCTTCGCTCCAATTAAAAATTCAAAATTCAAAATTAATTATTTTTTGAATTTTGAATTTTTAATTTTGAATTTTATAAATACCCGTGTTCGCCTAAGAATGCGGGTGTAATTTCATCAAAGCTGGCATCTGAAGCTGTATGTTGCTTGCCGGGATAAAGCAATTTTTCCACATATTTGCCGAGAATATCTCCTTCAAGATTGACCAAACTGCCGACACGGAGATAGCGGAGGTTGGTTTCGGCATAGGTTACGGGAATAACTGCCACTTTGAATTGTGAAAGTTCTGGTTCATATTCGGCGACTGTCAGGCTGATGCCGTTGACGGCTATGCTACCTTTAGGGACAATGTAGCGAGCGATCGCACTTTCTGCTATAAAAGTCATTTCCCACGAAGTTGCAGTTTGTTGAACCGCTTGCATTCGTCCTGTACCATCTACATGACCCATGACAAAATGACCGCCGATTTTGCTGCCTACTCGCAGCGACGCTTCTAAGTTAACATACTTCTGGTCTGATTCCTCTTTCCCTAAAGTTGTGCGGCGAAGAGTTTCCGGTGAAGCGGTGGCGATAAATCCGGATGACAAAATTTCTTCTACCGTTAGGCAAACACCATCGACGGCAATACTGTCACCACAAGCTAAATCTTGCATAATTAACTCAGGTGACTGGGGTAAACATGTAATTTGCCAAGAATCGCCCCCTAAAGGTTTGATCGTTCCTAATGACTGGATTAATCCTGTAAACACGGCTTTTTCGCAAAACTAACTCTATTTATTGCCTAATTTTGACTTAAATCAACTCGTAATTCTCACAGTAATTTGAAAATATGAGTATCATTTCAAACATTTTTCTCAATAAAGATATCAACACATTCATATCATTTACAAGGCATACTTGGTTAAGAAGATTATTCTCGAACTATACGGATTTAACTTACGAGGAGTGTTCACCGCTAGCAGGGAGTTTAATAGAAGTAATTATAGAAAATAAATGCCTATGTTTATTCTTTTCGCCGTCTTCCCCAATAATTGGTACTATTTGTTACATAGCTACCAAGCGCTCAAAGGATTGTAGAGGCTTCGCCAATGATTGAAATGAAAGTCGCTGGCATAGCATTAGATGCTATAACCCGCAGCCCGATTGTACTTTTGAAAGATGCTTCAGATCGCCGCGCTTTGCCAATTTATATTGGTCAAGAACAGGCTAGGGCTATTATGGGTGCGCTGGAAAACCAAAAGCCTCCCAGACCCTTAACCCACGATTTGATAGTGAATATTCTAGAACTATGGAATATGACTTTAGAAAAAGTCATTATCCATTCGCTACAAAAGGACACATTTTATGCAGCTTTGATTGTCCAGCAAGGTGATGTCAAAAAAGAAATTGATGCGCGTCCCAGCGATGCGATCGCCGTCGCTCTGCGTACCAACGCCCCTATCTGGGTTATGGAAGAAGTGATCGCCGATGCTTCCATCCCCGTGGATCGTGATGCTGATGAAGCCGAACAGCAAGCGTTTCGCGAATTTATTTCCAATCTCCGTCCCGAAGATTTGATCAAGCGCTTCGGCTCCGACGGTTAGCTATTTTGGATTGAAAATAGGGCATGGGGCATCGGGATTTTAAAAAGAGGGAAGGGGTAAAGGGTAAAGGTAAAGAAAGAAGAAATATTTTCCCTTCCCCTTTCCCCCTTTCCCTTTTCCCTTCTTCAAATCCCATTACCCAATCTAAAATATGCAATACCGACGCTTTGGAAAAACGAATTTGCACCTCTCGGTACTTTCCTTGGGGACAATGCGTTACTTGGCTTCTGAGGAAAATGCACTGTTGACGATCCAAAAAGCGATCGCTCTAGGAATTAATCATATAGAAACTGCCAGAGGCTATGGCAACAGTGAGGAGTATCTTAGTGCTGCGCTGATATCTGGGGTACAAATACCCAGAAGTCAGCTTTACATCACTACCAAAATTCCCCCCACACCCGATGCTGACACGATGCGTCGCTATATTGATGAATCTCTGACGCGATTAAAGCTAGATTATGTGGATTGTCTGGGAATTCATGGTTTAAATACGAGCGAGCATTTAGACTGGGTTCAAGCCAAAAATGGTTGTATGCAAGCAGTGCAAGAAGCGAAGCGCGATCGCCGCATTAAACACGTAGGCTTTTCTACTCACGGTTCCCTTGATGTAATTCTTGCAGCTATAAATACAGATTTATTTGAATTTGTCAATCTGCATTATTACTATTTTTTTCAACGGAATGCACCAGCGATTCAGCTAGCTAGTCAAAAGGATATGGGTGTTTTTATCATTTCCCCCGCTGATAAGGGAGGAAAGCTTTACACCCCACCTGAAATTCTGAAAAATTTGTGTTCTCCGTTTTCACCCTTAGAGTTAAATTATCGTTTTTTACTCAGCAATCCTGACATTACCACCCTCAGTGTGGGAGCAGCAAACCCCGACGAATTATTACAACCGATACAAGCGGTTGAGTTCGACGGTGAATTAACATCAGAAGAAATTGCTATTTTTCAACGTTTAGAAAGTCATAAAAATACAGCTTTGTCAACTGACAAGTGTAGTCAATGCTATGCTTGTTTACCTTGTCCAGCAAATATCAACATACCGGAAGTATTGCGCTTGCGGAATCTTGCTGTAGCATACGATATGAGCGACTATGGACAATATCGCTACGGTATGTTTGAAAACGCCGGTCACTGGTTTCCTGGAATGAAAGCGAATAAGTGTACAGACTGCGGTGAGTGTTTACCCAAGTGTCCAGAAAAGTTGAATATTCCGGCTTTGTTGAAAGATACTCACGAAAGATTAAATGGGAAAGCTGGTAGAAGATTGTGGGGATAAAGAATTAAAAGCTCGTATTAAGCGCTTTAGATTTTAATACAAGCGCTGAAGCGCTTACTACAAATGTCTAAGAAAAGATTGCGGATTATTTAAAAAAGCTTTTGTTAATGAAACGTGTTCTAATTCATCATAAGCCACCTCTTTTGGTGGGGATGAATCAAAACTTAAAATTGATGCTTCTGGAAAAGCCATAATAATTGGAGAATGTGTCACAATTATAAATTGACTATCCTGATTTACCATTTCTTTTAGCAAAGACAAAAATGCTAATTGTCGTAAAGGAGAAAGTGGTGCTTCTGGCTCATCAAGCAGATATAATCCACCGGGAACGAAGCGAGCTTGAAAAAGTTTGAGAAAACTTTCTCCGTGTGAGTTAGCATCAAGGTTATCACCATATTTTTGAGTTAAACCTGCTTTCTGACCTAGCGCAGATTGTTTGGCTAGTTGAATACCATATCCAGTAAATTTTTGCTCATATTCTAATGCTTCTTCTTCTAATTCTTGGCTCATCGTTTTAATTCGTTTGGCAAAGTCAGGACTTACGCAACTGGCACATTTATCTGAAAACTGTCACATAGAATTAATATGGCTCTAAGGTTTATAAATCAATGCTTACAAGCATTTACGGCAAATTGAAATATATGTGCCAGTTGACCTTATATTGTGACGCTTGCGTAAGTCCTAAAAGTTAAAGAAATCTTCTGCTCTCAAGAAAAAGCCTCGTGCTGTCTTTTTTTGCCAGATAAACCTAAATTGTGTAGATAATTGTCGAGCAGGATCTAATGTTTTGTCTCGCTGGATATCTTCTCCACCGACGCTGGTTGAGTTAATTCCTGTAGCGATCGCTTCCAACATTGTTGATTTACCCGAACCGTTTTCACCAACGAAAAAAGTTACAGGCTTTTGAAAGTTAATTTCTTGAAAAGATTTGACTAAAGGAAGATTGAAGGGAAAAGAATCAGCTTTTTTGACGTTTGGTTTTTTGACAATACTTCTTAAATGAATCATGTGACCTTCTCCCTTCGCAGCTTACCTATTTATTTTGCCGCGCCTTCGTTGAGGCTGATACATTAAAAGATATGATTCAAAGGATGCTTGTATGAGCCAAACTAGCCAAGTACGTTGGACAACTGCTGATTTAGAGTTGTTGCCAGATAACGGCAATCGCTACGAGATTGTAGACGGAGAATTATTTGTGACACGGGCACCACACTGGGATCATCAAGAAGTTGCTGATAATATCTGTACAGAGTTGAAATTCTGGTCACGCCAAACTGGTTTAGGAAAAGCAGTAACAGGTGTTGGAATTATCTTCACTAATGCGGATAATGTCATCCCTGATGTAGTTTGGATCAGTAACGAACGATTAGCATCTGTGTTAGATGATGCAGGACATTTAACTGCTGCACCAGAGTTGGTGGTTGAGGTTCTCTCTCCAGGTGAAGAAAATGAAAGACGCGATCGCCAAGTAAAGTTAAAGCTCTACGCTTCCCAAGGTGTGCGAGAATATTGGATTGCCGATAGGCAATTACAACAAATTCAGATTTACCGACGAGAGCAAGCAATATTAGTATTAGCGGCAACCTTATTTAGCAGTGACAATCTAAGTTCACCGCTACTACCTGGGTTCAATTGCCCTGTTGCGAGTTTATTTACTTAAGTTAGTACACGCATTTCCCAGCGAAATTTTGAATAAAGACTCTGCGTCACTCTGCGCTTACTCAGCGTCACTTGGCAAATCGCCATCGATTAGTACAGGTGTGTAACTTAAATTTAGTTCACCTGTAACTACGGGTGCAAAAAGTTCATGTATCCAACTTTGCTGATGACGCCAAAGGTGGGGAAAGAGAGTTTCTTGAACTTGTTCGTATAACTGTAACCAATCTTCACGCGATCGCACTGCACCTGAGGAAGATATTCCAAAATTAACTAAAACTTCATTGGGGATGCTGAAATTTCACTTACTCCCTATTAGGCATTGAAAACAAAAGTCACGATCGGAAATTTATCTTTTTTCTACTGGTAAATCGATATCCTTGCGTTCTTGTGGATACCATTTATGCGCGATCGCCGCAAGTTGATCTAGAACTACGACCAGGTCTTGCGATCGTTCAGTTAAGCCGTAGGTTACTTGGGGCGGGATTGTTGGCTCGTAGGTGCGGTAGACTATCTCTGCCTCCTCAAGCATCCGTAATCTCTCAGTTAATACTTTTGACGATATCCCTTCTATTTGACGTTTTAAAGCACCAAAGCGAGTGGGTCCATTGTTTCTTAAAATCCAAAGAATGTAGAAAGTCCAAGGTCCGCCAAGCAGGTTTAACAAAGTACCTACCGGGCAACTACTGGCTGATTCCTGAGACAGGGGCATAATTATCTAGTTTCTTCTGCGTACTCTAGTTACTTTAAAGTACCTACTTTTACTTTTTCAACTGGTAACTTATAGTAACTAATAGAAAGTTACAAGTCTTCCATTTACCACACCATAGGCTAAATCAATAAAAACTTCGCAAGTCTTTGACTGAGGAAGTGGTGCGTAGGGCTTTGCCCTTGCCGCGAAGATCGCACGTCGATATGCACTGCTATACGTTTGCGTCTATTAAATTCACACACACAAAAGTTCAACCCATGAAATTAGTTAAAAATCTGTCAATTGCCATTCTTGGTGCTGGATTCATGGTATTAGCAACAGCCGCTCAAGCTTTCTCTCTAGAGCTAACTTACGATAAGTCTTATGGTAGCCCTGGTTTCGGTCCTGGAGAGCTATTTGTTCCCCAAGGCATAACGGTAGATAGCCAAGGGAATATCCTCGTAAGTAACGGTCGCGGTGTTAACCCGGACGGTACTCCCAACTACAACATCGGTAACAAAGTCGAAGTATTCAGTCCTACTGGTAACTATCTTGGAGCAATTGGCTCCGGCGGTACAGGACCTGGACAGTTTGACGCACCAACAGTTCTAGAATTCTCTCCGCAAACTGGGGATCTGTATGTAGGTGATGTTTACAATAGCCGCATCAGTCAGTTTGATTCTCAGGGTAATTTTATTAGATCCTTTGGATCGTTTACCGGTCTCATACCAGGTAGGCTTTTCTTTGGACCATCTGGTGTGACATTCGACAAAGCTGGCAATCTGTATGTGGGTGATTATAGCGGCGACAAGATCAATAAATACACTGCTGACGGCGAGTTAATTGGTAGCATTGGCACTTCTGGCACTGGTCTTGGGCAGCTCCAAGGACCAGCAGGTATAAGAATTTCCCCAGTTACTGGAAATCTTTATGTGGCTGACCAGTTTAACAACCGCGTTCAGGTACTCGATCCAGATGGTAAACCTCTGTTAACATTTGGTACACAAGGCAGCGCACCCGGCCAGTTTCTTCAGCCAATTGGTCTTGAACTTGACGACCAAGATAATATCTATGTAGCTGATGCTATCAACAACCGCGTTCAGGTATTCGATAAAAACGGTAACTTCCTCACTGCATACGGTCAATCTGCCCTCGATGCATCAGGCAACCCTGTATCGCCTCCAGGATTAACCGATCCTCCAATCGGCAACCCTCTTGACCTCACTCCAGGCAGATTTAACTGGACAGGTGGTACAGCCCTCAAAGATAATAAGCTTTATGTGGTCGATTTCTTCCAAGGTCGCGTCCAAGCGTTAAACGTCAACAGAGGTGGCAGCACTTCAGTACCTGAACCTAGCTCATTATTAGGTCTAGCAGTACTGGGAGTTGGCGCGACTGTTACACTGCGTAAAAAGCAGCAAAAATCACCGATTCTCGAAAAGACCTCTGTTTAACCTCTTGTAGGGCGGGCATCCTGCCCGAACTAAATCAAATCACCAAGCCGGTCGCTACACTTATGCCAATCGGGGCGAATCAACAGACAGAATGACGTGTGCCTTTTGCTGCCATTTGCATCAATTCTCCCCGGTTCAACTCTACGCGTTCGGCTTTGCCGTCTCATTCGCGTTCGCCCTACAGCCCTTTGGGCATCCTACGGCAGGCGTTGCCGGAGGCTAGCGTCTCCGATAGGAGAAGAGAATCGCTCTCAGTCAAAAATCCCAGTTTAATCAAGCGATGATACTCGGTTATGGTGAAGCGTTTGGGGGTGACAATCGTCATAAAACTTAATTTTTTCTACTAAGGCTTGATTGTCGCTTAAGTTAGTGCTTGACTTAATACTTCACGATGTATGAGCGCTCGATCTACTAAAAACTGAATTTTTTCTGGTGACAATGGATCTCCATTTGCGTAATGTTCCATCCAAGTTTTCCCAATCAAGTTTGCGTCATCTGGTAAACTCGATAAATCCCACCCAGGCATATCTAAATCTTCCATCAAACGATTAACTTTGGGATCGTAACTTAGAGCAAAACAGCGACAACCTTCACTAGCTGCCATAATCAAGCTGTGCAAACGCATTCCAATTACCATTTCTACACCACGATACACACCTTTTAAAAGTTGCGGATCTTCCAGACACATAATTTTGCTGACATCTGGTAGTTGCGGTTGGATGGCTTCGGCAATGCTTAAATCTTCGCTTTTTTGAAAAGGCAGCAGTAAAATAAACGTTTGCGTAGCTTTTTGGAAATCAACTAAAGCGCGAGTTAAATTAGCAAGGCGCGTTTGTGTCAGTTGCGGATGCGATCGCAATGTAACAGCAACTCTCGGCGCAGGTAAATCCCAAAGTCCGGGTACAGGCTTACTTTCCAACGCCCAAACCGGATCGGGTGCGAGAATAAAAGGTATTTGCCAATCAGATAATAAAGCAGCAGAAGCGCGATCGCGTACACTAACTTTGGTACAATTAGAATAGGTGTTCCGCGCCATAGAACGAGTCAGAGAACGTTTTAACGGACCGATTCCTTGTGCCCAAGCAACAGTTTTTAAGTTCATTTTTTGTGCTAATGCCATCAACCCGCCGTAGTAAAATGGGCTAATACTGCTGGTGACATCTTGAATTAAACTACCACCACCCCAAATAAAAGCATCGCTGGAGCGTAAAGCTTCAATTAGAGATAACGGTGCCATGCGATCGCTTGATTCAACCAAATAGCGATCGCGTGTTTGCTGTGGATTACCAGAGAGAACCACAGGCGTGACATGTTCTGGTAGCATTTGTAGAAGCGTCGCTAACAAAGCTTCATCACCACCATTTCCCTTACCGTAATACCCAGACAACAACACCCGCATCTTAGACATTTTGGATTTTACCCAACAGTATTTTGGATTAGTCAAGAGTCCAAATATAAACTCTGGAAATTTTTAATTTTGAATGAGCGAATTTTAAATTAATTATGCACGTCCTTTCGATTCCCACCTGGATTATTCATATTTCTAGCGTTATTGAGTGGATTGCCGCCATTTGGTTAATCTGGACTTACGGTGAAGTTACTGGCAACCGTACTTGGGGAGCATTGTCTTTTGCCATGTTACCAGCTTTGATTAGCGCCATGTGTGCTTGCACCTGGCATTATTTCGATAATGCCGAATCTTTAGAATGGTTGGTAACACTGCAAGCTGCCATGACTTTAATCGGCAATTTTACACTTTGGGCAGCTGCGGTGTTGATTTGGCGATCCAGCAAGTCGCAAAAGCCTGTAGAAGCAGATTCTCAAGAAACTATGACATCAAAGCCATGATTTCTTAACATTCCGAACTTTCGTACAGACGCGATGTTCCTCGCATCTCTACAATTTTTAACTCTCAAAACCGATGATTTCAAAAGAAACTTTATTTGCCCTATCACTGTTTCCCTACTTGGGATTCTTGTGGTTTATCAAGCGTTCTGAACAAATGCCACGTTTGGCACTTTATGGATTTTACGGCACTCTGGTCTTTGTCGGAGTCACCATTCCAGTAGCGATTTACGCTCAAGTGCATTATGGTGAATCTTTAGCAAATGTCGATTGGTTGCACGGGGGTGCAGAAGTTTTTTTAACGCTTTCTAATATATTAATTGTGTTGGGTTTTCGGCAAGCGGTCATGAAAGAAACTAGGGATTAGAAGAGGGGAAAAGGAAAAGAATTATTAAGATTGCCCAATGCCCAATGCCCAACAACTAACAACTAACAACTAACAATTATGGATGTAATTCCCGCGATTGATTTACTAGAAGGTCGTTGTGTGCGACTTTATCAAGGAGACTATTCGCAGTCGCAAGTTTTTAATGAAAATCCGGCTGATGTTGCCAAACAGTGGGTTGAAGAAGGTGCAAGCAGACTGCACGTTGTTGATTTGGATGGTGCAAAAGCAGGTAAGATAGTTAATCTAGGGGCAATTGAAGCGATCGCATCTACAGTATCAGTACCAATTCAAGTTGGTGGGGGTTTGCGCGATCGCCAAAGTGTGCAACAATTATTCGATATAGGTGTGCAACGGGCAATTCTGGGAACCGTCGCTGTAGAACAACCTCAGTTAGTACAAGAACTCTGCCAAGAATTTCCCCAACAAATTATTATTGGTATTGACGCGCGTAACGGATTAGTAGCGACTCGCGGTTGGTTAGAAACTTCAGAAGTTCTAGCTACGCAGCTAGCGGTACAAATGCAAGAATTAGGAGCAGCAGCGATTATCTACACAGATATCCACCGTGACGGTACTTTGTCGGGACCGAATTTAGAAGCTTTGCGAGAACTTGCAGCTGCTATTTCTTTACCTATTATCGCTTCTGGCGGCGTTAGTTCTATAACAGATTTGTTAAGTTTGCTTGCGTTGGAAGCCCAAGGCGTAACTGGTGTGATTGTCGGGAAGGCGTTGTATACTGGTGATATTTCTTTGAAAGAAGCATTACGAGCGATCGGTCCTGGACGTATTCAAGATATTCCCCCCAATCTAGATTTTTCTACCTTTGCGTAATATCAAATCCAGTGTTTGTAAGCAACACAGCTTAAATTCAGGTTTGGTTCAAAACCAACCAGATAGACAATTTAATATTTTTCATCGGCTATAAGCCGATTTTTTTATTTATTTCCGGAATAGCAACTTACGAGCTTGTATCTCAAGTTGTAAAGAGTTCACAATCGGATATATTGTTATGAATGGTCTAAAACCGCCTAATAATGGTAAGCCAAAAAAAACTGAGAATGGTGCTACTAGATTGCAAACCAACAATCAAATCGATGCCAAACCCCAGCCGACAAAACTGGATCAAACACTATAATTCAGCGTGCATTCAACTTGACTAATGTCTATCAAGTCCTTTGCACAGAAGTTTATGTTGTAATTTTTTATTTTTTAACTTTTAAATATAATGGGTTTCCTCTGGGTAGAGACGTAAAAATAAATACGTCTCTATTTTCTTTTTGAAACAAGTAGTAAGGACTTCAGTCCTTTCATTTGAGGACTAAAGTCGTCATTACAAGATTCTAAAAGTTATAAACTAGTAAAAATCACGTTTTTACTAGTTTATAAATGTAAGTGAGAACCAAACTACTTATTTTTAGCTTGAGTTTTTGCTTGTTCTAAAGCAATTTCTTTTATAGCTTGATATGAATTCACATTTGCAGAACCTTCAATAGCTTTAACAGCCAAATCTTGTACTTGCTTCAGAGCGGATTCAAGTTGTTTCGCTAGGTTTTGAATTCGATAATCTTGATTAGATATTGTCTGTTCTAAAGATTGCAATCTTTGTTCATAAAAACGCTTTTGCCCTTCTACATCTTTAGCGTATAAATCGGCTTTAATCTTAGCTTGGTAGTGAGCAATGCCTTTGCCCTCTTCTGTCGCTTTCTTAATTGCAGCTTCTTTTTCTTTCGGAAAAGCCTCTACTTTAGCTTTAGCTTCTTCAAATTGTTTTTCTCGCTCAGAAATTTCTTTTTCTTTTTCACTCCACTGTTTATTTACTTCTTGCTGTAAATCTTCCAATTCTTTATACAAACCTTTCTGCCGCTGTTCATATTCATCTGTGTCTAATTTGCGTTGAAGTTCTAAATCATACTTATACTCTGCCGCTTCTCTTTGGCGAGTTTTATGGATGTTTTCATTGCGTTCTTTTGTCGTAGCTTTGTATTCTTCTTGCTCTTTTACCCAAGTATTTCTTTCTTCTAATATTTCTTGGGATAACTCTTCATAACGCTGGCTAAACTCTTCCTGATAAGCCTTAGCATTATCTTCATAGGATTTTACAAGCGTATCTAATATATCTTCGGAAACTTCTAAATTATGTAATTGTTTTAATTCTTCAACTTCCTTATCTATGGCTTGCCTAACTTCTGCTAATTTGAAAGCTTGGTTGGTGAGTTGTTCAGATAGTTCGCTAGCAGCGCTACCAAAACCTAACTGAATTTTTGCCAAGCTTTCAATAGTGGAATTCATCTTTTGCTGGATGGTAGATGACTGGCTCATAGCTATTTTTGATTCAATTTTGGGCTTTTCGGGTGTGAATTGACTCTTTTTCTCTAATTGATCAAGTTGAGATTTAAGTGCTGCTTTCTCTTTTGCTAATTCATCATATGCTTGAAGAATTTCTACTTTGGTGCTTTTATCATTTGGTTTTTTAGCTGCCATAACAAACCTTCTATTCTCCAACTAAAAATTTAATTCCTGGTTTTTTGGCTCTGCCTTCAAAGTGGCTCTGCCACTTTGAATGCATTCCCTGGTAGAACCAGGGAACGAGTACAAAACGACTAAAAACTATTTTGCCGAACCATCAAAAGCTCTCATTGCCAAGTCTTGTGCTTGTTTCAAGGCAGTTTGTAATTGAGTAGAAATCCCTTCTATTTGCTCAACCTGCTTCTGAATTTTTTGTTCCAAAGATTGAACTTTAGCTTCATAACTTTGTTTAGTCGATTCCCAATCTTTCTCAAATAAATCAGCCTCTACTTTTGCCTTTTGACTTGTTTCTTTAATTGCTTCTTCTCTAGCTTTCTTAATTGCTTCTTCCATTTCGTTGGGAAAGGCTGTAATTTTTTGTTGATATTCTGTAAATAAAACTTGGCGTTCTTTAATAATTTTTTCTCGTTCTGCCCAATTTTTTTCTTTATCTAGCGTGTTTTCTTGTATTTCTCTTTCTAAATTGCGCTTTTTCGCTTCGTAAGCGTTTGTGTTAAGTTTGCGAGTAGTTTCTAATTTATATTGATATTCGTCTGTTTCTAAAGAGCGTTGTTTGGCTAATGATTCGTTGTATGCTTCTAGTGCTTCTTCATACTCCGCTTGTTCTTTTTGCCATTCTTTACGCTTTTGGGCAATTTCTTTATCTAGTGCTTCTCGCTTGCTGGCAATATCTTCTTTAAGGGTTTTTAACTTTTCTCGGTGTTCTTGAGTTAAGAAGTCTAAGGTATCTGCAACAATTCTAATTTGCTGAAGTTCTTGCAAATTTTGTGTGGCAATTTCTCTAGCTCGATTCAATTCATCTAATTTAGAGTTCTGTTTAGCTAACTTTTCAGATAGTTGATTGACAATGCTGCCAAACTCTAATTGTAAATCAGCTAACCCTTTGACAATGCTATCAACTGTGTAGGTAGAAGCAGCTTCGAGTGTTTCTTTATTTTTCGCTTTTTCTGCTTCTTCTTGTTTGGTTGCTATTTTAGATTCTAATTTTTTCCTATCAGCAATAATTTGCTGAAATGCTTGCATTAGTTGTTGTTTGCTGTCTTTGACTGCTATGCTCATACTCTAACTCCTTTAAATATGCGTTTGTGTACTCTTTTTGCAAGTCATATCAAGAGAAAAGGTTCACTCAAGCCTGACTTTTTTTCTATGCAGACATCAGGCTAGCCTTTAAATCAGCGTTTTTAACGCGGTAGAATTACTGAAAGTCTTATTCGATTTGAATGAGAAAAGAATTACAGCTATGTTTGCAAACAGCTTGGTTGTAAGTTGTTCTCAATTAACGAGAACAACTTAATAGGTGATGATTTTGGTTTCAAAAACTAAGATCCTCGCTTTTTTATGTATTTCTGGCTGATTTGCCAAAAAACACAAAAGGCAATGTCAAAAATTGCAGAATATCTGCGTTAATGATTAGAAAAGATTCATTTGAGGTAGATTTTCCTCGGTTTACTCTATAGTATAAATGTACTATATAGATTAACTCATATTTATTGCTTTATGTCAAGGAAGAGAGGAAAATTTTGACCAAACAGGGGAATTAAGTGAAAAATTGGGATTTTGTCAGATAATTAGTTGCGAAGGTTGGTTTGTGCAGCCTCTAGTAGGCTGTAACACTAAGTTTGAGTTAGGGTTTGAGGAATACGGTTCGGATAAGCCCGCAGGCTTCAGCCTGAGGCTATACAAACAAAGCCAGACGAGCGCAGGCTTCAAAAATCTAGCCTGTGTTCGCGTACCGTGTCGTAGACAAGGCAGGCTTGGCTCGTATAGCCTTACGGTTTAAGGTAAGGGTTTTTGTTAACCGAACCGTATTGAGGGTTTGAGCATTTGTTTTAAGCACTGAAGTGCTTACTACGTAAGTTTCAAAAAATCTGGTGTAAGGATCTTTTCATACGCTTGCACCAGATAAAAGATTGTTTGATTCTGAGGGGAGTTTGTTTATCTGTCGCTAGTTATGTAGAAATGGGGATTGTTTTACTCTGGTAAGCGTTTTTAACTGTAAACCAGTTACTAGCAATCGGCATTCGCCAACCGGTACCAAAAGCGCGATCGGTGATTTTTAAGCCAGGGGGTGCTTGCCGTCGCTTAAATTCGGCACGCGCTACCATCTGAATTACTCGGTCTACAATTGGTACGTCGTGACCTGCGGCAACAATTTCTGCTGCTGATTGATGTTTGTGAATTAAGCGTTGCAAGATGTCGTCTAATATCTCGTAGGGTGGTAGGGAGTCTTGGTCTACTTGACCTGGTTTAAGTTCGGCGCTGGGTGCTTTGGTGAGGACGTTTTCAGGAATTAGAAAGTGGGGAGTAGAGACAAGGCTTATTGCGTCTGTACAAAAGTGGGGGAATGGGGAGTGGTGATTAAGCCAGTGACAAATTGAATACACGCGGGTTTTGGGGACATCGGCAATTACTGCTAATCCGCCATTCATATCGCCGTAAAGGGTGCAGTAACCGACTGCCATTTCTGATTTGTTGCCGGTAGATAAAAGGAGATAGCCGAATTTGTTGGCGATCGCCATCAATAAATTACCCCGAATCCTGGATTGAATATTCTCCTCTGCTAGCCCAAATTGTGTACCAGCAAACAAATCGGCTAAGGTATTGTCATAGCCTTGCATTAACTCCCCGATGGGTAATGTGGTAGTCTTGATTCCCAGGCTTTCGCCTAATGCCAAAGCATCGGTGATAGAATGTTCCGAACTGTACGGCGAAGGCATCAGCACACCGAAGACATTTTCTTTACCGAGTGCGGCAGTAGCGATCGCTGCGACTAATGAAGAATCAATTCCCCCACTTAAACCCAATACTACTTGAGAAAAGCGGCACTTTTGAGCATAATCTCGCACTCCCAAAACTAAAGCGTGCCAAATTTCCTCATCTTCGTTATCGTATTCAGATACTACAGTACTTGGTAGTAAATCTCGCTGTACTTCGTCAAATTCAACTATTACTAAATCGCTTTCAAATCCACGAGCGCGGCATATTAACTCGCCTTGACGATTTAAAGCAAAACTTCTCCCGTCAAAAATCAAATCATCATTTCCACCTACTTGATTGGCGTAAATAATTGGTTGTTTAAAACGAATTGCACTATGGCGCAACATTGCTTCTCGAAACTGCTGTTTATTAACGCTGTAGGGGGAGGCAGATAAATTAATAATAAAATCTACACCCAATATTGCTAAGTCGGCAATCGGATTATTGGTGTAACTACGTTTACCCCAATATTCTTCATCATTCCATAAGTCTTCGCAAATAGTTACACCAATATCAATATCATCTAAGGTGAAATAATTCGCTTGTAAACCCGGTTCAAAATAGCGACGTTCATCAAAAACATCATAAGTTGGCAAAAGTCGCTTATGAAAAATTTGCTTGATACCATTATCTAACAACGCCATGCTATTAAATAAAGGTTTACCACCATTATTGTGTGCGTCTAAATTTTCTTCAACTGTTCCCACTAATACGGCTAAATTTGGCGGTAAATCTTTGACTAATTGTTGTAGAGTTATGCTCATTGCCTCAACGAAACTAGGATTTAATAATAAATCCCTCGGAGGATAGCCACATAAAGAAAGTTCTGGTGTTAGTAGCAAACGCGCACCTTCTGCGGCTGCTTGTTGTGCTGCCAAAATTATTTTTGCGGCGTTTCCTGGTAAGTCACCAATTGTTGGGTTAATTTGAGCGATCGCTATTTTCATTTTTGATTCTCTATTTAATATTTTGGATTAGACTTTTGTAAAAATATGGTAAATCACACATGAACACAGATAATCAAAATAATCAAGTCTTGTCTTGCCAATCTTTTAACTCTTCGTTTATGAAATAACTAACCAAATCTCGATATAGCTTTTCAATTACATCTGGATTTAAGCCAACTTCGTCAGCCCACACACGTCTTGACTGCAACATAGAATTAAATCTTTCTGGGGCTTTTACACTGTCTTGACTTGTTTTGAACTTTGCGGCAGCTTTTACGTATGCAAATCTTTTTCCTAAATCATAGATAATTTGCTTATCAATTTCATCAATACAATCGCGAATTTCCTGAATATTAAAACACTCATTAGGTGATTTCATAACTTGGTATCCTTATTTTATCGGAAACGCACTCGCCTTTGAGAGTGCGTCTGCCACAGGAGAAGGGAAGAAGAAGAGAAGCGTCTCGCAGAGAAGCCAGTTTGTTAAATAAAGACTAAAGGTTTATCTTTTAAGGGAGCAAATGCTTCTGCATCAAACTTATACAAACTAGCTGGACGACCTGCACCACGTGATATTTTAATTCCGGTATCGCATAAAAAACCTAATTTGAGTAGACGCGCCCTAAAATTAGAATAATCGGCAAAATTATCTCCTAAAACTGTGGTATATAACTGATATAAATCATTTAAAGTAAAGGTTTCTGGTAAGACTTCAAAAGCTACCGGACTATACTCTAATTTATTTCGCAAGCGCCTATGTCCATACGCTAAAACTTCGTTATGATCAAAGGCTAATTGCGGTACTTGCTTCACTGGATACCAAGCTATACCAGTTACTTTATCGGCAATTAATTCTGCTTCTTCAAAGCGAACAAGGGCAAAGTAGCTAACTGATAGATAGCGGACACCAAAGCTATCGATTGCTTCGCGTGGGTCGCGATTGGGTCCACCAAAGGTATACAATTGCTCTAAATAGAGATTGTTGACTTTAATTTTTTCTGACATGATGCGATAGGCAGCATCTTCTAAAGATTCTCCTTGACGTACCAATGTACCGGGAAGACTCCACTGATTTAAAAATGGCTCCTGTTGTCGCATTACTAATAAAACTAGTAGTCGATTTTGGGCGGTATCTACAGAAAAAATTACATTGTCAACACCTACTTTGAAATCAGCCAAAGGTTGTTGATTTAACAGATTTGGAATTTGTTTTTGCTTGTGTCCTGGCATTCGTACAAATGCTTTTGATGAATATAGTTAACAACAGGGGCAGTTAAAGCTTTAGGATCTTTATTTTCACGATACGCTGTTGAGGAAACCTCTAGACCGATGAGGTTAGCGATCGCAATTTTTCCTCCCAGCTTTTGCACCCCTGACAAACTAGACTCATCTATCGTATATCCCGGTCGCGGCACTACTAATAATTGTACTTGTCGCAACAAATCTTCAATCCGATACCAACGCGGCAGTTGATTCAGCAGATCTGAACCGATAACTAATGTTAATTCTACGTCTTCACCTACACTCACTTTCGCTTTTTCCACTGTTTCTAGTGTTCTGAAGCTACTTAATTCTTGTTCTAAAATAATGTTGTGTCGTGACGTATTCATACCCGCAATCAAGAGTCGCAACATTGCAACCCGATGCTCCAAAGGTGTTTGATGCGATTTAAAGGGATTATTTGCTGCCCAAACTACCACGCGATCGTAATGTTCAGATAACCAATTTAAAATTGTTTGATGTCCAGCCGTTGGCGGATCTGCACTAGTACCAAATAAAGCAATATTTAACATTTTTAATTTTCAATTTTGGGTTTTGAATTAGTCAAGAGTCAAAAGTCAAGAATTATTTATTTCTTATCTTCCTAGTCCGCAGTCCGCAGTCCCTAGTCCCTAGTCCCTAATCTTTGCGTCTGCTGGGTGAGTTTTTCTAACTCGGCGGAAATTTCTACCTGTACCGAAACAGGATGATTCAGTTGTCTGGTTTCTTCTGGTAAACTCGCAACTGAAGCGGTGGTGCGTTGACGAATTTCTGCTATGGTTTCTGACGATCGCATTCGTTTACCTTCTTTAACCATCAATTCCAATAAAGGTTGTTCTGTGCTAGTGCTTTCATCTGCTAATCCCAAGCGATCGCTTTTCACTTTACCTTCTACAAAAGTGCGAAAAATCTGCTTGCGCCCCGGATAAGTTATTTTACCGCTAGACTGTTTCATCACGGGGATACCATCAATTTCTACTAGTTTATAAACTCCATTCACAGGGGAACCGGTAACTAGTCGCGTTCCCAGTCCATAACCATCAATTTGGGCACCGTTGGCTTTGAGTCTGGCAATTTCCCACTCGTCCAAATCCCCACTAGCGAAAATCGACACATCAGGAAGAAGTGATCGCACTTCTTTTGATAAGTTAACTAAATCCCCAGAATCTAACCGAACTCCAGTTAGTTTCATTTCCCCTGAGTTGACTTTTTGAGCTAACTTTTGGGCAGCTGCGATCGTATCGTAAGTATCAATTAACAATGGCGCACCCGGAAAATATCGATGAAATGCTGTAAATGCTTGTTCTTCACTACCTGCCATTGCCGATAAAGCCATGACTAAAGCGTGAGCCATTGTACCACTTGGCTTTTGCCCCAGTTGTAGTGCGGCTAACACATTGGAACTTTGATCTAATCCACCAGCTAACGCTGCTCGCGCCGCCCACAAAGAGCCTTGGGGACTAAATGCGCGTCTTGTCCCAAATTCTAGTAACGTGGCTTTCTCGCCAGCTACATCGCGAATCCGTGCGGCTTTTGTGGCAATTAAAGTCTGATAATTAATGGTATTTAACAAGTAAGTTTCTACTAGCTGTGCTTGCCAAAGTGGTGCTTCCACACGCAACAAAGCTTCATTGGCAAATACCGCTGTCCCTTCTGGCACTGCCCACACATCGCCAGTAAAACGCCCCTCAAGCAGCAATGACCAAAAGCGATCGCTTGCACCCTCAAAAATTCTCGTCTCCTGCAAAGCCTCTATTTGAGAAGCACTAAAGCGGAATTTTTCTAAATATTCCAACGCTTGCGCCAGCCCCATCGCAATTAAATAGCCAAAACCTTCTGGTAAGCGTCTCACAAACAATTCAAAGCTTGCCCGCTTTTGTTCTACACCTTCACTTGTGTAACAAGCTGCCATTGTTAGCTGGTAAAGGTCAGTCAGCAAACTGTAATCAGCCGCAGAGAAGTTCAATTCTTGGTTCTCTTGCTGAATATTGGTATGTGCATAGTCCAGGTTTGGCAAAGTTATCATGCTGACGCGCCCTTACAAGAATGCTTTTATTTATGGTAGGTTTTACCATAAATAATGTCAACTGTCGCAGGACTTATGTCATTTATTGCTTTAAATCAGGTTGTTCCGGTCAAATTAATACTAGATTTATCAATTAGTTCATATTTATTTATAGTAATTGTAAGAAATAACTAGGTAACCGTTCAGAGCTTAGTTTCTATAGCTTTACCTTTCTAGGGTGTGGAATTATTAATATAGGTTACAATCATAATTAAAGGGCAAAGTTAAATTTTTCTTATATAAACTATTGCAACAATAGCTGAAGAATCATTGCATATATTATCAATATATTGAGAATATGAGCAAGTTGAGAATATGAGAATTAAAGTAGAGATATCGCAATTAAAAACACTGCGAAAAAAGGAGAATTTAACATTATGGCTATCTCCAGAATATTAGCGAGCATTACCCAGTATATTTCTGAAGCAGCGATGCGTATTTTTGGTCCTAATGATGATGCTTATCCTGTTATTGGTATACAACCTTTTACAGGTGAACCTTATAAGGAAGGTACAAGCGACAATTGGTAAATAATCATATTAGATTTAGATAAGTTAGTTAAAATCAAAGTCGGTGGAAAACTAAGCTCTCACTCCACCGACTTTTTTATATTTGTTGGGCATTGGGCAATGGTCATGGGGCATTGGTAATAATTCTTGCCCTTTTCCCTTTCCCCTTTTCCCCTCTTCAAAAATGCCCAATGCCCTGTGCCCGATTCTTACAATCCATCCCACTGAAATTCTGCTAACAATAACAAGCAGAAAACCATCAAAGCACCAGTGGAAAGAAACTGCCAACCACTAACATAAGGTAAGAGAAAAATTCCTAGCAAGTGAAGTATGCCGATGAATATTATCGCACGCGATCGCACTGCGAACCCAGTACACCAATAGCCGATGGCACTCAAGCCCAACCATAGAGGACATAGGTGCATTAATACATCTGCCCAAAGTAAGAAAATACTCATATTAGTTAATATCACCCCGAACGCCATCAATAACGCCCAACAATATAGTATCCAGGTAACTTGTCTTTCCTGCACCCAATGTCGAGTAAAATTTACCATCATTGCAATACCGATAAGGCTAAGAATTGACCATAAAGTTGCTTGCAAAGTCCAACTAATGGGGAGAAATTGAGCCGTCACAAACATCGGTATGAGTAAAATACTCCAAAGGATGCAAGCTTGATCTATGCGCGTATAAAAGGTTGAATAAAGCTTAATTTTGCCAATTCTCCAGTTAACAAACCAAAGTCCTTTCAGTTCTTGGATTTCTAAAGTTGTTTCTTTGCGACGCAGCACTGGTTCTGAATAATTAAAAAAAGTCATTTTAATTTGTACTGAATTTTTCAAAAAATTAAGGTGTTTTCGCTTGGAAAATACCATATTTGTTTAAATTTATATTTATTAGTATTTTTATATATCTCTGTCTCTGGCGATGAATTTAGCAATGTTATATTCTGTCCTAGGTTGTAGTTATGTAATTGGGTTTACAGAACAAACAAAGGAAATCTCATCTAGATTACTTAGCAGTAGACATTAGAGAGCATTTACTATCTTTATGTATCGTTTTGTAAATGTTATTAAATCATTAATATTTATCAGAGAGTGAAAGAAGCGATCGCCTGGATACCTCTTCATAATGCTGGGTGTGGTAACTCCTAACTAAAGGCTTTGTTTATCGCTGGTGAAAAAAATACGCCAGGGATGATTTAGCCATCTCAAAGTAAATATTTCCTAACTTTGTTAAGAAATGAAAAACTAGGAGCACTTCGACAATGTTTTGGAAAATCGTAGTTAGTGCTTTACTATTGCCCAGTTGCCTGGGATTTGAGACAGTAGCAGCACATATAACAAATAAGGTGCAAAACCAGCCGCAGTCTCAAGAATTGACATTACCAGTTAATTCCACACTGGCAAATCAAAGTCTGATGAATTCTTCCACGCTTGCCAATAAAGAGGATTCATCAATTCAAAGCAACTTGGAAGCTGATATCCAAGTCAAACAGACCAAATACGAGTATTATCAAAACATCCACCGTCAGCGTCTTCGTCGTTCTAGACAGAGAGCGTATTCTAAATACCGACATCATCGCCGACGAGTGCATCATCATCGCAGGTATCACCAAAACCGGGTTTATTATCGTCAAAATCGTCACCCCAGACGGCATTACTACAGATACCAGCGTCAAAATCGTCATCCCAGACGACATTACTACAGATACCAGCGTCAAAATCATCACCCCAGACGACATTACTACAGATACCAGCGTCAATACCATCCCCAAAATTACCACAGACGACACAACTACAGATGCCAGCATTTTAGTCATGGGAGATGTTACAACTAATGCGGCAAAGTACACGCATTGCACAAATTCATCACGAATTAACAAAGAAATTGCTCTGCGTTTAAAGATGCGCTCATTTTTAAGCAAAGCTGTACTAAGTGCTAACGGGGAGTTAAGTTAAAAGGTAAAAATGTTTCGTTTGCCTTAAGACTGAAAAAAGCACAAAAACAAACATTTATGCGTAAATCCTATTTATTCGGCTGTTAGATTTTTAGCTCAACTCAATAGCTGAATTAACACAAAAGCAAAAGCCGCACTACCCAAAGGAACTGTCAAATTATCAACACCCAACAAAGAAAAAGCTTCTAAACCAGTCGCTACTAAAGCAACCGCTAGTGATACCAGCCAAGTTTGCCAAACATTACCCAGTGTGAAGAGTAAAATCAAACTACAGACAATATAGCTGACAACAGCCATCGTCAAAGAGCCTTCCCAGCTTTTTTGCGCCCCAAAGACTTGATATTTATGTTTACCATATCGCTGTCCGATTAGCGCTGCTAATCCATCTCCCCATGCCATTACCAAAATGCCGATCGCTGCGTACTGGGGTTGTTGCAAGTGCCAGAAACAGCCAACTAAAACACCTATACTAACAGCATAAAAAAATGTCCCCAAACTCTGGCGTCCAACGCTATTAATACCTGGGAGAATTGGAAATAGATACGACAATAAGGTAACGGCACTCGCTAAAATCGAAGCTGTAATCCCCACACTCGCGGGGATATCCAGCCACCAAGCAAATAAAATCACATTGCCAGTGCCAATATGAACGATTTTTCGCAATATTTCTGGATCTTCATTGACAAAACGATTTGTTAGCCACGCAATCACGAGGATGAGTGACACCCAAACGGCAACGATCGCAACTTGCAGCGACAAGGAGGAAGTTGACTGTAAATCAAAAAGTGAAGTCAGCAAAAGTACAACAATATGGTAGATATTGACGCTTCTTACCAATGTATCGGATTTAGGTTACTACGATGAAACTATTATTTATCTGGTTAATTAAAGCTTATCGCATGTTTATTTCCCCCCTGTTTCCTCCTACCTGTCGCTTTCAGCCAACTTGTTCAATGTATGCTATCGAAGCAATTGAACGATTTGGTGTTCTGCGCGGTACTTGGATGGCGATTTGGCGTATTTTACGCTGTCATCCGTTTCATCCCGGTGGATACGATCCTGTTCCAGAAGTGGGACAAGGGGAGAGGGGGAGAGGGGGGGATGGGGAGATGGGGGGATGAGGGGGGATGAGGGGGCAGGGGAGGCAGGGGAGGCAGGGGAAGCAGGGGAGATAAGAGGGAATCTTAACTCCTGACTCTTAACTTTTGACCCCTAACTCCTGACTCCTGACTTTTGACTTTTGACTACTAACTCCTAACTCCTAACTCCTAACTCCTGACTCCTGACTCCTGACTCCTGACTCCTATTTAATCCAAAATCAAAATGAGACCTTATCATCAAGTACCAATTATCGAATGTGGTGAACCGTTGGTTCAGATTCCTTTAGAATTGTTTGCGGTGGAGTCTCCCCATCCTTATGAAAAGCTAGGTGCTCCTTATGGGGAACATTCTCCTTATTTTCTCCGCGAAACCTTGATTGACAGCTTGATAGAAGCGCAAAATCATTTACAGCTAATACATCCAAATTGGCTGATTCAAATTTTTGATGCTTATCGCCCGGTAGCTGTGCAACAGTTTATGGTAGACTACAGTTTTGCTCAAGCGCTGCAAGAAAGGGGACTGACAGAAGCGCAATTGTCACTCTCCAAACGCCAAGAGATTTGGGAAGCGGTTTATCAAATTTGGGCTGTACCCAGTTTAGATGAAAAAACTCCGCCTCCCCACAGTACCGGTGCAGCCGTGGATGTGACACTCGTAGATGATAATGGACGAGTAGTTGATATGGGTTCGCCAATTGATGAAATGTCAGAGCGATCGCTTCCCGATTACTTTGCTAATAACAGCGAACTCGAAGCACAACAATATCACGCTCATCGTCAACTGTTGCATGATGTAATGTTAAAAGCTGGATTTCAACGCAATCCTAGAGAATGGTGGCATTTCTCCTTAGGAGATCAGATGTATTCGTGGTTGAATAATCAATTGATACCAGGTAATTCTCTCACAGCTCGTTATGGGCGTATTTTATGAGTGCGTTAGAAATTAGGCATCTTGAGGATTTAGCTTAATTAACTCGTCGGTGGTGTAAGTACCAATCGGACTCCACAGTAAATAAGGTACTAGTAAAGCTGCTGCCAGTGGCGAAATCGGCAAAACAGAAATTGTTAACACCACACCTAAAGTAGCACCAACTGAACCAATAATTTCGCCTCTTTTGAGACTGCGGAACCTCAGCATTATCGGTATGTAGGTGACAGTGATAATTTCTAGCAGCAGGTATAAACCCATTAACAGCCAGGTTATGAAACCTCCGGGATTTTTTTGCCAAACAATATTAGCCGAAGCTGCACCGCAAATGAAAATCACAGTCCAAATGATGGGAATTAGTGGTTCAAAAACTAGCCATCGGGGACGAGTTAAGTTAGCAAACCATTTGATATCACGCGGTGTGATGAAAAAACTACCAATCATCACAAGCAAAGTTATCGCCCCAATAATCATCCAAGACTTAATCATATTCATCTCCCAAATACGTGCATTTTGTCAAGTTACATATTGATACCGTTTAGTTAAGTTTTACTGAGTATCAGTTTTTTGAGCTAAAGTTAATATTGGTTAGTTCAAGCACGCTAAAAGCTGTGATTAGCAACACTGAAGTTGTCGTCATGACACAAAGAGCGATCGCCACAACAGCTTCAACTTTCGTTACTAATACACAAGCTGTGGTTACGACAGCTTCAACTTTCGTTACAATACTCAGGAGAAAACAACAAATTGATGCTTCTCAACAGGTATTTTCCCTGCGGCTATTATCCTCAACTAAACCGGATTGAGTTATACACGGCAATTTTGGCAATTTAAAATATGAGTTTAATCAGTCGCAGGTTGTAATTTTCAGAGAAACTGGATACTGGGAATTTTCAAAAGGGAAAGGGAAAGGGAGCATCCGAATTTGGCAAAAAGCCCTGCGCCGAGCGCACGCTTCGCGAACAGGCTATAAGCCTGGGGCTATAGCAACAAAGCCTGCGAAGGCAGGCTATATGAGTCTTAGAGCCTGCGAAGGCAGGCTTTGTTTGTGTAGCGATACCCTTCAAGGGTATTGTGGCAAAATTGGGATGCTCCCAAGGGAAATGCCCATTGCCCAATCCCCCTTACCAACACTCAAGCATCTTGAGGATTAAGACGACTCATTTCTTTAGTGGTGTAAGTTCCAATAGGACTCCAAAGTAGATAAGGCACGAGTAACAATGCTGCCCAACCGGAAACAGGTAGAACTGCTAGGGTTAAAATCACACCTATGATGAAACCTATAGCACCAATAGTTGTACCGACTTTCAGACTGCGAAGACGTAACATGGCAGGGTTGTAAGCGATGGTAACAATTTCTAAAAGTAAGTATAAACCCATCCGCAACCATGTTTCAGTCGTGCCAGGGTTTTTCTCCCAAACAATATAAGCTGACCAAGCACCACAGATAAATATTACAGTCCAAACAAGTGGAATTGCCGCCTCAAAAGTTAACCATCTCGGTCTTTGCAAGCTTTTAAACCATCTAGTATCGCCTGGGGTAATGAAATTAGAAGCCAGCGCAACTATGAAAGTCACACCCCCAATCACCATCCAAGATTTTATCATGCCCGACATCCCTGGCGTTTATATTCATATCACGCCTTATATTGCGATTTTGCCAATTTACTTGTAATTACTCATCATCCCTCAGACCGAACATCTGAGCGGAGGCAACCTCTAAGCAGAGTTCTGGTTTGATAACTTGCCCGGAAGTGAAAAATCCCTACTTTCTACTTGTTTTCTCTTCATCGTGTTTCTTTAGAGACCCAGGTTGGCAGAAAGACGTTGTTAAACTCACACTAAGGGATGATCATGCTAACAATCTGTTTTCAGGGTACGAAAACGTACAGAAAGTTGATGCTATTTGGAATTACTTTTAAATAAGTAAAGCAATAAAAAAGAATTCAGAAGTCAGAATTCAAAAGTCACAATCACAATCCCAATCAATAGGGTTGTTAAGCACTAACTTAATATAAACCGCGTTGATTCCAAGGGTGTTAAAGCCTTTATACAAAAACGCCCTTCGGGTTAGTAGTCCCCCATCTCCAGCCGGAGACGTTATGCGAAGACGGTAACCGCCAAGATGGGCGCTACCCCTCACCAGTTGTACAGAATCGATGCGCTGCCACGTGACTTTTTAGTTTTGAATTCTTGTTTGAAAAGAAATTGTTTGCATTCGTCTGCCTAAAAAGCCGCACACGAATGTTGTGTGTTTAATTGTTAAGGCTGTTTGTATTCAAAGAAAGTATTTGCCTGTCATGTGTGATCAATCTTTACCACTCAATGGTCTGCGAGTCATGGTTGTTGATAGTAACCTTGATTGTAGAGATTTGCTGAGAATGGTGCTTGAGGATTATGGTATAGAGACGATCAGCGCGACATGCGTAAGTGAAGCTCTAGAAATCCTCAAGCAAGTTAAACCAGATGTTTTGATTAGTGAAATTTGCTTGCCTAATGAAGACGGTTTCTCACTGATGCACAAGGTGAAAGCTTTTGAGATTGCTGAACAAGTCGAGATTCCAGCGATCGCTTTAACGACATACGACACAAACTATGATGCTCTATCAGTCGGCTTTTGCAAGCAGTTACTTAAACCAGTTGACTTTGATGAGTTAATCACAACAGTTTTTTGCGTAACTAGACAAATTCAATTGGTGGGGGCAGCATGAATACAAGTGTTTTTAGTCAGCAGTTAAAAGCGATGAGCGATCGCTTAACTAACTTGTATCAACAAATCAACACATCCTCATCACTACCACCTGTGCTGTCATCAATGACAGAACTAGGTGTTGCTTCTGAGCGACTTCAGATAGCAGGAGAGATGCTTTCTCAGCAGAATCATAACTTATCATTGGCTAACCAGGCTATAGAAGCCGAATCCCAGCGCTATCAAGAACTGTTAGAGTTTATCCCCGATCCTTGCTTGCTGACAGATGCAAGCGGAAAAATTCGGGAAGCGAATTTGGCGGCAGCTTCGTTGCTCAACCTTCCGCAATCGGTGCTGATTGGTCGGTTGCTTACAAGTTTCATAAGTTATGAAACTCGGCAACAGTTTCAGGCTCAGTTGCGGCAAATCCAGCAACAACCTAGCAAACAAAAGTGGCAGTTAAAGTTGCAGCCCTATCGACAAGAAGCATTGAATGTTAGTGTTTTTGTAGCTAGCCAGCAGGAAGCAACCCAACCACTAACTCTGCGCTGGCTCTTACGCGGTTTGAGCGATGGCAACTCTTTTGAACCCCAAGAACAACCTGACAGCAATGTTGATCTGAGCTATCCTTTGCAGCTTTATTTAAAAGGAGAAACAATTCCTTTAAAGCCTGACGTAATTTGGCAAGTTCACTCAGGACTAGTAAAGCTAACAACTTATTGTGATAACGGTCAAGAAGTGTTACTTGGGTTAGCAGGTGCAAAAGCCCCCTTTGGTTCTAGCTTAACTGGGCTGTCACTCTATGAAGCAACTGCCCTCGCTGATACTCTCGTATCGTCTATTTCAGTCACCGACTTGGCTAACTCTGCTGAAGTCAAACAGCAGCTTTTACCGCAAATTAGCCAACGACTCAAACAAACCGAATCGCTACTAGCTGTTCACGGGCAATCACGAGTTGCAGACCGCTTGCAGAGTTTATTAGAGTTATTAAAACAGGAAGTTGGCGAACCTGTAGCGGATGGCATCCGGCTGGGTATTCGTCTAACTCATGAAGACCTTGCCTCTGCCTGCTGCACAACCAGAGTAACCGTCACCCGGACGCTTAAGGAACTACAGAAGCAAAAGAAGCTGAGTGTAGATTCGCAGCATCACATAATTTTGAAGGCATAAGCTGTAAGCTTACCGCCGGCTAGAAGCCGGAGGCTTTCGCCACAAACTTCTAGAACGGAAATTTTCAGTAGCCCTAAGGAACTAACGATGTTAAAGAAGAACTTCCCAGACATATTAGCCCTTGAACCTCGAGGATGGCTTATATCAAATCCGGTTAAATGCACGTAGTAAAACTTCTATTTGTTAGCGGCCACCAATGGTAATAAGTTAGACCACGGATTAGGTCGTGGTTATCAGATATCACTTTGCAACGTTGAAATAAAGCC
>JAHHID010000046.1 GCA_019359015.1 Spirirestis rafaelensis WJT71-NPBG6
GCAGGCGTACTACCGGGGTCAAAAATGGCTAGGCAAGTGCCGAAATCCCAAAAGGGAAAAACCAGGAAATCCAAGAAGTGATTCTTTGGAATCCCCATCCCTCTATAGGGTGGGGAGGATGTCAATTACGATAGTGACGAACTACTTCTGCAACTGACCAAGCTTGAGCGATCGCACCTCTGGGATGATGAGGTTCATCACCATCAAAAATTTCCGAAATTGAGCCAATACAAGCATCATGAAGAAAGTGATCTAATAACGGTTGCCAATCAAAGGGCAGAGGTTCTTCTGGGTAAAAACGCTCCCAAGCGCGGATAAATGGACCTATTAGCCAACTCCAAACAGTGCCTTGATGATAAGCGCGATCGCGTTGTTCGGGATTGCCTAAATATTTGCCTATATATTCGGGATCGCTTCTATCAAGACTGCGAAGACCATAGGGAGTGAGCAAGCTAGAAGTTGCTTTATCAAGTATCTGACGCCCGTGCTGTTGAGAAAAGCCACAATGACGCAACGAAAGCGCTAAAACTGCATTTGGGCGAATTTGAGAATTTCGGCGATCGTCTGGCTCAATTGTGTCGTAGAAATAGCCTAGCTGGGGATTCCAATACTTTTGCAGAGAAGCTTGCACTTGTTTGGCTTGCTCAATATAACGTCGTGCTTGCTTAACTAAGCGCGTTGACTCGGCTGGTGGTTGTTGTTCGCTCAAAATTTCTGCCCACCGAGAAGCCCAACATAAAGCAGAATACCACAGCGCATTGATTTCCACTGGCTTACCGCGACGAGGTGTCGCAGGTTGTCCCCCAACTACCGCATCCATCCACGTGAGAGCTTCACCACGAGTATCCCAACTAACCAGTCCATCAGTGGAATCAACCTGGATATTATACCGCGTACCGCCGACAAAGGCTTTGTGGATTTGCTGTACTACTGGGTATTGTTGTGCCAAAAATGCCCAATCTTGAGTAGCTTCTAAGTAAAGTCCTAAAGTTTCAATCCACCAAAGGGCGGCATCAATACTGTTATAAAAGGGTTCGCCACCAGCATCAGGAAATGCATTCGGAATTAAGCCGTAATGACAGTAACGCCCAAAAGTTTCCAAAACTCCTTTAGCCAAGTCAAAGCGCTGCGGAACCAACGCTAAACCCGGTAACGCAATCAAAGTATCGCGTCCCCAATCATTGAACCAATGATAACCAGCAATCACAGTCGGTCCAGCAATTGAGGCTCGATAAACGATAAATTGATCGCTTGCTCGTAGTAATTTTTGCCAAATTGGGGATGGGGGAAATGGGGAGAGGGGGAGAGAGGGGGATGGTGAGTCCAGCGCCGTGCGCGGGTTCCCCGCGTTGAGGCGACTGGCGAACCCGAAGGGGGAGAGGGGGGGACGACATGCAAAAATCTGGGAAAGCCTTTCTTGTTCTGCTTCCAAAGCTTCTGCAAAGGTTTGCGAAGTCAAGACATCTGATGTCGGTTCGGGAAAACCTACCCGTGCTTCTAAAGTGACTGCATCTCCAGGATTGAGAGCGACTGTTAAATAACCAGGACTGAAAAAGTCTTCGCGATCGCCTAATCCCCGGCGCGTCTCTTCTAACAATTGATAATTCCAGTACCAAACTGTGTCTGATTGGTAATTTCCTTGAGTCCAGCGCAAATGCCAAGGTGTGCCGAAGTTGCCGGAATTTATCGCTTGCAGACACACTTGCTGTTGTCCTAGCATTTGGGAAAAGTGTAATTCTGGCGTTGCTCTTTGTTGATGATGAAAATCGCGATCGCCTATCAACAGTCGCAGCCTTAAAATCGCCGCATCCTTACCCTCATAGCGATAGTGAATCAAAATGCGATGGCTGAAAGAGGAAGGGGAGATGGGGGGATAGGGGGATAGGGGGAAAGAAGAATTATTCTCCCTGTCTCCCTGTCTCCCTGTCTCCCTGTCTCCCTGTCCCCCTGTCCCCCTGTCCCCCTCCTCCCCAACCATCCCATAAGGCATGATCAATTGTCTGCTTAACTGCCAGTCATTCTCACCCCAAATCCATTTTGGGACTGGGTTAATATCAAAAGAGCGTTGCAGTTTATATCCTGTTGGCTCAACTTGACCAGTACCCCAAAAATTTGTCCCTAGTGGCACTACCCGTCCCGGTAGTTCCAGGCTAGCTTCTAGGTGCGAAAACAATAGGGTGCGCCCAGAAGGGGGACTGGTAGCGGCAATCAGCCAGCCGTGATAAGTGCGCGTGCGGACATCACAAACTGTACCACTGGCAAAACTTCCCATGCCATTGGTCAGCAACCATTCTCTTGTATCTAAATCGTTCATTGGCTACTCAAAATCGTTATGACTATGATATAGTCGTAACAGATCGTAATTAAAACTGTGACAGCTCTTAGGGGTGAGTTTTAGCGCTCCCCAAATTACTAAGCTGATAGACAAACATAAATTCCAGGAGAATTAAGTTAATGCCCCTCACTTATTCAGCAGAAGGATGCCTTCGAGTAGGTCAACAGGCTCCCGACTTTACAGCAACCGCTGTCGTAGACCAGGAATTTAAGACAATTAAACTGTCCGAATATCGCGGCAAGTATGTTGTCCTGTTTTTCTACCCTCTAGACTTTACCTTTGTTTGCCCGACAGAAATCACAGCATTTAGCGATCGCTACGAAGAATTCAAAAATCTGGACACCGAAATTCTTGGTGTTTCCGTTGATAGCGAGTTCTCCCATCTGGCTTGGGTTCAGACTGATCGCAAGTCTGGTGGTGTCGGCGATCTCAACTATCCTCTAGTATCTGACATCAAGAAAGAAGTTAGCGCCGCTTACAACGTTCTTGATCCAGCAGCAGGTATTGCCTTGCGCGGTCTGTTCATCATCGATAAAGATGGTGTCATTCAGCACGCTACCATCAACAACTTAGCTTTTGGTCGCAGCGTCGATGAAACTCTGCGGACGTTACAAGCAATTAGATACGTCCAGTCCCACCCCGACGAAGTTTGCCCTGCTGGTTGGCAACCCGGAGACCAAACAATGGTTCCCGACCCAGTGAAGTCCAAAGTGTACTTCTCCGCTGTCTAAATTTCGCAAAGAAAGGAAAACTCCATCCGCAGCGTCTTTAGTTAGAGACACAATACATAATAACCACAGATGAACACTCTTATAAACACGCAAGATAAATTAATTGGTGTTAAGTTCGGTGTCTATCTGTGGTTTTACTGTAAGGCAATGGTTATTAGTTTGTGGTTAGTAGTTAGTTGGTAGTGAAGAATAATTTTTTTCAACTGATAACTAGCATCTCCAAATCACAAAGATATTAAATTATATTTTTTCTGACTAACCGGGGACAAGATAATGCTGACTTCAAATGATTTTAGTGGCTTATTTAACGAGCGCTTCTTTCGCAATTTTCTGCCAATTCCAGCCACAAATAAACTGTTTTTGGGAGTAGCAACACCAGATTTTCACTTACCAGATATTACTAACGGCACATTAGTAAAGTTGTCGAATTACAGAGGTAATCAGCCAGTATTACTTGCCTTTACGCGCATCTTCACCGAAAAGCAATATTGTCCGTTTTGCTTTCCTCACATCAAAGCTTTGAATGAGAACTACGAGCAATTTAAAAATCGCGGTATAGAAGTTTTGATGATTACTAGTACTGATGAACGGCAGAGTCAAATAGTCGTTAAAGATTTAAAGTTAAAAATCCCCTTGTTAAGCGATCCCACTTGCCGCGTCTTTCGTACATATCAAACGGGGCAAGCATTAGGCGCACCTTTACCAGCGCAGTTTGTGTTAGATAAAGACGGGAGACTGCGTTATAGGCATTTATTTTCTTTTTTGGATCATAACGCCAGCATTGAGACATTATTAGAGCAGTTTAATTAATCGTAGTAATCGCTTCAGCGATTCTTGTACAAGACTTTCAAGCACTCTTCGTGCTTACGACGTTAAATTTTTTCCGGTAGGTCTACACCATATAATTAAGCTTGCCCATAGTCTGCTCATAAAACAGTGAGGTTTTCTGATGATCAAGCTATATCACTCAGCGATTTCGCCAAATTCGCGCCGTGTCTGGATTACCCTACTGGAGAAAAAACTAGAATTTGAACTGGTAGAAGTGAAACTTGATGGCGAACAGTTGAAACCAGAGTTTTTGGCACTTAACCCCTTTCACCACATTCCAGTGTTGGTGGATGACGGCTTTAATTTAATAGAATCCTTGGCAATTTTAGACTATTTAGAAGCAAAATATCCCACGCCTGCAATGTTGCCTAAAGATGCAAAGGATTTAGCAATTGTCAAAATGGTGGAACTGGTAACTGTTAATGAATTGTTGCCCGCAACAGTCCCACTGTTTCCAGTGATGTTAGGCTTCCCTGGAGATCCAGAAAAAGTTGAACAGGCAAAGGAAAAAGCGTCAATAGTACTGAAGTTGTTTGAAAACTTACTTGACGATCGCCCTTACTTTGGCAGTGAAAATCTAACTCTTGCCGAACCTGTGGCTGGTACTATTGTACCCTTATTGGCAGGGCTTGGCGTGTCTTTGAGTGATTGTCCCAAATTGAGTGCTTGGTGCGATCGCTTGACAGCGCGTCCGACGTGGCAAACTACCGAAGCAACCCCAGAGATAATTCAAGACTTCAAGTCTATCTTCCAAACTCTAATGGCGCGACAAAATAGTTGAAAAATTAAGGTGAATTTATCTTTTCTCATTACCACGTAGAGCGCATTGGTGACAACTTAAGAAAAAGGTAAGCTTGTCAACAGGTGCATTAAGGAAAAAAACGATTGTTTAATCCAAGAGTGGGAAACCCAGACCACAAGGGAGATACAAACATACCAGCCCGCGAAAACGAAGCGATCGCAGCGCGGATAGAGAAGCTATTAACACCACTTGACATTTTGGCGATCGCTTTAAGTTGTCACCAATGGTCAGAAACTGGGAATGCTTTGTGGGAGGCTCTGCCTTCCCTTGAATCAGAGCCAGAGTCTCCCAGAATTTCCTTACGAGGCAAAGCCTCGTAACGAGAAAAAACCCGACCGCGAGGAAAGGAAGCCCGCGCTCTATCCGCTCTTGGTGAGCATCGAGAAGATATTACAAATAATCTACCCGTGCGTCTAAGCCGCGCGATCGCAAATCTCTAGAAAGCTGTTCGGCTTGGGTGCGATCGGTAAATGCTCCTGCATTTACATAATTACCTAATCTCGATTCAGCCGGGAAAGCATTAGGTACATACTGGCGCACTATATTGAGAGTGTCGTTATTGTAAATCGGCACTACTACTACATAGCGATTATTATTAGGACGATTGGCTACTGGTGAACCATTCAACCCTAATACTTGCCAAGTTTGTGAATCTACAACCCCAGTAGGGTTGAGTTGATAATTTTGCTGGAATGCAATCACAGATGACCTGGTATATTCGCTGAAATAACCGTCAGGAAACGCCTTAAAGTAACCTAATTGCCCTAAACGCTCTTGCAGTGCTCTAACATTTTCTCCTCTGTCACCTACAGAAATATAATTTCTGCCTGGTTGATTATTAGCATTTCTATCTTCCCAGGCTCTACGTACAGCCTGCAATATTTGAGTGTCGGCAATTCCATCGGCATCAAGTCGATAATCTTGTTGGAATCGGCGCAGAGCATCTATAGTCAGCGGACCAGCATAGCCAGTTGGACTGACCTTAAAATAGCCGAGATCCCGCAAACGCTGTTGCAGTTCTCTCACTTGCTCAGTAGAAAGACTCGCTCCCCCAGGAGTGGGATTTTGAGAAGTTCTCAGTAATGCGTCCCAAGTTTGGCGATTCGCCACACCATCAGCAGCTAAACCTGAACTGCGTTGAAATGCAATTACAGCATTTCTGGTAATCGGTCCAAAGCGACCGGTCGGATTAGTATTAAAATAACCTCTCTGCTGCAATAACTGTTGTAACCTTGTTACGGCTGGACCACTGCTATTTTCAGAAAGAACAGGATATTCGCCACCTTCACCTTCAGAACGTCTGATTACTATTGCTTGTTTGGTTCTAGAACCGACAACACCATCAGCACGTAATCCAGAAGCTTGCTGGAATCTAATAACTGCTTGCTGAGTATCTAAACCAAAATTGCCATTGACTGGACCGTAAAAGTAACCTAATTGTCGTAAATCTTGTTGTAGCCTAGAAACGCTGGCACCGCGACTACCCTGGCGCAAGTCGCCAGTGACATTACCACCAGGGTTTCTAGCTTGACATGCTTGTTGGAGCGATCGCTCAGTGCTTATACCCACAACTCCATCAGCAGCTAGTCTATTAGCTCGCTGGAATTCGATTACAGCGTTCTGAGTCAAGGAAGCAAAATTGCCTGTTACTGGACCATTAAAGTAGCCTAACTTTTTCAAACACCTTTGGGTGTTTGTGACTTCAGATCCGCTGCTTCCTAACTTCTGAAGTGCTACAGCTTGTCCAGCTATACTTAAAATACCCACAGTTAGCGCTACAGACAAAAGGCGCATCGCTGCAACGCCAGAAAAGTTTCTCCAATTGTTAAAAAATTTAAAATTCACGCCCAGAGGAACAACCTCGATCCTTTCAGATGCCTCGTGGGTTGAGACTATACCAAAATTACCAATGGTTTCCATAATTTTTCCAAGTTTTTGGGTTATAAAAATTTTTGTTGCAGTATTTACCTTGCACGCTAACCTAGGTTGTTGATGTCAACTGTTGACAAATTTATTTTTATGTGCTAGCCAGTGTTAGCTATAACAGTCAATCATCGACAAATGGTTTTCTACTGATTAACAACACATCAATAGAACTCCTTTCCGGCAAGGTAGCAATTTTTTTTTGCTATTAGGATACCATGCACAACAATAACTTTAAAACCACTTAATTCCAGCTTGCTTAAAAAGCTATTTTTTGCAGCTTTAAGGTTAATTAAAGTTGCGTTTTTGAATAAAAGGACTTATTGTATGGTAGAAAATATAGCTTGATTCAACATGGCTGCTAAATATTGGCAGCCAGCGATCGCCTGTTTGTCAGACAATATTACATAAATAATTTTTTGTTTCGGCTCCAGTCGCAGAGTCACAAACACAAAACCCAAAATTAAAACTTATGAACCAGGTTGACAAAAAAGTATAAAAACTTCTGTTTGTTAGTCGCCAGTCCCCAATCCCTTTTATTGTTGCGTTGGTTGGGAATTATCTTGAGCGTCAACTTTTTGAGTGTTACCTGCTTTCACCCAACCTTCTTTATCGCTACCTTCGAGGCGAATTTTTTGCCAGACTTTATCTTGACTTTCTTCCAAAACAACGATTTTTTCATTAAAACCAATTCCACCAACACGTTCGGCATCCTGTTTTGCTTCTGCTCGCAAAATCAAGCCTTGAGACCAAGTAACACGCGCTGGGTAAGCTCCGGGTGGTAATGGCTTTTCTGATTCCGCAGTCTGGGGTGATTGAGTAGGAGTTGGGTTTGGCTTGGGAGTTTCTGCTTGCTCAACAGAGCTAGGGGTAAGTGCGGGTGATGCTCCTGGAGTTTTAGGAGCTTGTGCTTTTATCTCTGGTGAATCATTGGCAAAAATCGGTTTAGTAGCGGGTATGGCGGTTCGATTTATGAAATACAACGCAGTCGCAACGCCACCACCAATTAAAACAACGATCGCCAAGAAAAACCCAAGTAGATACTTTAGTACGTTAGAAATTACCATATTTATAACCTCACCAGCAATAGTCAATAGTCTAAAATCAATCGTGCAAAGTCAAGAGTCATTAGTCAATAGTCTAAAGTCTAAATATTTACTCTTGACTTTAGACTATTAACTATTGATTAACTAATTATTGCAGTTGGCGTTGAATGCGATCGCTCAAGGGACTATGTTTCGACGCCAAACGCGCTCTGCCCGACGCTGCCCATTCTTGCAGTTTCTGAATTTGCTCCACAGCGGTTCGCGCTAGGGGTATAATCTGACTGGCTGCTTCGAGAATGTCGTCGGTAGCAAAGTCCCGGTTTTGGCTAAACCCGATATGCATCGCTTCCACTAAAGTTTGCTCAATCTCCGCTCCGGAAAAATCAGGCGTTTCGTAAGCTAGCCTGTCTATTTCATAACTTTTCAGGTTATGCGGGCGCAGTCGGGATAAATGAACATTAAAAATTGCTTTTCTTTCTTCTTGGGTAGGTAAACCAACAAAGAAAATTTCATCAAATCGCCCTTTACGCAGCATTTCCGGTGGTAGCGCTTGGATGTCGTTAGCAGTGGCAACGACAAACACAGGTGAGGTTTTCTCCGCTAACCAAGTAATAAATGTGCCAAATACGCGGCTAGTGGTTCCCGCATCACCTTTGCTACCAAGTCCGGAAAAAGCTTTATCTATTTCATCTATCCACAAAATACATGGGGCGAGGGCTTCAGCTACTTGTATCATTTGCCGCGTGCGAGATTCTGATTCACCCACCAAGCCACCAAATAAGCGTCCTACATCCAGACGTAGTAAAGGTAAATGCCAGTGATGTGCGATCGCTTTTGCTGTCAATGATTTACCAGTTCCTTGAATACCCACCAACATTAAACCACGCGGGTGCGGTAATCCGTACTGACGCGCTCTATCTGTAAATGAGCCTCCCCGACGCAGCAGCCAGTCTTTGAGGTTATCCAATCCCCCAATATCAGATATTTGCTCAGTGGCGGGGTAAAAGTCCAAAATTTGCGTTTGGCGGATAGTTTGCCGCTTTTCTTCCAAAACCAAATCTACATCTTCTGGTTGCAATTCGCCATGAGTGGCGATCGCCCTAGCCAAAACTCGGCGAATTCTTTCCATCGAAAGCCCTTGACAAGAGCGCACTAAGTCATCTAAAACTTTGCCAGAAAGTGAATTACCACCAGTTGCTGCTAACAACCGTTCTATCTCTACTTTAATTTCTGGGGCTGCGGGTAAGGGAAACTCCAAAACCGTCAGAACTTCAGTTAAGTCGTCCGGGATGGCGATTTTCGGCGACAATAAGACGATATTTTTTGGTTGAGACTTGAGGAGGCGTGCAAGATTGCGGAGTTTGCGAGCGATCGCCACATCTTCTAAAAATCGATGATAATCTCTTAAAATCAACACCGCCGGTGCAGATGCCGATAATTTTTCCACAAATTCCAAAGCTTGCAGTGGGTTACGACGACCAAACCCCGCATCATTGGGATTGCCTTGGTAGCCATCCACAAAATCCCAAGTATACACCGCACGGTTGCCCTGGTTTGCCGCTTCTTCCCGAATTGCTGCTTCTACCCGTTCTTCTTCATAGGTGGGAATGTAAATTAGAGGGTAACGGGCACGTAGCAGCAGTTTAAACTCTTCACGGAAGGTCATAAGGTGTTAGTGATTAGTTGTTTGTAATTTAGTTCTTTCTTTAATTGTTCAGGTTTGTATTAGCTATAACAATTAAAAACTAACAACAAACATAAATCACAGGCTAGGAAAATTACTAGAGAATCCGAACTTTGTAGACTGATATCTTGCACCTACCAAGCGCGTAGGACTATACGGGCAAAGTCTGCCGACCCTGGCTCTAAAACCCTTGATTTTCTGCACCCCACGCAGGTGGAGAGAAGTTTGAGCGAACGCCTTTTTCGTTTTTTCTCGTTCCCAGTCAAGCTGTGGAGGCTCTGCCTCCAACAACGCTCTCCTAGCCACAGACTGAGAAGGAGAATAATAACTAGCCCGCGAAGGCGGGCTTCGTTCGTTTAGCCCGTGGAAAAAAAGAGAGAAAAACGAGCAACCTTTTTGCTGGTCTACGCTACAACTTGTAGATCTCTGAACAAAACCGTTCGCGCAGGGTCTCCCCTTGGGAGAGCGGGAGGGGATATTTTGGTATCGGACTATACTTTTATCCCGCTCGGTTTTGTTTTCGCGCAGCGTCTCCTTTTGGGAGAAGGTTGCTCGTTTTTCTTAACTTTATGCGTCCCCCAGGCTTCCAGCCTGCGGGCGTGGGAACATGCGAACCTATCCGGGAAGTTCTTTTTTCAAAGCTTCCAACCCAGCCCAGCGCCGATCAACTGGTTTTTCTGACTTATTAGCAGTACTTGGTATAATACCGGGACACTTCTTATTACAAAGTTGGCGCTGAGGTATTGCTAAACACATTTGCTCATAGAGCCATTCACTAGGATAAAAATATCCCTCTGGGGATAAAGTTTCTAGCAAATCCTCCATAGGGACTTCTCGCTCTAGAGGCAAGTCTTCTGTTTCGTTAGCGGCTTCATCCAACCAAATTATTTCTTTTGTATCGAGCTCGAGACGGTGATTATAATTTTGCAAGCAGCGGTTACAGGTACAGGTAATAATTGCTTCTGCTTGAGCGGACACTTGCAGGTAATTTCCTAGATGCTGTACACGCATGTTACCGCGAACTGGTGTCAACGTTTCTAAACCCGGCAGAAACTGTTCAACCTGAATCTCCTCTGTCCGCTCCGGGGCTTTAGTTAGCTGCGGAATGTAAATCGCGTCCATAGGATTGTGAGACATCCTCACGAAAAATTATGTTTATTATCAGCATTGTTGCTGATTCTACATTATTTAGTTTAGCTTTTACTATTAGAGCAGGCGATCGCTTATATATACGGGTTTCCGAAATTTATTATTAAAGACGCGAAAACGATCGCGTCTTATCAAAAATCAATCATCAGTTTAACTAAGGTACAGCCAAGGTTTGAGAATAAAATTATTCCAAACGAGCAGGACGCACAACAAGCAGACGATGCGGCTCTTTGCCTCGGCTGTATGTTTCCAAATCACTAAAGTCCTGAAAAAAGGTATGGATTTGACGACGTTCGGCGGAACTGAGGGATTTAATTTCTACTTCTCTACCAGAAGCACGCGCTTCTTCAGCCGCAGATAAAGCCAAATGGCGAATTTCCGCTTGTCTTTTGACGCGGTAGCCGTTCAACTCGATTGTGTACGAGGCTTGCTGATCCTCCGATTGGTTCAGGTTGAGGACGGAGTTAGCCAAATACTGAATCGCGTCTAGTACTGAACCATCGGTGCCAATCAATACCCTAATTTGTTCTGGTGTTAAATTGCTTTCATCAATTGTCAACCAGTAATTGTCGAGTTCTTGAGAGCCATCCTGACCTTCAATGGTTTCTATTCCACCCGTAATCTCAGCATTTACGGCAGTTATGTGCAGCAGTGTTTTTAACCACTGCTGACCACGTTGCATCGGTTCTGCAATCATCAACCTGTAGCCTTTTTCTTAGAACTTTTTGGCTCAAAGGGCAGCGCTTTTTGTCCGGCGCTTTCTTCCTGTTTTTTCTCAGATTCTACAATTTTTTGTAGTTCGTCTGGTAGGGCTTCGCGGGAAAGTATATAGGTTTGCAATGTCTGGAAAATATTACCAATCACCATATACATCAGCACCCCGGCTGGCAGAGGGAAGAATAAAAACATTCCAGAAAAGATAACTGGAGTGATTTTATTTACCGTGTCTTGCTGGGGGTTGCCACCACTGGAATTTTGCCCAGAAAGCATTTGGCTAACATAAAGGCTAATTCCAAAGAATACTATCATGGCGACGATATCCCAGTGGACTGTGCCGTCTGGATCGGTTGCGCCAACTCTGCCTAAGGCTTCAATGAATAGAAATCCTTTCTCTGCCGCTAGTCCAGGAATCGTTCCCTGAATGGTCACATCTCCCGGTTGTAAGGCTTCCACGTTGCCTTCAGCATCAATTTTTACTCTATCTTCACCTTTAGTTATTTTCCATTCCGGAACTAACTTTGTTTCCGGGTGTTCTGCTGAGAGTGCCTCAAATGGCTTGCCCTCAAGAGTTTGATATTGTATCTTGGTGTGTTCTCCCACTGATAATTTGTTACCAGCCGGAAGTATGGCTGTTACTTTGACGTGTTCGCCATCAGCTACGTAGATGTTTTGGGGAGGAGTGGCAAAGGCTTGAGGTTGAATTCTTTCTACTTGATCAGCAGGAAGGATTTGCAAGTTAACGTTGTAGTTGGCGCCAGCAAAAGGTGAACCCCTCAAAGTAGCAAACAACGCCAATAAAACTGGCATTTGCACTAACAATGGAAAACATCCTGCTAGTGGATTGCCAAATTCTTTTTGGACGTTCATCATTTCTTCTTGCTGCTTTTGCGGATCGTCCTTAAAACGCTCTTTGATTTCCGCCATCCGCTTTTGCATCAGAGGTTGCACAATCCGCATTTTCCGCATGTTGCGAATTGAACCAGCACTCAGGGGATAGAGCGCAAAGCGGACTATCAATGTCAAAGCAACGATCGCCAATCCATAACTAGGCACAATTCCATAGAACAAGTCTATGATTGGCAGCATCACGTTGTTCGAGAGAAAGCCGATACCAAAATCCATTATTCTGAATTCAACCTGAGTTACTGTAAATTGACTGAATCTAATTTATCGCTTTTATCGCTCATCATCATTTCTGTGCGAGGATATTCCACTACGGATAGCCGCACAAGGGGGAAGAGGGGGGGACAAGGGGAATATTATTCAAAAATTCTCCTTGTCTTCTTGTCTTCTTGTCTCCTTGTCTCCCCGTTAATTGTTAACAGTGCCTGTAAAATTAGGATTTTTGGCAGCAATTCTTGACAAAATGTAGTCGTAGGTTTCCCGAAATTTGGGAACTGCTCGCATTTCAAGACGACTACCATTTCTGAGAGTTAGCACCATATCTCCCCATATGCCAATGCCACGGGGAACCTTAACTACTTTGACTATTTCTGAGTAAATTACGTCGGTGCGATCGCGTCCTCTCCAACCTCCAGTTATTGTAACTCGGCGATCGGTGATGCGGTAGCGTACCCACAACGCTCTGACAATTGCTCCGACTGTCAATGGTAAACCTACAACACTTAGCCCAATCAGCAAGCTTATTATTAAATCCCCGATATGGGGACCACCCTCATAATAAACATCTTCTTTAATACCCATTTAATACCTCAGCTTGTGCCAACAACTGCTCTAATTCTTGCAGAAATTGTTCTCTTACGCACTCTTGTGCGGCTGTTGGCTTCACAATTACTACTAACCGCCATCCCGGTAATAATTTGGGCAACAATTTATGCAAAGCCGCTGCTATCTGCCTTTTGAGCCGATTGCGAACTACTGCCCGTTTGCTGACTTTGGTGCTAATCGAAATGCCAATGCGCGTGCTGACAGGATTTGCTGAATCAGTCGGTTCTGTAGTTGTAGCGGCAGCATCCAAAGAAGGCATTCTTGAAGATAACGGTCGTAAGGCTCTTAATGTTAAATAAGAACCATGACGACGAGTTCCTTCTCGGAAGACTGCCTGGAAATCTTTTCGTGATTTTAGCCGATTTGCTTTAGGTAAAGCCACACAAAAATGCGATCACCTTTAAATTTCCTAAACGCTAAGACGATGACGTCCCTTTTTTCTTCTTGCGCTAATCACGTTTCTTCCATCTGGTGTCCGCATCCTGGCACGAAAACCAGAAGTTCTTTTTCTCTTACGGGAAGTGCCACCCAAAGTTCTCTGCATACTGTTCTCCTCTTAGACTATTCCTATAAAAACTCACAATCTGGTATTGTACCACATGAATGGTAATTTCTATTGGGTAGTAGTTAGTTCTTAGTTGTCAAATACCACTAACCACTATCCAATCTCTTGCTCAACTAACGTTGATAATCCAGGTTCCTATATAACGCAATAGTGGCACATCGCCTGGGGAGAGAACTTGGCAGTTAAAATAGAATGTGCCGCCAAAGGCTGGGTTTTGGACGTTAGACAATTCCAAGACAACGTTAGTACCTGCGGGAACTGGCTCTTCTGGGAAGATTTCAATTACCCGTCCTTCTTTATCCCACTTCACTTCAGATACGGCAACTTTTTTGTTATTGACGAGTATGTTGATCTTTTTGGCGTCAAAAGTGCCTTTGTAATAATTTGGATAGTTAACGACAAATTGAGCTGCCGCCAATTTCATCTTTTTGGCGGGAATTCTCAGATTATATCGATCCCATCCATTTGTTTGACCGCCAAAATCTAACCGGAAAGGCAGTTGATTTTTGCCTTCAATCCCACTAAACAGTGTAAATCCTGGTAAGCTCTGTGCGAAGGTGACGGCTGGCAACGCAGTCACCAAACAGCCAGTCACGGCTAAAGCCGAAAGTAAACGTCGCATTGTTAGGCTCCTCTGACAGAATATAAGTCTTTTATCTAAATAACCGGGCGTTATTGTTCTTAACTAAACTTTACTACTGACTTTATGACAATGGACGTTAAATCGCAACGAAAGGTGCCATTATACCTAAATCTTTGCTTTGCGACATCCAGATATCTAGTAAGGTGTTTTACTTGATATATAAAGACTTTTCCGGGTTCTTTTGCGGTAAGTCATTTTTGATTTTTGGTACATTTGTTCCTCAAGCAGAAACGTTACAACTCAAGTCGGAACTCTCACAGAAAACACACTGATAGAAGTTGATTGTGTTTATAAATATGTACAAGTGTGTATAAAAGAAGTATATTTGTGATAAAACTTGATTATTAGAGAGAGCGATCGCAATCAGATTTGCGCTAAATTCAAACTTGATAACCTTTACTGCAAGCAGGAAGCATTCAGATTTTTTGGGGGAATAAGCAAGTTAAGAGAATTATGATGAATCTTCCGCAACGTAAAGAAAAAATACAAAAATTTTTCAATCCCTAAAATAAGTTGAAGACAAAGAAGCAAAATTTGGGGTTCAACATAGGATGTGCAGTATGTAGCTATGACTGCAATTGCCTGAAATTATGACATCTGCAAGTTCAAGTGCAAAGGCTCCTTCCTAGGCTTGACAATAGCTGATAGCCTGAACACACTTGCTATCTCGTGCGCTAAATCCGAAAAGTGGAAAAATTTTGCACATCTTGCAGACAATAGGTATTTCGTTTAAGGAGATTTCATGAAAATAGCAGTTGCTAAAGAAATAGAAGTTTGTGAACGCCGTGTAGCATTAATTCCTGACACTGTAGCCCGATTGGTAAAACAAGGCTTGGAAGTTTGGGTAGAAGCGGGTGCGGGTGAACGAGCATTTTTCGCTGATAGTGCTTATGAAGCAGCAGGAGCGAAAATAATCGCTGATACAGCTTCATTATGGAGCGAAGCAGATATTTTACTCAAGGTCAGTCCACCGCAAGAACGAGAAGATGGACGCTCAGAAATTGATTTGCTCAAGGAAGGAGCTGTATTAATTAGTTTCCTCAATCCCTTGGGAAATCCTGTAGTAGCGCAGGAATTGGCAAATCGCAAGGTGACAGCCTTAAGTATGGAGATGATCCCCCGTACCACCAGGGCGCAAAGCATGGATGCTTTGTCCTCGCAAGCGTCAATCGCGGGTTATAAAGCGGTATTGATTGGTGCCGCTGCCTTACCAAAATACTTCCCAATGCTGACGACAGCAGCAGGCACGATCGCACCTGCGAAAGTATTTATTATGGGGGCTGGTGTAGCGGGATTACAAGCGATCGCTACTGCCCGACGTTTGGGATCTGTAGTAGAAGCCTTTGATATTCGTCCCGCTGTCAAAGAAGAAGTGCAAAGCTTGGGAGCGAAATTCGTCGAAGTCAAACTCGAAGAAGAAACTGTCGCTGCTGGTGGTTACGCTAAAGAAATTTCCGAAGCTAGCAAACAGCGCACCCAAGAAGTTGTCACGGAACACGTCAAAAATGCTGATATCGTCATTACTACCGCTCAAGTTCCAGGGAGAAAAGCACCGCTACTGGTGACTGAAGAAATGGTAGCGCAGATGAAACCAGGTTCAGTAATTGTTGATATCGCTGCCGAACAAGGTGGTAACTGCGCTTGTACCGATCCCGGCAAAGATATTGTCTGGAATGGCGTTACTATCATTGGTCCGATTAATCTACCATCATCAATGCCAGTCCACGCCAGCCAATTGTACGCGAAAAACGTCACATCCTTAATGCAATTGCTGATTAAAGACAAAGCATTACAGGTTAACTTTGGCGACGACATCGTTGATGCAGCTTGCATTACCCACGCTGGCGAAATTCGTAACTCACGGGTGCGCGATGCGCTACAAAGTCTTAGCACTCAACCAGCAGTTAGTTAGGAAATGAATATTAACCACAGATAAACCACGAGATTTACACCGATTCAATTCATCTGTGTTCATCTGTACGGCAGGTGCAGATAGCGCTCGATTTGCTCCCGGTTCGCTCCTAGTCGGCACGTCCCTTGTGCGATTGAGAGGGAAACCAGGAGAATTAATTGCGCTCGTCTCACCGCAACGCACTGCCTCGTGCATCTGTGGTTCACTTCAAACAGGAGTTTTCAACACATGACAGAAGCATTAATTGCAGCTTTATTTGTATTCGTTCTCGCATCTTTTACCGGGTTTGAAATCATCAACAAAATACCACCAACTTTGCACACACCCTTGATGTCAGGCTCAAATGCCATTTCGGGAATTGCAGTACTTGGGGCAATTGTTGCCAGTGGTGCGAGAGAGACGAATCTTTCAGTAATTCTCGGTTTGATTGCTGTGGTATTAGCAATGATTAACGTGGTGGGTGGTTTCCTCGTCACTGATCGCATGTTGCAAATGTTCAAGAAAAAGGAGATTAAGGCGTGAGCGATTTTATACCAACCGGGATTCAGCTAACGTACTTAGTCGCTGCATCTTTATTTATTCTGGGTTTGAAAAAGCTAGGTTCACCCGCCACAGCGCGAAATGGTAATCTGATTGCAGCGGTGGGAATGTTGCTGGCGATTGTGGCAACGTTGCTGGATCAGAAGGTGTTGAACTATGAAATGATTTTGTTAGGTTTGGCGATCGGATCGGTGATTGGGGCGATCGTGGCTTACAAAGTCCAAATGACACAAATGCCCCAAATGGTGGGTTTGCTCAACGGTTTGGGTGGTGCAGCTTCTGCGCTGGTTGCTGTTGCTGAATTCTGGCGTTTGCTCGATCATGGTGAAGCAATACCCCTGGATGTCAACATCTCGATGCTGTTAGATGTGTTGATTGGTGGTGTCACCTTCACTGGTAGTTTTCTCGCATTTGCCAAATTGCAAGGTTTAATCAGCGGTTCCCCGATTACATTTCCGTTGCAGCAACCGTTTAACCTGTTGCTTTTGGGTAGTTATATAGCAGGCAGTGCCTATTTAATCGTATCCCCCCACAGCTTACCTGTATTTTTAGGGGTGGTTGCGGTTTCTCTGGTGCTGGGTGTGATGTTTGTCATCCCCATTGGTGGCGGTGATATGCCTGTGGTAATTTCCCTGTTAAACTCGTTATCGGGGATAGCTGCGGCTGCTGCTGGTTTTGTGGTGATGAACAATATGTTAATCATCGCTGGTGCTTTGGTGGGAGCATCTGGCTTAATCCTTACCGAGATTATGTGTAAGGCAATGAACCGCTCCTTATTTAGTGTGCTGTTCAGTGCTTTTGGTTCAGCGTCTGCGTCTAGTGGTGCCGCTGGTGGTGGTAGTGCAGTTGACCAAACTGTCCGCAGCATCGATCCAGAAGAAGGAGCGATGATGTTGGGTTATGCCCGTTCTGTGGTAATTGTACCTGGTTATGGGATGGCGGTAGCCCAAGCACAGCATAGCGTGCGCGAGTTGGCAGATCAACTAGAGCGTATGGGTGTTGATGTTAAGTATGCGATTCACCCAGTTGCAGGGAGAATGCCGGGACACATGAATGTGTTGTTGGCTGAGGCGAATGTGCCTTATACTCAGCTTCACGACATGGAAGATATTAATCCTCAGTTTGAGCAAGCTGATGTGGCTTTGGTAATTGGGGCAAATGATGTAGTAAATCCGGCAGCGCGGAGTGATGTAAATAGCCCGATTTATGGTATGCCGATTTTAGAAGTGGATCGGGCAAAGCAGACGATTGTAATTAAGCGCGGTATGAGTACGGGTTTTGCCGGTGTAGATAATGAGTTGTTCTACAAAGATAAAACAACGATGCTCTTTGGTAGCGCAAAGGATATGGTAGCGAAGTTGGTTTCTGAGGTGAAGCAGCTTTAAGGATTTTGGATTTGAGATTAGGGACACAAAAATTATGTGTCCCTAATGTCACATTTGGCTATAACTTTCAGCGACCTCAGACCCAAAACCACCAGCTTTGACATGCCGTAGAATTGACTGAATAATTGGTGCAGCAATGCTAATACCAAATAGTGCATTAAATCCTGCAACCACAATCGGAGCGGATAAAACTACCATAAATTCAGGAAATAACGCCATTACTGCAATTAAAACTAAAAAGATAATCGGTGTTGTAATTCCAACCTGAGTTGCAGTATCAACAATCAATTTTTTGTACTCTTCGATAGTAATGTCTCCTCGATAGAGGTCGAGGGAATATGAAAGGGCAGTAATGGTGACTTGCGTCAGTATCGCAACCCCAGTTGTTGTTAATCCCATACGGGCAATTGTCGCAGAGTTAGCCAAAATTGAATCTACAGCATTGTAAATACGAATATAAATTTGTTCACCACCTGTCATTGCATTTGCGCCACGCCGAATGTTATCGACTCCAATTTCCCATACAATATTATCTGCCCCATTAGAACCGCCACCAGCCCGTGGGATAATATGGCTCCCATGCTTATCTGCTAAAAATTGCCCGATTGTAGTTTCCGGATCTCGACCAAGTTTTGAGGTGAGCGGAATTTTTGCAAATAGCTTCATTACATCAGGGTCAGTACGCGGTGCATCACCTAGTCGAAGACCTGCTCGGTAACGGAACCTGGTAGCAATCTTTGGCATTTCTTGTGCCAGTTCTATTGCGGTTGTGGGTAAATTTTTTAAGTCGTTTGCGATCGCAATTCCTACCGTGCTGATTTCAAGTACAGTTTTGTTTATCAACTCAGTCGCTTCCTGGCTGACTTTAATGCTACTTTCAATTGCAGCATTGCTTGAAACTATAAATTGAGCAGTTACTTGATTGGTTTCATCAATAGCAGTTCTGATTTGCCCCGTGCTTTCTTGAACCTTTTCCTTAACTGTTTCTCCTAATTTTTTCGCTTGTTGAATAAAATCCATTACTTACCTGTTTTTTTAGTTCTGTATTAATTTCAATTAATTCGGTTTTAACATTGAATATAGAAGATTAAGTTCATCTTCATAGATACTTGATACAAGCCATAAATTTTATTTATGTGCAATGAAGATTTTTATTAAACCTGAGCATGAGCAATTTATTGAATCCCAAATTAAAACTGGGACAGTAGAAAAAAACAGCAGGGGAATCAGGAAGATGAGCAAATTTAAATATCAAATGCTGATTGAATGGTCTGATGAAGACAACTGCTTTTTAGTCGGATTTCCTGATTTCCCCGGACAGCCTTTTCGGACGCATGGCGATACTTATGAGGAAGCTGTTGCAAATGGTGCTGAAGCATTGGAGTCACTGATAATGGCTTACGAAGCGACCGGGGAAGCACTTCCAGAACCGACCGTTTGTAAGGTCGCTTAAATGGGTAGTGCGTTGACAAAGTGACTCGCTTGTTTTGTATAGCCTAATCTAGCTTTATCATCAAGACGATCGCTTGCTTTTTATTGAAATGCGTTCACGTTCGCGCAGCGTGTCCGCAGGACTCAGTGACTCCGCAAGAGTATCGCCTAATTCCCTTTTCACAACAAACGCGATCGCTTGACACCAACCATACTTTAATCAACCGTTAGAAATTGCTGAAAATCTGCCAGAGAATTGACGGTAACGGCTCTTTCCAAAAGCTGTTTTAATAAGGATAAATCCTCAATATTATTTATCGTTTCTGCAAATTCTGTGGGGACTTCTCCAAAGCGCGATCGCAAAACAATAACCACCGATTCACGGGCACTTTGTCTAGCTCCCTTCTCTATTCCCCTCAATTCCATATTGCTAAGTAATGGCATTTTTCTTTCCTCCTCGTAACGATTTAATCTTTCCTCAAAGCTTTGTGTTAACTCTTGCGGTAATGTCATCATCCTGTCAATTACCTGAAAGAGTTTGATAATTTCTCCGCGTTCATAACCTTTGTCATACAAACCTCGAACAATATTCCACTTCCAGCGTTCTCTTTCCTGGGGTTTGCCTGTGGTAGCTTTCGTTTTTAAATGTGCCATTACTATGATGGCAAAAGGATTATTGCTTTGTTCTAAACTTTCCCATGCGGGTTCGTAATCTAATAATTTGACGATGGGAAATTTCAGATTAACTTCACACCCAGCGAATGCATAACCATAGGATGAGGGACGCCAGTTTAAACGCTCATCGCCCAAAATGGCTAGACTAATTACGGGTCGTTGGTAGAGGTCAAACGCCCGATAATTATAAATATACATCCGTTTGCTAAAGTCAGATTCTTCTTGACTTTGCACTTCAGTATGAATTAATATCCAGACTTCTTGATTGTCGCGCAGCCACACTTGGAATAATTTATCGGCGTAGCGCGAACCGATGTCAGATGATGCGGTAATTCTTTATCTAGTGACTGTGGAGGTTTGCTCCAGTCTACTAAATCATGAACTTGGGGGAAAAAGAAGCCACAGAATGGCTGAAAGTAATCGCCGATCGCTTCTTTCCAAGGCTCATCATAGTTAGCGTTTGGCTCGTTCATGCTCGTTTTCTAAATGCGTATTCCCCGCTAAAGCTTTTATAATTATGCGATCGCTTACCATCACAAAAGCTAAGGGACACGAAAATTTCGTGTCCCTCAAAAAGATTGTTAACACACAGCGTATGTAGAACGCTAATAAATTAGCGTCGCTTGGGGGTGCGTTGTGTTTCGCGTTTTTCTTGTTCTCGCAAACGGCGATCGCGCCATTCGGAAATCGTCAAATAACCAACTCCGCCAGTTAGTGCCAACAATAGCACCAAGCCAGATAAAGCCAAAATGCTCAATAATGGACTTTCCACGATTTTCTTACAGTCCGTTGCGACCCCATACTACCATTGCAATTGACCAAGTGAACACAACTAACAGTGAAACCCAGCCCAATGTCAAAATCTCCATAGTCCTATTCTTCAACTAATTTACAAAACGTCTCTAATATTTATGATACTGGGAATGGTCATTAGTCATTTGTTTCTTCCTCTGTGTTCATGAAAGATACGAACGACATGGCTGAACGCCTAGAATCCCTGAAAGCTGGAATATTCGGGGGTTTATCTGTTTGCTTAACCTTTGTGATTACGACTTTTCTTAACAATCTGCTGCTAGATAAGTATTTTCCAGCACTCAGCATTCTCCAGATAAATATCCAGGATTGGCGTTGGTGGATAAGCGGTGCTATATCCTGCTTTTGTGGCTTGCTTTTTGGTGTTACCTATCGCTATATCATCCGCTCAGATAACAATCCGCAACTCAAAGCTGGGGGAGTGCTGGCTTTTGGGTTGGTGCGAGGCTTAACTCAGGTGGATGTGGGACTTTATTGTTATAGTATTTTGCCTTTTGTCGTGCTGGGTGCCCAAAGTATTGTTTGGTTTGCAATCAGTGCGATACTCTTCCAGAGTCACTTCGTGAACGCACTCGATACCACCATAAAGTTAGGCTGGGTCAAAACGTTTAAATAAAATCAAGTTGCAATCCTTCAAAAAACAGCGCTAGATGAAACCTGACAGTTCCTCCTATTTTTTAATAATTGATTTAGAAGCTACTTGTTCTGATGATAATAGTATTCCTCGTCATCAAATGGAAATAATTGAAATTGGTGCGGTCATGCTCAACAAAGCAACATTGCAGATTGATTCAGAATTTAAGGAATTCATTCAACCTGTAAGAAATCCGCAATTAACAGCTTTTTGTACAGAATTAACTAGCATTTCTCAAAAAGATGTTGAATTAGCGCCAAAATTTATTGAAGCAATGTCTAGCCTGCAAAAATGGCTTGAATTATTTCCCAATTATGTTTTCTGTTCTTGGGGAGAATATGATAAAAAGCAATTTATTCAAGATTGTAAATATCACAATATTCCTTATCCTTTTGGTTCAGAACACATAAATATTAAAAAGGAATTTTCCGAATATATTGGTGTATCTAAAGGATTTGGGATGGCGCAGGCTCTACAGAAGCTTGGATTAGAATTGAAAGGCACTCACCATCGCGGCATAGATGATGCTCGCAACATTGCAGCTATCTACCGACATATGAAAACTATAAAACTAAACTGAACTAGTTTACAAACCCCTCTAACGTTTGGTTGATGGAGCTCGCAAACTAAAAAGCTAGACTGCATAGTAGCTACAGGCAACTGTATGTGTTGATCACTAGTTTGAGCCTGTTGTTAGCACAATTTCGGCAGGAGAAATTATATGCAACTACCTAATACCCTAAAAACTCCTTCTTTTCTTCAGAAGCTTCAGTGGGTTGTTGACCCTGTAGGATATATGGAAACTGCCACACAGCAGTATCCCGACATTTTCACGGCTGAAGTAGTTGGTTTTGGGGACACCTTAGTATTTGTAAACCATCCCCAGGCAATCCAAGAAATTCTCACCAATGATAGAAAGAAGTTTGCCGCCGTCGGTGAGGAAAACAAAATTTTGCAACCCTTAATAGGCGATTATTCAGTGATAATGCTGGAGGGCAACAGGCACAAACGGCGGCGACAAATCTTGATGCCCCCTTTTCACGGAGAGCGGTTGCAAGCCTACGGTCATCTAATCTGTAATCTTACCGAAAAAGTCTTTAATCAATTACCACAAGATAAGCCTTTTTTCGCTCGTAATACCATGCAGGATATTTCGCTGCAAGTGATGTTAGAGGCTGTGTTTGGCTTATATGAGGGAGAACGTTATCAACAACTCAAGCGCTTACTAGCGTTGATTACAGAAAAGTTTAACTCTCCCCTTAGCGCTAGCTTGCTCTATTTCCCCTTTTTGCAAAAAGATTTAGGCACTTGGAGTCCTTGGGGAAAATTCGTGCGCCAACGGCAACAAATTGATCAACTGCTCTACGCGGAAATTGCCGATCGCCGTGAGCATCCCGATCCAAATCGCATCGATATCCTCTCGTTACTGATGTCAGCCAAGGATGAACAAGGTAATTCGATGACGGATCAAGAGTTACGCGATGAAATGATGACGTTGTTGTTAGCCGGACATGAAACCACAGCATCGGCGATGGCTTGGGGATTGTATTGGATTCACCATTTGCCACAAGTGCGTGAAAAACTGCTCCAAGAACTCGATACCCTTGGGGAATCCCCTAACCCGATGAATATTGCGCGACTGCCTTATCTGAGCGCTGTCTGTAACGAAACTTTGCGGATTACCCCCGTTGCGATCAACACGTTTGCCAGAGAAGTCCAAGAACCAGTTGAACTACTGGGACATCGGTTAGAGCCTGGTACGCTAGTAGTTGGCTGCATTTATCTTCTGCATCAACGTGAAGATTTATACCCAGACCACAAGCAGTTTAAGCCAGAGCGTTTTTTGAAACACCAATTTTCTCCCTATGAATTTATGCCGTTTGGCGCTGGTGCCCGTAGCTGTATTGGCAACGCTTTGGCTCCTTTTGAAATGAAGCTAGTATTGGCAACGATACTGTCACGCTATCAACTCGCGCTGGTTGATCATCGACCAGAAAAACCTCAGCGGCGGAGTATTACGCTTGCGCCTGCTGGTGGTGTCAAAATGGTAGTTACAGGGCGCTATGTGCGTCGAGAGTCTCGACAAGCTGTAGCAGCTAGTGAGAAGTAATTTCAAATCATCGCTAAGAGCGATCGCATTTTCTTGGGTTTCGCGATCGTTCAACTTTCCACACAAAAACAACAAAAAACTAAGCTTGTCTAGTTTTTAGTCGCTCAAGTTCACACCCGGAACAATAAAACTCCATATTCACAACAAGAATAGTTCAATTTGTTATTAGTACAATTAATTTTTTGTGGTGAAAAATCAAATGCCATTACTCAATGTTGTCAAAACTCCCTCTATTATCCAGAGATTCCAGTGGATTGCTGACCCTGTGATATACATGGAAAAAGCGGTTCAAGAATATCCCGATATTTTTTCTACTCTTGTAGCTGGTTCTAGGTATCCTTTCGTATTTGTAAACCATCCCCAGGCAATCCAAGAAATTTTCACCAACGACAGAAAGAAGTTTGCAGCCGTCGGTGAGGAAAACAAAATTTTGGAACCCTTAATAGGGGACTATTCAGTCATAATGCTGGAGGGCAACAAGCACAAACAGCGGCGACAACTCTTGATGCCTCCTTTTCACGGAGAGCGGATGCGAGCCTACGGTGAGCTAATTTGTAATCTTAGTGAAAAAGTCATTAGCCAGTTACCACAAAACCAGCCTTTCTCAGCCCGAAGTGCAATGCAGGATATTTCCCTGCAAGTCATCTTACAGGCTGTGTTTGGCTTGTATGAAGGAGAACGTTACCAACAACTCAAGCAGTTACTAAGTTTGATGTTGGATCTTTTTCGCTCACCGCTCAGTTCTAGCTTTTTGTTTTTCCGCTTCCTGCAAAAAGATTTAGGAGCATGGAGTCCTTGGGGGAAATTTGTGCGCCAACGGCAAGAAATTGATCAATTGCTCTACGCAGAAATTGCCGCTCGCCGTGAGCATCCCGATCCAAATCGCGTCGATATCCTCTCTTTACTGATGTCAGCCAAGGATGAAGAGGGGAATTCCATGACTGATAAAGAGTTGCGCGATGAGTTGATGACTCTGCTGTTTGCTGGACATGAAACCACAGCAACCGCAATGGCTTGGGCATTGTATTGGATTCACCATTTGCCACAAGTCCGTGAAAAACTCCTTCAAGAAGTGGATAGCCTTGGGGAATCCCCTGACCCCATGAGTATTGCGCGGCTGCCTTATCTGAGCGCTGTCTGCAATGAAACTTTGCGTATTTACCCTGTGGGTATGTTGACCTTTGCCAGGGTAGCGCAAGAAAGAGTTGAGCTACTAGGACATCAGTTAGAGCCTGGTACACGAGTCTATGGCTGTATCTATCTCGTGCATCAACGTGAGGATTTATATCCAAAACCCAAGCAGTTTAAACCAGAGCGCTTTTTAGAACGGCAATTTTCTCCTTATGAATTTATACCTTTTGGCGCAGGTGCGCGTCGCTGTATTGGTGATGCTTTAGCTCAGTTAGAAATGAAATTAGTGTTGGCAACAATTCTTTCACGCTATCAACTCGCGCTGGCTGATAATCAACCAGAAATACCTCGGCGACGAGGTGTTACCCTTGCGCCTGCTGGTGGTGTCAAAATGGTAATTACAGGACAGCGTGTGCGTCCAGAATCTCCACAAGTAGTAACAACAGCGAGGAGTTAGGAGTTAAGAGTTTTTCACATAAATAGACTACACGCAGACCTCGCTTCCATTCCTCTGTGTCTTGAAAAGCTTTGATGCTTGCGGCAAGCTCTGACGCTTTTGAGCGTCGAAGATCGCAACTATTAGAGACCAAGGCAAACGCTATCGCAATTCTGAATTTTTAACTTTGAAAGACAGTTTGCAAATTGAGAACGAAACCAGGTAAGACATCTTCACCGGATAGTTCTTTTGGAGCTTCTAAAACTTCTACTTCTTGCCCCTGACGATATATTTCCACTCGGCGGGTTTTTCTATCAATTAACCAGCCGAGTTTAACTTGATTATTCATGTATTCTTGCATTTTTTCTTGTGTCTTTTGTAAATCATCAGTCGCATCGATTAACTCTAAAACAAAATCTGGGGCAATTGGCGGAAATTTCTCTTTTTCTTTGGAGGTGAGTGCATCCCATCTTTCTTGTTTTATCCAAGATACATCTGGGGAACGATTTGCTGCATTAGGGAGTTTAAAGCCAGTGGAAGAATCAAATACTTTACCTAGCTTAGTTTGGCGATTCCATATTCCAAAGTCAATAATAATTTCTGCATTCCGGTTTCCGGTTTCTCCTCCGGTGGGTGACATGATAATCAGTTCTCCTAGAGCGTTGCGTTCAAATTTCACATCAGGGTTTTTCCGGCAAAGCTGATAAAATTGCTCGTCGGTTAGTTCAATCACTGGCTTGAGGTTTATCGTAATTGCGTTCATAGGGAGTTAATAGTTAAGAAACAATCATATATAGCAATTTAAAATTGGGTGCAATACATTAGACTTCTTGCACTTATAGCGTTTCCTAAGCAACTGAGGTACAGCGATTACCTCACCCCGATAAAGCTGTGCTTTATCTCCCCTCTCCTTGCGCTCGTAGAGGGGTTGGGGGTGAGGTGCGTGAGATGTACTTCAATATTGCATTTTATGCTGCCTTTGCTGGCTATGAGATTAACTTTTGAGAGACAATTAAATTTAGCTTAAGTGTAATGCTCGCATGAAAAACCTCATCTCTCGCATGGAGGCAGTGCAGTCTCCGATAATACCTGTTGTTGGCGAATTAATTAAAAGCAATCCGGGAACCATTTCTCTTGGACAAGGTGTTGTTTCTTACAATCCACCACCCGAAGCAATCGAGCTTTTGCCGAAATTCCTCGCAGAACCTACTAATAATCTCTACAAAGCTGTTGAGGGAATTCCTCCTTTGTTAGCAGCAATTGAAGCAAAATTGCAAGCTTTTAACAATATTGAACTTAACGACGAAAGCTGTATTGTTGTTACCGCTGGCAGTAATATGGCGTTTATGAATGCTGTTCTTGCTATTACATCGGTAGGCGATGAAATCATTTTAAATACGCCTTATTATTTTAATCATGAAATGGCAACCACAATGGCAGGTTGTCGTCCAGTGTTGGTAGAAACCGATGAAAATTATCAATTGCGACCGGATGCGATCGCTTCTGCGATAACATCAAAAACAAAGGCGATAGTTACAGTTTCACCTAATAATCCTACAGGTGTTGTTTATTCTGAAGAACTGTTGCGAGAAGTTAATGAAATTTGCAAAGAACGCAACATCTATCATATTAACGATGAAGCTTATGAATACTTTACCTATAACGGCGTAAAACACACTTCCCCTGGTGCATTTTCGGGAAGTAGTGAATACACCATTTCTCTTTATAGCCTTTCCAAAGCTTATGGTTTTGCAAGTTGGCGGATTGGCTATATGGTGATTCCTAAACACCTGCTTGTAGCTGTTAAAAAAGTACAGGATTCAATAGTGATTTGTCCACCTGTAGTTTCTCAGTATGCAGCATTAGGGGCATTGCAGGCAACAGAGGAGTATATCAAGGGAAATTTAGAAGCGATCGCCCAAGTCCGCTCTTTGGTGCTTGACTCTCTCAATCGTTTACAAGGATTATGTACTATTACCCCCGCTGATGGTGCTTTCTATTTTTTCCTCAAAGTTCATACAAATATGGATACCTTTGAATTAGTAGAAAGGCTAATTAAAGAACATCTTGTAGCAGTGATTCCCGGTACAACCTTCGGTATGGATAATGGATGTTATCTGCGAGTTGCTTATGGTGCGCTCGAAAAAGAGACAGCAAAAGAAGGGATAGAAAGATTAGTAAAGGGTTTGCAGACAATTTTAACGAATAATTATATTTAAGATATGCCCATAATTAATAAATTCATTGAACTCGAAACTGAACAGGGAATTAATATCTATAATATCACACCACATATCAACGATTTTATCGCCTCAACTTCAATTAAAAATGGTCAGGTTTTAGTATTTTGTCGCCACACTACAACTGCATTGGCTATCAATGAAAATGAAGAAAGACTGTTAGAGGATATTAAAGTCTTTTTAGGGAAATTAGCACCTGAGTCAGACCGATATTTGCACAATGACCTACACTTAAGAGTTGTGCCGGAAGATGAACCGATGAATGCTCATTCTCATCTCATGGCAATGATGCTGAGTACTAGTGAGGTAATTCCAATTGTAGATGGTAAATTAGCTTTGGGAACTTGGCAATCTGTCTTATTTTTTGAGTTGGATGGAGCGCGTAAAAGAAGTGTGTTTTTTCAAATTTCTGGTGAGGAAGCAGATTAGGAGTAGAGACGCGATTGTTCGCGATTGTTGTAAAGACGCGATTAATCGCGTCTCTACTTTTTAATCTAAGGTGAATTCCTCAAACTCCATTTGTCCGAAAAGCATATTTTTATCTATTGCTGATAATACTTTATTGTTTGCTTTATCAGAATTTAAGCAACGACAAACTAACTGTGCGACATCTGCACGATTAATTATACCTGCAATGCGCGGATCTTCAGTTAAAATTGCATTTCCGGTTGCTGCTTCTGACTTTAATCCACCGGGACGAATAATAGTGTAAGTTAATCCACTGTCAATTAAGTGTTTTTCAGCTTTTTCTTTTTCTATTAAAACCGATCGCAATGTTTCTAATGCTTGTGGATTCAATGCAACTACACTATCTCCACTACCAATAGAAGATACCAAAACAAATGAGCCTACTTTAGCTTTCACTGCTGCGTCAATCAGATTCTTATTACCTAAGTAATCAGCTTTTTCACTAACTTGAGGCAAACCACCAACTGTACTGATAACTGCGTGGATGGGTTCTGCCAGCATAGCACTTTCTACATCTTCGCTATTCAACGCATCTCCTAGAACTACCTGAACACCCATTGCTTCTAGTTCATCACGAGCTGCTTCTGTTCTCAAAAGTGCTTTTACCTTTTGCTGTTGTGCAATTAAGCATTTGGCAATTTCTCTACCGACACCCCGACTTGCTCCAGCCAGAAAAATGTAGGATGCAGTTGTCATGGTTATTTTTTCAGTAAATGCGATATTGTCAACAATTAATAAATATATCTTTGTTTGGTTACCCAAACTCTCAGTAGCCAAAAATTTATATCTTTTTATACAATTATCTATCTTTATACAGAGAACAATTTCATTCGTACGATAGAGTTCAACTCGATATAAAACTATTTATTTAGCAATTATACTTAACCCGATTGGAGGAGGCACTTTTACAGGCGATCGCGTCTGATTATTATAATTAAATCTTTGAGGAGACACTCATGGCTAAAAAACCAGAAAAAAACTTCCACCAACCTGAGGATATCCGAGTTAGCGCGACTACCAAAATCTGGGGCTTGACTGTGGGGATTTTAGCAATTTGTGTTCCACTTTCGGCTGTTACCAGAAGTGGTGCGATTATACCATTAGCGGCGATCGCTGGCGCAGGAGCTGGTACAGTTGCTGTGTGGCGTTCTGGTGATAAAAAATACCAAAATCAAGTTTTGTCACCGCAGCAGGTAGAACTGTTAGAACAGCGGATCGCTGACCTAGAAACAATTGTCAGCGGTGAAGACTTTGATTTGCGGATGAAAATTAAACAGCTAGAAGCACATGAGAAGGCTACACGTAAGTTACGCGATCGCCAAGAATAAAATCAATAAATCCTGACTTTGGTATCTTTACTTATACAACTTAATGCGCGGCTGTTGCAGCGACCATCATAGATTTATACTTTCACTCTTTGCGTCGCTTTAATTCTTATTGAGTATTATTTCGGGTTTGTCTCGCTAGAGACAGTCTCATATTTTCCAGATAAGTTAGAATTAATTTCCAACGTCTAATTTATTTATACGCTCTTGCTAATGGTTGACAAAGTATCTTAGTGCTCAAATAGATAGTTGCTTTCTGTTAGAGCATAAGTAATGCTTGTGTTACCCTAACTGGTCAAATTACTCAATTTTTAATTTATATTCATCTTATAAACTTGAGTAATTGCTTTGGTATAGCTTACCGTAGGTATGCATTCTTTGTGCCTCAAAACATGCAAATGGATTGGATTAGCTTACTGAAAGCTCAACAAGCTGACTTTCTTCAACGTGTGAAAAAACCAAAGACTTATGACTTATCTTTGCTAGAAAGTCAAGTTAAAGGTTGTCATAGTGAAATTATGGCATTTTGGGGCGAATCATTGGCAAAATTGCTCAGTTTTGCTCGCTACCAAGCCGAAATACTCGCTAAAAATCCCCCACCGACACCACCGGAATATCCCGAACCTCCCGATTGGGTGATTCCGTTTCCCAAATATTTTCAGCAGCAAGCGGAAGATTATCTTTTGCGAGAACAAATCGTTCAGCGGGTGATAACTGAACGCTTGGGTAAGCTGGTTAAAAAAGTGCCACAAGACAGCTTGAAAAATATGGCATTAGATGATGAGGGAAATTTACGCGGGGAAAGTAAATTTGCTTACTTCTTGGTAGATAACCCAAAAGTTAGTATTCAAGTTTACGCTGCTGATGGAGAAAGCTTTAATGGCATAAAAAAAGACAAAATCAAGTGGACTGTTACTCAAGAAGATGTACAGAATCACCAAGTATTAGTTTTTCTGTGTTTGTTTTATCCGTTTACTGGTCAATTAGGGTACGAAAAGCAAGCTGTAATCACAGGCTTTTTGCCAAACAATCAAATCGAATTTAGTGAGCCAAAAGTTTGTGTGACTCCGAGTAACTTGTTATATGGGGGTGGATTAAGTTGGTATTTAGAATCATTAATTCCCAAAAAAGATGCGCTGGTAGGAGTAGATGAAATTGCGATCGCCGAAACGATTGAGACTTTACCACCAGATCATCCCCTGAAGGATATCATCGGAGATTGGGAATGCTGGCAGACATTGAGCGGACATTCTAGAGGCATTAATTGCCTTGCTTTTAGTCCTGGGGATAAAAACGGCAAAATGCCAATACTGGCTAGCGGCAGTCGCGGAGAGACGAAGCTCTGGGACTTGACAAAAGGAGAGTTAATTGGTACTCTCTCAGAATACCAATGGAGTGTCTCCGGCGTAGTGGATGAAGTAAATTCACTGGCATTTAGTCCGGATGGACAAACATTGGTGAGTGGTGGTGCAGACTCCACAATTAAGATTTGGCATTCCGGTGCAATAGATTTGATAGATATTCTCCACAAGCACAATGGAATGGTGCGCTGTGTAGCTTTTACTCCAGATGGACGGATGTTAGCAACTGGGGGAGATGATAGAAAGATTTTGTTTTGGGATTTGATGTATCGCCAAGTAGCGATCGCTCTTTCATTAGATGATACCGCTGCCCATTCCCTCGCTTTTAGCCAAGATGGACAAACTTTGATAACAGGTAGCTACCGTAAAATTAAAGTTTGGGATTTGTCATGTGAAGGTAAAGTGACAAGTTTTAATACAGAACCTTTGCACACCCTCATGGGACATTCTCACATAGTTCGTTCCCTAGCGGTGAGTGGAGATGATAATATCCTCGTCAGTGGAAGTCGAGATAAAACGATTAAAATTTGGGATTTAGAGACAGGGGAATTGATTCGTACTCTTAAAGGACATCAAGATGGAGTTGATGCGATCGCTCTTAGTCCCGATGGAGAAATTATCGCTAGTGGCAGTTCAGATAAAACTATCAAATTGTGGCATTTACAAACAGGGGAACTCTTAAGTACATTTACAGGACATGCCAACACAGTAACAGCTTTAGCGTTTACTGCTTCTGGGGAAATGTTGGTAAGTGGCAGTTTAGATAAAACAATTAAAATTTGGCAGCGAAGTTAGGAGTCAGGAGTTAGGAGTCAGCATTCAGGAGTCAGGAGTCAGGAGTTAGAAAGCTTTGAAATTGCTTAACGAAGTATAGAACTGCCTTGACGAGTATAAAAGACTCGTTGACGAGTATAAAAGACTCGTTGACGAGTATAAAAGACTCGTTGATGAGTATAAAAGACTCGCTGACGAGTATAAAAGACTCGTTGATGAGTATAAAAGACTCGTTGACGAGTATAAAAGACTCGTTGACGAGTATAAAAGACTCGCTGACGAGTATAAAAGACTCGCTGACGAGTATAAAAGACTCGTTGACGAGTATCAAAGACTCGTTGATGAGCATCAGAAGCTCTTTAATGAGTATCAGAACTCCGTTAATCTCAAATTTGTCTTAAACTCACATTTTACATCTCGCCGCCGACAAGCTACAAAACCCTTCAATTTATGTAGTCAGCCTTCTCGGACTTTGTTTGTGTGCCCGTAAACTCCCCGAATTCTATTCGCCAAAGCTAATCTAGTTACAAAGATTGTCTATGTAATTCCCTTTGCACCCATCGCGATTACTACATTAAAGCTGATTGTTGACGCCACGAAAAAAGAGCCAAGTCTCGAAAGCTGTGTAATATTGGTTAGTCAGGTTGCTTATTTAGACAGTTTGAAAGCAATTCTGAAAGAAGATTTGCAATTACAACAGCAAATTAATCAACAAAAACCAGTTTCGGAAAATTTAGCTCGACAAATTAAGAAACTGGGTGAGCAAGAATTTGAGGAACGAGAAGCGAAAAAAGCTATCCTCTATTTTCACGAATCGAAACTAGCAGAAGCATTTAATCAAGTTTTACAGCAACGTTTACAAGAAGCAGGTTTAATCGAAGCAGACGCAAAAACTGTAACCGAAAAAGTTGCGCGGAAAACCGATGAATATATGCTTCCGACTTTAGTAAAAGTTGGCGATAAAGTCAAGCAACTTGTGGAATGGTATCGCGTTGGTGGAAAAGACAAACTAGAGAAATATTTCAGCATTGATGATTATTTAGAACAGCAAATTAAACCAAAGCCAGAAGAAAAGATTTTTGATGAGACTGATATCACCTTTCGGGATTTGTATGTACCGCTACAAGTTAAAGAACTGGATGAGAAAGGCAATGTAACTTCTCAAATCGAAGAATTTGTTAATTCAATACTTTCTGAAACTGACAAAAATAAACAGAAACAAGTTTTGTTTATTCAAGGTGAAGCTGGACGCGGGAAAAGTGTCTTTTGTCGAATGTTTGCCGACTGGGTGCGGCAGAACTTGCATCCCAGTTTTACACCGATTTTGATTCGCTTGCGGGATGTGCGGGTACTCAAAGATAACTTAACTGAGACTTTAGAAAACTATTTAGAAAACGTTGACTTTGTTCAAAGTGATTCTGGCTGGTTAACAGATAAAAATACGCGCTTTTTCTTTTTGCTTGATGGCTTCGACGAACTATTATTAGAAGGACGAGCTAACGGCTTAAAGGAATTTTTGGAACAGGTAGAGAAGTTTCAAAAAGATAGCTCTTGCCATCATCAACTTATAGTTACAGGTCGTCCTTTAGCGCTGCAAGGAATTGACCGCTTGCTCTCACAAACCAAAAGCTTGAAGCGCGTCGAACTTCAGCCAATGGATGATTCGATTCGGCAAACATGGCTGGAGAAATGGGAGGCTAAAGTTGGCACGCAAGAGGCAAATAATTTTCAGCAATTTTTGCAAGCTTGTCCCGATGAAATTAAGAATAAACTAGCACGAGAACCTTTACTGCTTTATTTACTCGCACGAATGCACCGAGAGAAACATTTGAATGAGAAAATGTTTGAGGGTGCAGAAGGTATCAAGGCAAAAATCCGCATCTATGATGAATCGGTTAAATGGGTATTAGAAAAACAGCGGAAAAGTGACGATAAAGATGAAAACTTGCGCTTAACTCAACTGGAAAGCGAAGATTTGCGCCAATTTATGACAGAAGCTGCTTTGTGTGTAGTCCAGTCGGGGAATGAATCTGCAAAAGTGGCAATGTTAGAAACACGGCTCAAAGTTAGCAATAGCCCAGCAGCAAAGTTAATTCCGCAAGCGAGAAATGATTCTAACGAAAATAACAAGCTACTCAATAACCTGTTGACTGCATTTTACATCAAAGCAGCCTCAGGCGATAAAGATGGTTCCGTGGAGTTTGTCCACAAGAGTTTTAGTGAGTTTTTATTCGCAGAACGGTTAATAGAAAGCTTTGTAGATTGGACAACTAAAATAAGCAAGCGTCAGCGTCAAGAAGATGCAGTTTCCACAGAGGTGATGGATAGGGAAATTTACGATTTATTCGGCTATGGGAATTTAACCCCGGAAATTGTGGAATATTTAATGGGGTTGTTTATTGAGAGTTCAGAATTTCAAGATGTAGAACGCTTTTGTCAACTGTTTGAACGATTAGAGCATTTCTACTTGCGTTGGTGCGATGGGGAATTTATTGATGCGGAAGATGCAAATTTGCCGCAGATGAAGAAGAAGCAATTAAGGGAGCAATTGCCAGACAGAGAAAATCACTTGGGTTTGCGACAAGTGGATGTGTGTACAGGATTGAATGTGATGATTTTGCTTTTTGAGTTGCATCGCTATGCTCAAAGAAAAGATGATCTGAAAGATAAAATCAGCTTTCACCCCTGCGGTAAACCTGATACCGCTCAATTTGACTCAGATTGCTTACTCTTTATTATTGCTTATAGTTACTGCTTGGGTGTTTACGGCTTTCGCGACAACTTAGGATTATTCCTGAGCAGTGCAAACCTCAGCAATGCCAACCTCAGCAATGCCAACCTCAGGGGTGCCAACCTCATCTTTGCCGACCTCAGGGATGCCCACCTCAGCGATGCCAACCTCAGGGGTGCCAACCTCATCTGTGCCGACCTCAGGGATGCCCACCTCAGCGATGCCGACCTCAGCTTTGCCAACCTCAGCGGTGCCAACCTCATCCGTGCCGACCTCGAAGATTCCGACCTCAGCGGTGCCAACCTCGGCGGTGTCAACCTCAGGGATGCCGACCTCGAAGATTCCGACCTCAGCCTTGCCAACCTCAGCGGTGTCAACCTCAGGGATGCCGACCTCAGCGGTGCCAACCTCAGCGGTGCCGACCTCAGCGGTGCCAACCTCAGCTTTGCCAACCTCAAAGCAGTTGTGTGGGACAGTGACACTAAATGGCTCTGTACTAAAGGGCTGCATGAAGCACTAAACGTATCTCCATTAATGCAAAACCCAGCTTTCGCAGCTGCGGTTTCCTTAAGTCAGGGTATCAGTTTGGTAACAGAGGGCAAGGTTAAAGAAGCACAGAACGCTTTCAAACAAGCCCTCAGCTTAGACCCTAGTCTAAATAACTCTGCCGAATATTGGCATAGCATTTGCTGGGTTGGCAGCTTACACGGTCATGCGAAAGGTGTTCTCCGCTATTGTGAAAAAGCAGTTAACCTAGACCCTAATAATAAACGTTATCAAGATAGTCGGGGGCTGGCTAGAGTACTCACAGGCGACTTGGTAGGGGCATTAGAAGACTTTCGGGCTGCTGTTGACAGTGGCACATTTGATTACTCAGATGATGAGAAGCAGCGCCGGCTACGCTGGATAGAAGCACTTGAGTTAGGAAATAATCCCCTCACACCAGAGGAATTAGAGAAACTGCGAAAGGCTGAGGGCTAGTAGTCTGTCAAACTCCTAAATGACGGTTAGAGAGACGCGATAAATCGCCGTCTCTACAAAGGGCTGATTATTGTAAAGACGGCGATTTATCGCGTCTTTGTCATCTATAATTTTCATCAAAAAACATTATCCGAACCGTATTGGATTCACCTTTGCGCTTACCTTTGCGTCCCTCTGCGTTTAAAAACGATTTGTGATTTTACATCCACAGGGAAACGCAATCCGGCAGTTAAAATCAAAATAGCTTCCATCGCGTGAGGTCGCTTATGCCATCGCCATTTCCGGGAATGAACCCCTACCTAGAGCAGCCTATTTTCTGGTCAGAGTTTCACAGCCGTTTGATTGTAGCGATCGCCGATGCTCTTGCCCCAAAGTTGCTACCTAAATACTACATTGGCGTGGAGACGCGCACTTATCTAGACACTGCTGATGAGGAGCTATTAATCGGAATTCCAGATGCGGTTGTCCTTTCATCAATTAGCAAACAGCCTTCTGACCTAATTAGCTCAAAGGACGCTACTCAAGTTGCTGTCTACGCTCGTCCTCAACAAATCACTTTGCCCATGCCAGTAGAAGTGAAAGAGCGATACTTGGAAGTGAGGGAAACTAAAACAGATGCTGTAATTACAGTCATTGAAATTTTATCACCTAAAAATAAACGCAAAGGAAAGGGGCGCTCTATTTACGAACAGAAGCGTCATTCGATTTTAGGAAGTATGTCTCATTTAGTTGAAATAGACTTGCTTCGAGCAGATGAACCAATGGCAATGAAAGGGGTTGATTCCATAACTGACTATCGAATTGTAGTCAGTCAGCATGAGCGGCGTCCCATAGCAGATTTATATGCTTTTACAATGCGTGAGGCGATTCCTGAGTTTTTACTACCCCTCAAGGAACCTCAAGAGGTAACAACTGTAAATTTACAATCTATCGTTAGTGGTATTTATGAGCGAGGCGGTTACCCTATCCGCATTGACTACCAACAAGCAGTTCCTCCCCCAGCACTATCACAAGGCGATCGGCAATGGGTTGAGGAACTACTCGCTTCGCGGTGTCAAAATTGAGCCTCACACCCTTCAGGGTGCGGCTATACGAACAAAGTCCGCCTACGCGGACTTAATATCTAAAAGCCTGGGTCGGCAGGCTTTGTTCGTATAGCCCCAGGCTTCTAGCCTGCGGGCGTTTACCGATTATTGCAGGAAATCTATTGAGAATCAAAAAAGCGATCGCCCAACAAACAAGCGATCGCTTTTATTAACTAGCACTCTTTGTGCTGACGCGCGAATTTTAATTCAACACATGTTGCATCAAGGGTTTATCTTCCGACACCTTCCCGGAACGCAACCATTCATTAAGTTCGCTCGGTGCTTTTGCTCTTGCAAGTCTTTCCCGCAATTCTACACCTTCGAGAACTTCGCGGTGCAGCAGTTCCTCTGCGGTTTCTTCTAACAAGTCGCGGTTATCTTGTAAAATGGTTAAAGCAATGTGGTGTGCATTATCCACAATCTGCTTCATCTCGCGGTCAATTTCCTCAGCCACTTTCGGACTAATCGACCGACGCGGATTGCTGTAACCTTCAATAAACTGTTGTTGCGTCTTCTCAAAAGCCAGAGGACCGAGTTTATCACTCATTCCGTAGACAGTAACGTAACGTTCTGCCATATCTGTGGCTTTCTGGATGTCGTCACCCGCACCTGTGGAGACTTTACCAAACACGATTTCTTCAGCGGAACGTCCACCCAACAAAGTCGCAATCCGTCCGCGAATTTCGTCTTCAACCATCAAGAAGCGGTCTTCTTCCGGCATTTGAATTGTATAACCCAAAGCACCGATACCACGCGGCACAACGGAGATTTTTTCAACTTTACCAGCTCCGGGCATCAATGCACCGATGATGGCGTGACCGACTTCGTGATAAGCTACAGTCTTCTTCTCAGTTTCATTGAGTACGCGCGATCGCTTTTCTAAACCGGCAATCAACCGCTCGATCGCTTCGTTGAAATCTGCCATAATTACCGCTTCCCGATTTTGACGAGCTGCTAATAATGCGGCTTCATTTACCAAGTTCGCTAAATCTGCCCCAGCAAAGCCAGGTGTGCGGATAGCGATAGTAGCTAAGTTAACATCCTCAGCTAATTTGACGTTTCTCGCATGAACATTGAGAATCGCTTCCCGACCAATTTTATCAGGACGGTCTACCACAACTTGGCGGTCAAAGCGTCCCGGACGACGTAAAGCTGGATCTAATACTTCTGGACGGTTGGTAGCAGCGATGATAATTACACCTGTGTTGGCATCAAAGCCGTCCATTTCTGTAAGTAACTGGTTTAGGGTTTGTTCGCGTTCATCGTTTCCACCGACGAACCCACCAGCACCACCGCGAGACTTACCAAGTGCGTCTAACTCGTCGATAAAGACGATACAAGGTGCTTGTTTTTTCGCTTGTTCAAACAAATCGCGCACCCGCGCAGCACCGACACCAACGAATAATTCGATAAACTCGGAACCGGAGATACTGAAGAAAGGAACACCCGCTTCTCCTGCGATCGCCTTCGCTAACATTGTCTTACCTGTTCCTGGAGGTCCCACCAGCAACGCCCCTTTAGGTATTTTCGCACCTAAGCGGGTATATTTCTCAGCATTTTTCAAGAAATCAACAATCTCTTCTAGCTCGACTTTGGCTTCATCCACACCAGCCACATCTGTAAATTTTACACCAGTGCTGCCATCAGAAGAAATCCGAGCCTTGCTTTTACCTACCGTCAATGCAGCGGTACCACCTCCCTGACGATTGAGGAAAAAGCCCCAAATGCCAATAAAAATTAACGGTGGAACCACCCAACTGATTAAAGTGCCAATCCAGCCATTTTGATCTGGTAGTGGTGCAGCAAATTGTACATTATGCTCGCGGAGAATCTTCGGTAAATCCAGATCGTAAGCTACTGGTGTAGTTTGAAAGACTTGCTCTGCCGACTTACCATCTGGCGTTTGCGTCGGAATTGAATATTCAATGCGATCGCTTCCAACAATTGCCTTATTTACTTTACCAGCTTCCACAGCCGTAATAAAATCACTATAAGCAACTTGCGGCGATCGCGGACCAAAGAAGCTAGGAACAATAAAGTTAAGCAATAACAGAACAGTCAGCAGAATCAGGAAACTGCCGCCAAACTGCCTTACTCTCGGCGGTTTGATCGGGCTTTTGTTATTTTTTTCTACAGGCATTTTTTGATGTACCCTCTAAGTTTTGCGGGAAGGGCAATGGGCATGGGGCATGGGGTATGGAAAGAATCGGATTAAAACACGCATGACTTTGTTAAACTTCTTTAACTGCCAATGCCCAATGCCCATTGCCCATTGCCCTTTCCCTTTTTGTAATTGTTAAGCTTTGTAACTATATGTTTATTGTAGAGACTGAGCGTAGCAGCCTTATTTAGGGTCAACCCCACATAAAAATGCGTATAGCCGTACTAAATTATGGAAAATCAGATTGGATTTGTGGTGAAAGTGTTTGTATTTTCGGTTGTGCTGTCGTTGCTGATTAGATATATCGGTCCGGGTTTGGGGATTGGGGGGACGACAACCAACGTATTAATTATGGTTTTGTCACCAAGTTTGATTATGGCGATCGCATTATTGTCGCGACTCCCCAGTAAGGGAGAGGGGGAGAGGGGGGGATAGGGAGAGGGGGGGATGGGGAGAAATAATTGTCCTCCACTCCTCCACTTTTGTACAGACGCGAGGAACCAAAGCGTCTCTACCCCCACTCCTCCACTCCTCCACTCCCCCACTCTTCCACTCCCCACTCCCCAGATACAAGCGGAAGTAGCTAAAATCAGCTAATCTAGCTGCATTGAAAGCAAAACGCATCTCGCCAACAGTTCGGAGACAGCCTGTGAATCTAGGTCAATGGATCGGCTTAATCGCCCTCGTTATCTCGTTATACATCTTGTGGCAGATAAGGGAAGTACTTTTACTGATGTTTGCCGCAATCGTATTAGCCACCACCTTAAATCGGCTGGCGAAACGCTTGCAACGCATCGGGATGGGACGTGGACTCGCCGTAATTGTGTCGGTAGCGATTTTTTTGGCTGGAGTCGTAGGCTTTTTCTGGCTGATTGTACCGCCTTTTACACAGCAGTTCCAAGAACTAACGCTTCGGGTTCCCCAAGGGTTTCAACGCTTCAATACTTGGCTTGACCAAGCAGAAACTCGCGTTCCTAGTGAACTTACACAATATATACCTGATGTAAATAGTCTAATCCAACAAGCGCAACCTTTAATAAATCGCGCCTTAGGAAGCTCTTTTACGTTTGTTTCTGGCACTTTAGAAGTAGTTTTGAAGATTTTGCTAGTGCTAGTTCTAACAGGGATGTTTTTAGCCGGTCCCCTAGCTTACCGGAAAGTATTTATTCGGCTGTTTCCCGCATTTTATCGGCGACGGGTAGATGGAATTTTAGATAAATGTGAAGTTTCATTAGAGGGATGGGTAACAGGCGCTTTCATTGCTATGAGCGTAGTGGGATTGTTAAGTGTAATTGGCTTATCAATTTTAGGTGTGAAAGCTGCGCTTGCTTTAGGAGTGTTGGCGGGATTTTTGAACTTGATTCCCAATCTGGGCCCAACAATGAGTGTAATCCCAGCAATGGCGATCGCGCTTTTAGATACACCTTGGAAACCGCTTCTTGTATTTGCTCTTTACTTTGTCATTCAGCAAGTAGAAAGTAATTTTCTTACCCCAATTGTCATGGCACGTCAGGTGTCATTACTACCAGCTGTAACCTTAATTTCTCAACTTTTCTTTGTCACATTCTTTGGCTTTCTCGGATTATTTTTAGCGCTACCCTTGACCGTTGTCGCTAAAATTTGGGTGCAAGAAGTCTTAATTAAAGATGTTTTAGATGAATGGGGAAATAAATCAAATAAAGAGACAGAATTAGTCCTCGTTTCCGATCAGGTTTCTGTAGATGAGCGCCAAACAACTGAAATACATCCTTCAGAAAATCCTCAAAATGAAGATAAATCAATTGTTGATGATGTATGATATAATGTCCGGCAAATCAGACATACTGTAGAGACGTTCCGACGGAACGTCTCTACGACGGTTGCGATATTTTTATTACTGTTAATTAAACAGACATGATATGAAAAACTGTTTCTATACTTGAACTGGCTTGCTTTGAATAAATAAAGCAGGTTTTATCACTCAAGCCATACCCAAACTAGTAAGGTTTGATTAATAGACCTCTTGCAAAAGTCCCCAAAACCCACCCCCAACCCCTCCCCGCAGGCGGGGAGGGGAGACTTTGACGTAAGTTAAAGGCGGGGTGGGGTTCTTGTTTTTGATTTATGCAAGAAGTCTAATTTATAGATTGGAAGCCTGATGGTAGACGCTATGAATTGGATAATGGGGTGATTGTTGAAATGCCGCAACCATTAGGAAACCATGAACAAATTAAAGGTTTTTTGATAACTTCCAGAATTAAATTTGACTGCTGAACAGATTTTTTAGGCTGGCAATTCTGGGGTTTAAATATGAACACAAAAGCGGCTAAAAGCGCTCAATTTATACAAAATTTCGTTGAACCTTAACTATTAAGGTTCAACTTTTGCAAGACTGGCATTTCACCATCTTGACTTTAACTGAAGTTCAAGCCTAAAGGAAAATAAACTTTTAAGCGGTGATATCTACAAGTTGGATATCGAAGATTAAATCTTCCCCAGCTAATGGATGATTCGCATCTAAAGTAACTGTAGAGTCAGAAATATTAGTGATCATCACCGGAATAATTTGTCCAGAGGGTTGCTGAATTTGCATCTGCTGACCAACTTCTGGTTCCATTTCCGGGGGCATTTGGTCGCGTTCAACTTCTACTACCATTTCTGGACGATGTGAACCGTAAGCTTCGTCTACGGGAATTTTTGTAGTCTTTGATTCGCCAGTATTCATTCCCAGAACCGCTTGTTCAAATCCAGGAATGATTTCTCCTGCACCTATGGTGAACTGCAAAGGGTCACGCTCAGTAGAAGAATCAAATACTGTGCCATCTGTCAATTTGCCTGTGTAGTGAACCATTACAGTATCACCATTTTTTGCTTGTGCCATTAATTTTCTCCTGAGATTTTTTACTAAGGAAAGCGTTGACGTATAAATCAGATACCATCTTAACGACCCAATATCCGGTAAGCGGTGGTTTATTTGACATGCAACGCTGACTTCCTTCATTAAAGGGTACAAGCGACTTGCAATCAAAAAAGTCTGCCAATTGGCAGACAATGTTGTACTTTAAATAATTATTGTCCAATTTAAATAATTGTTGTCATCTTTGCAATCATGCCCAAAATCGCTGGAATCTTTGTTTAGCAATAATTCCAGCGATTTTGTTTGGAAATTATTTTTTTCTCCTTTTTAAATCAAATTATGTCACAAATGCTTTAAAAATTTAAAGTAAATGATGACATATTTTTTAGGTCAGCTTATGCCCCGAAAAGCAACGAGCAAAGCCTTTCCAGGGTTGGAAAGTGAGGAACTGGCGAAAAGCGAGGAAGAACAAACCAAGTACCTGCTGAAGAACGAAGATTCACCAGAATATCTCAAAAAGGTGGAATTGATAGATGCGATTCGTCAAGCACCTAACAAGGTGGCTCGTAGGAATGCGATCGCAGATGCAGCAAAAGCGCTTGGTAAAAGTACTCGAACAATTAAGCGCATGGTAGAGAAGCTTGAACTCGTAGGGGTTGCTACTCTAGCTGTTGGACGTAAGGATAAGGGACAATATCGTATTTCCCAACAGTGGCATGATTTTATTGTGAACTTTCATAAATGGGGTAACAGAGAAGGTTCTCGGATAAATCACAATCAGATTTTTGGGAATTTAAAAGCTTTAGCCTTCCAAGGAGAGAAACTGCAACAGAAGAAGTATGATGAACAATTTAAGGGATACTCTCAGGTGCGGGAGGATTTAATAGCAGGAAGGCATCCTTCTCATGTCACTGTTTATAAGGTAATAAATTCCTATTTAGAAGAAAAAAATAGCAGAGTTCGCCATCCTGGTTCACCTATTGAAGGACAAATTATTCAAACAACGGAAGGTATTTTAGAAATCACCCACAGCAACCAAATTTGGCAGATAGACCATACTCGGTTAGATATTTTGTTGATTGACGAAGAAGATAAAAAAGTTATTGGTCGTCCATACATAACCTTGATAATGGATAGTTATTCTGGTTGTGTCACAGGTTTTTATCTAGGTTTTGAACCTGCTGGCTCACATGAAGTTGGTCTAGCTCTGCGCCATGCAATTTTACCAAAGCACTACGGAAGAGAGTACGAACTTCAAGAAACATAGCAGGTTTGTGGAATTCCAGAATATATAATGACAGACCGTGCAAAGGAATTTAAGTCCGAACATTTAAAACAGATTTCACTACAGTTAGGTTTTATACGACGTTTACGTGCTTTTCCCCAAGCAGGTGGTTTAATTGAATCTATATTCGACAAGATTAATAAAGAAGTTTTGTCGTTATATGGAGGATATACTGGTTCAAGTGTTGAGGAACGTCCTCCAGAAGCAGAAAAGGCTGCCAATCTGACGCTTGATAAACTAGAGAAAATATTAGTTAGATATTTTGTAGATCACTACAATCGTCATGATTATCCAAGGATAAGAAATCAAAAACGCATTGAGCGATGGAAATCAAGTTTTTTACTAGAAGAACCTGAAGTTCTCGATGAACGTGAACTAGATATTTGCTTAATGAAAGTTGCGTATCGTAATGTAGAAAAATATGGTTCTGTAAACTTTCTTGGTTGGGTATATCAAGGAGATTGCTTGTTAAATTCTGAAAAGAAGCAAGTTTCTTTAAGATATGACAAGCGCAATATTATAAGTGTTCTTGCTTATACTCGCCCTAGTAACGGTGAACCAGGAGAGTTTATTGGTGTCATACAAGCTAGAGATTGTGAACGAGAAAGGATCTCTCTGGCAGAATTGAATTATATCAAGAAAAAATTGCGCGATGAAGGTAAAGAAGTTGATAACTCCTCTATCTTGAACGAGCGGTTGTCTATATTCGAGGATGTTGAAGCAAACCGTAAAGATAGACGCAGACAACGCCGTAAAAAAGCCCAACAAAAACATGAGGTTAAATCTAACAAATCACAATTAGTCGAGTTATTTCCCGAAAATGCAACATCGGAGGAAATAATAACATCGCCAGAAAATTTAATATCTACCTTTTACACAGATTCACAAAACGTTGTAGATTCGACAAATAAGCAAATTAAGCAGAGTAAACCTGATACCAATCAAACAGCCAAAGCTAGACGACGCCCTAGAGTAGCTGTGAAAGATTGGAACCAATTCATGAAGGATAATTGGTGAGTGCAATGTCACAGACAAACTTAGCCCATGCTAATCTAGAATTTCAGAAGCCGTTTGATGGAAGTTTGCAACCTGCTGAGGAATCAAGGCGATCGCCTGAAGTTCAGGCTGAGGTAGAGCGGATTGGTAAAGCTAACACTTACTTTCCCCTAGAGCGCGATACGGAATTATTTGACTGGTTTGATGACCAGCGTGATGCAAAGCTGTGTGGCTATGTTACATCTGCTACGGGTTCTGGCTTATTAAAAGCTTGTCAACTGTACAGAACACAGTACGTAAAGCGGAGAGGAACGTTATTGGAAGTTCCGGCGACTGTTATCTACGCCGAAATAGAGCAGCATGGTGGCCCAACCGATTTGTACTGCTCTATTTTGGAAGAAATTGGTCATCCACTTGCTCATGTTGGAACACTGCGAGATTTGCGATCGCGCGCATGGGGTAATCTCAAAGCATACGGTGTAAAATTTCTCGTTATCGGTAATGCAGATTACTTAACGTTAGAAGCATTTAACGAACTGATTGATGTTTTCACAAAACTAAGAATCCCCGTTATCTTGGTTGGAACTTACTATTTAAATGAGAATATTCTGGAACGGAAAAGTTTGCCATACGTGCGCGTTCATGACTCATTTTTAGAGTCATACGAGTTTCCTAATTTAACTGAAGAAGAGATAATTGAGGTTGTGGACGATTGGGAAGCAAAATTTCTGCCAGCAAATGGTCGCTTAAACCTCACACAAATCGAGAGTGTGATTTCTTATTTGCGACTAAAATCTGGAGGACTGATTGAGCCTTTGTATGATTTGCTTCGCAAAATAGCAATCCTGAAACTAGATGAGCCAAATTTTGAACTCAATCAAGCTAATTTGACTAGAAAATTCGGTAGACGCAAGGAACCAAAAGTTAAATTCAAAAGGAAAGGCTGAAGTGGCTTATTAGCTTTGGCTTCAAACCATTTAGCTATTGAAACGTAAGTTATGGAACCAGAAGCTGTTCAACATCCACCTTGGTATGTCGAACCCAACGAAGGGGAAAGTATCAGTCACTATTTTGGTCGATTTAGGCGTCGCGAAGCAGTTAGCGTGTCTTCACCTGGGAGTTTAAGTAAAGCCGCAGGAATTGGTCCAGTATTAGCAAGGTGGGAGAAATTTCGGTTTAATCCGTTTCCCAGTCAAAAGGAATTAGAGGCGATCGCAAAACTAATAGGCTTGGACGCAGACCGAATTGCTCAAATGCTCCCTCACTTGGGTGAAAAAATCAAAATGGAGCCAATACGCTTGTGTGCTGCGTGTTACGTAGAGCAACCATATCATCGAATGGAATGGCAGTTTCAATCAACGGTGGGGTGCGATGTCTGAATTACCTGCGTTATATGCTTTAAGGAGTAACTTTCCTTCGATATAATCAACCGCCCCATAGTATGTCTGCTTGTCTCTTTCATTAATAACTGAAACGGTTACTTCTTGGTCAGTTTTGCCCCAGACATACCCGCTTAAATCTCCCCATAGCAAATGGCATTCATCAAGCAGTAATACTCTCAAAAATCCTGTTTCGATTTCCTCTCGGTGCAATGCCCCCGCAATGTTTCAATCTCTTTTTTTTTTGCAGCAACAGCCTCTGGATCAGCCTTTGGATTCAAAGAAGTGGTTTTCTTCCAACTAATTCCCGCCGCGTCAAATAAATCGTAATAGCTCCGTTTTGATTCGTAGGTAACATCATATTCAAATGCCAATTTGTACTCCAGTTCACCAAGCTCCCAAGTATCTTTCGTTTGCAACCAACTTAATACTTCTTTTCGCTGTTCATCGCTCAGGTAACTCTTTCTTCCTTTATGATTTAAGCGCAGTCCATCTATTCCAAGTTGCTCGTAATCTTGTTTCCAGCCTGTTATCGAACCCAGTGACACATCTAAAATCGTCTGAATCTCTTCGTATAAGTAGCCTTGATAAACCAGCTTGACTGCCAACGCTTTCCTTACCTCACGGGCTTCTGGACGAAGAGCGATAAATTCTTGCAGTTCTGCGATCGCATCCTGTAGATCCTGGTTTATCATTGTTCGCTGTTAGACAGATGTACCTCCCCGTATTATCTCGTAGTCTTTTTCAAAAATCAAATCGGATTCCTATACCATCTAATATTCAAGCATCTTTAGGGCAAACATTATGGATTTATGGAGAAGTAGATCCAAGTGAAGATTGTGATACACTAGCTGAAAAATTAGCCATAGCGTTAGTAGCTGACACAAATTTAAATCCTGTAGGAACACAACAAGGAGAACTGTTTGGTAGTCTTTTATTTGAATACCAAGCACTTGACCCAGATGAACCAGATAATCCTGCCAAACAATGCCATATTTTAATAGTCATTAATAATAGTCAAGCTGCAACAGGAACACTTGCAGCAGAAGCCTATGACTGGTTGCTAAATTTACTTTGTAGCTACCACAAAATACTTTACATTTATCACCTAGGTCGTGAACGCTACCGAGAAGCGAGAACAATTTATAGCGATTTATAAAATAAAATCCAATAATTTAATAGTCTGATATCTGGAAAGAAAATACAATTATCTGGGTTAAAAAGCTTAATGGGAGAAATACCCAAAAAAAGCTTTGATTACGCCAGATGCTTGCAAGATTTACAAACGCACCACACAGCAATTACTACTAATATTACTAATTACAGAATTTGTTTAGAGAATATTCAAACTATTGGTAGGGTCAATAGTCCTCAATCCTGGCAAGATTTTATTAATAAAGACTGTAAGAAATGGCAAGAACAAATACAAACAGATATTAACTATCTGACTCCAGGTCAAGAATTGTTTGGACAATTCGTTGATACAATTCGCGGTATAGTAGAAACAGAACAAGCCGAGAGCGATCGCGCTACCCAAGAAATTCTCCGCCAAAAAGAGGAAGCAGACAAAAGACGCAATGAGAACTTGCAAACAGCGATCGCAATCCTGGGTTTTGGCTTAGGTGCAGCACAAATAGGTGTCAGTACAGCACCCTACATAATTCCTCAACAGCAACCACCAACACCAATACAGCTACCTTTTACTACGTCTCAACCGCATCCCTTTGTTTTGTCGGTAGTGTTAAGCCTGCTTTTTGGCGTTGCGGGAGCATTTTTTGGTTGGGGTGTGAGTCATTTGTTTCAGGCGATCGCTACACGCAGATTTAAGGCTATTCAAGCCAGTAGTAACCAGCCAGCAATCTCAACCGGAAGTCAGCAAAGTTTGCCGCAAGGGGGAAAACAAGACACATAAAGTGTTTTGAGAGTTCAGTTAGAATGCGATCGCCTGCTCCTTGTAAACAAAATCTGGCTTAAAGTCGAACTTAGTAGCTTCCAAGAGGGGAGCGGTTCAACTCATCCTTATAAAATTTCCAATTCGGCAGAAACTTATTCATCAAAGCTACAAAGCGATCGCCATGATGACGTTCTAAAAGATGCACCATTTCGTGAACTACAACGTACTCTAGGCAAAGCTTGTCTTTTTTCGCTAGTTCCAGGTTGAGCCAGATGCGTTTGGCTTGGATGTTGCAAGTACCCCATTTGGTTTTCATCAGTTTTACCCCCCAGTCCTCAACCTGGACTCCCATGTTCTTTTGCCACTTTTCGATTAATGGGGGAATTTCCTGTTTTAACTGCTGTCGATACCAGGACATCATGACTTGTTTGCGTTGCGCTTCATGACTTCCTGGTTTCACATAAAGGTCGATATAAGTATTATTTCTAACTTCTACTTTGGGATTACCCTGATAATAGATGACATTTAGTAAATAGCGTTTGCCTTGAAAGTAATGACTTTCACCAGACACAAATTCTCTTTTTGACTGGCGTTCTTGTGTTTCAAAGTTAGCTTGATGCTTTTTAATCCAGGCTAGTTTGGAGATGGCGAATAAACGCACAGCTTCGTCATCCAAGTGTAAGGGTGTGGCGATACGTACTCGACCATCAGGGGGATAAACTGCCAAGTGCAAGTTTTTAATATCTTTTCTGGCAACGTCTATGACAAGTTCACCGACTGTTATTTGATGCATCCTAATACTCGCTTTGGCTCTTGACTATTTCAAAAATGCGCTCTAAATCTTCAGGGGAAGTTAGATATTGTTTAATGGCATTTTTTACTTCGCGCTTTTTGATTTTGTTTCCTCGCCAACCATCTTTTTTGGTTTGGCGAATTGTATCATCTATCGCTAGAGATAACGCTTCGTTTTGATTGAGGTTGTCGTATAACGCCCTTTTAGCAGCAGAGTTCAATGATTGAGGATACTGTGATGAGCTACTCGGTTGAGCAACTTGTTTACTTAACTCAACAATTTTCTGCAAATAGGCTTTATAGTCTTGGGCTTTTGCTTTTCGGACTTGGATTAACTCATCGAGCAGCGTGGACATATTTTCAAAATATTTGGGATTGGTTGGCTGCTGATCGATAATGAGTTTGCGTAAGTTGTTTTCGATTGTTTCCGCTACAGCTGTTGGGTTTTGCTTGATGCTTTTGGGTAATGCGTCAACTGCATTTGCACCGCGTTCGACAATCAACTGAATCAGTGTCATGTCGTCAAAGGCTGAAATTAGTTCGCTTTCTTCTGCACCGATATAGCTATCAATCAAGTGACGCATGGCGGGTTCATAGGTTTTCAAGTCGATATAATCGCCACTGCGTAGTTTCACCTCAGCGCGTACCTGTTCGTAATGCTTAACTTCTTGTTTAATAATTTCGATTTCTGCTGGAGTGTATCCGGCTTCGACCATGTCATTTGCTAAGTTGGCGTAGGCTCGAACCAAAGGGGCTGTATACTTATAAAGGGCAAGGCGTTTTTGCTGGTTGTCTTGAAGCTTGTCCGGCTCGTCGTTCGCACCACCGAAATAGCGTCCATAGGCATCGGTGTCTTTGGGTGGCTCTACTGGTTCACACAGAGCTTTGATGCTTTCTCTGGCAATTTCCAGACGCTCCCTACCCTTGGTTAACCTGTCGCTTAATAACCCATCAACATCGTCTGTATCATAATCTTCAAAGGCTTCAGAAGTATAATCGTTAACTGATTTTTCTAAGCTTTTAAATAGGTCTTTGTAGTCGATAATGTAACCATATTCTTTATCTTCCCCATCTAACCGATTGACGCGACAAACAGCTTGAAATAGACTGTGGTCACGCATGGATTTATCAATGTAAAGATAGGTGGTAGGGGGAGTATCGAAGCCTGTTAACAGTTTATCTACTACAATCAGCAGCTTCATTTGGGCGGGTGATTCGACAAATTTATTTTTGACTTCTTTCTCGAATTTCTCTGGCGTTTTGCCATTGAGCATTTTTTGATAAATTTCGTACTGCTTTAGTTTTTCGGTGGGTTCATCTTCTCCGGTGCTTTCACCTTTAATACTCTGGAGAGAGCCGTCATAGGAAGTAACAATGGCACATTTTGTAAAGCCAGCATTTTGGAATAACTCGTAATATTTGCAGGCTTCATAAATACTGCTACTGACGAGCATGGCATTGCCCCGACCGTTTTGCAGGCGGTCTTTGGTGTTAAAATCTAAGATGATATCAGCAACAATTTTTTCTAATCGTGATTTTGAACTGAGGACTTTTTGCATCGTACCCCAGCGTCTTTTGAGTTCGGTTTTGGCATATTCGGTTAAGTTTCTAGTTTTAGCTTCAAACCACTGATCAATTTTTGTTTGTGAAGTAATATTTTGGTCAACATTGCGGGCTTCGTAGCGCAAATCTAAGACAACTTGATCGCTGACAGCTTCATCAAATTTGTAGGTGTGAATGTAATCACCAAAAATTTCGATGGTTGTTTCTCTGTCTTTTTTGAGTAGGGGTGTACCAGTAAAACCGATTAACAAAGCATTGGGCAAAATTTGCTTCATGGCTTTGTGCAATTTCCCGGACTGGGTGCGGTGACACTCATCCACAAAGACATACATATCGCCCTTGGCTTGAAAATTTTGGGGTAAACTGCGCTTGAGTTCGGCAATGTAGTTGTCGTAGTCTGCTTTATTTTTTTTACCGTCCTTTCTGCCAAATTTATGGATTAAGGAGCAGAGCAACCAACGAGTAGTATTATTCAGTTGGGTAATTAACTCTTGACCGCTTTTGGTGCGATAGATGTTTTCATTGACCCCTAGAAAGACGTTTTTAATTTGCTCGTCGAGTTCATCACGGTCAGTAATAATTAACACACGAGCATTAGGGTTATATTCCCGAATCCATTTGGTGAGCCAAACCATCGTCAGGCTTTTACCACTGCCTTGGGTATGCCATATGATACCTCCTTCCCTGCGATAGAGGTAAACTTGGGCAGCCTTAACTCCAAAATACTGGTTATGACGGCAGAGTTTTTTGATACCACTGTCAAAAACGAGAAAGTTGTGGATTAGTTCTAGAAATCGTTCTTTTTCACAGAGTTGCAGCAGATGTCTGTCTAAGGGATTTTCTATATCGCTGGCTTCTTTCCAGGTTAGGTAATATTTTTCTGAGGTTTCAATGGTGCCATAACGGAGTCCTTCGGTGTCGTTACCTGCCATGACAAACTGCATGGTCGTAAAGAAGGGCTTAATAAAAACAGATTTTTGATTATCGAGGTTTTGGCGGATGCCTTCAGATACGGAAACGGTACTGCGTTTAAGTTCGAGAACACCGATCGCAATACCATTAACATAAAGTACGATATCTGGGCGTTTGGTGTTTTCGCCTTTGACAGTGACTTCTTCGGCGATCGCAAAATCATTTTCTAGAGGTTGTTCCCAGTTGATCAGCCAAACGGTTTGGGTGTTTTCGCCAACTTCTTCTTTGACTTTGACCCCATAGCGCAGGAGGCTATAAACTTCTTTGTTGATGTCATAAAGGCTTTTGCTTTGGTCGCCTGCGACTTTCTTGAGTTCATACAAGGCTTTAGTGATGAGGCTGTTGCTGTAGCCTTGTTTATCGCGTAGGAAGGTACTGAGGATTTCCGTTTCGATGTTGCTGTTGTTAGGTCGGTCTTGCCAATTACCCAGATAGCGATAGTGTAATTGTTGCTCGAATAATTGCACAATGCGGTTTTGGGTTAGGCGTTCGCGTTGTCCGACCTTGCTCATAGCAACTATCTCACTGTGATAATCACGGTTTTACTCAGCTTTAAATATGACACTGTTTATCAAACTATGTCATCTCTATTTGTGTCATCTGTGAATTTTCTGTGTAGCTTAATGTTTGTAGCCAGGAAACACCCGTGAGATTGGTATCGACTGTAGCTAATGTTAATTGGTGGTAAACTGCTGTAGCTGCAATAAAGCGATCGCCTGGGTCTTGGTGTGGTAAATTAATCTGACGGCTTAAAATAGCGATGTGGCGGTTGAAAACCTTGGCGTTGATTAATAACTGCTAATTAGCCTTGTCTTCCCGGTTAATAATTCTTGCATCATGCCTTGTTTGATGGCTTTGTATTTGTCGCGCTTTTGTTCTAAGCCTGCAATTTCTGCATCCATATCGCTAAGGATTTGAGCGATCGCTTTTTGTTCTTCAACACAAGGCAAGTTAATTTCAATATTTTCAATCGTTTTAGCGTTTAAGCTGGGAACTCCAGAAGCCTCATTATAGGAATACCAATCAATCAAATTAAATCGATAAAAAATAAATTTTGGAAATGCATTAGTTAATATCTCTGTATAAAACAAAGTGTCTATCGTCCAAAATGGAATATCCATATATTGTGGAATATCAATAGTTCCCTTCCGTCCGATTAGTACTGATGGTTTGTCGTATAAATATGTTTTTGCTCTACCAATTTCTCCTCCTGTAGCTAAAATTGGAAATTCGCCATTTTTGTTTACCACATCATGCTGACTTTTTCCATGTCGGACTTTTAATGCTTCCCCCAACTTCTTCAGCTCCCACTCACCGCTAAAACCCGGCAGGCGTTTTTTGCCCGTGAGAAGTTGCTGCATCGTGCCTTGCTTGGTGTTGCGCTTTTTGGTGATGAGGCGATCGCACTCTGTAATCAGGGCATCGACATCGCTGAGGGTTTGGGCGATCGCTTTTTGTTCAGGAAGAGGAGGGACTTTAACTGGTATTGGATAAATAAAATTTCGGTTGAGTGAAGGTTGAGCGCCCCCTGAGTTATATCGTTGAAAATCAATTGATTTCAGGAAATAGTAGGCGAATAGTTCATCATTAGCATGAAAATCAATAACGTATAGAGCAGTATTTAATGCCCAAAAATCAACACGAGAGTAGCTAACTACTCCAAATGAAGCACCACTTCTACCTACAGTTACTCCCGGACCGTTTGTTGTGGCTGTGTCATGATAACCAGTGATTCCGAAGGAACCAAGCACGGGTATATTTCCTGGTTTTCGCTGAGGCTCAGGTAAATCATGTCCTCTTCGCAAGGTTACAAACTCCCCAAGCTTCGTGTGCTGCCATCCGTCAGATACCATAACGCAATCCTCGCAAGCTATTCCAAATCACCTTTTTCAACCGTTAACATTCATATCCAAATCCCATCCGCTTCAAATGCCCCTCAACCTTAGCCGTCAACTCCTCAACCTCACTCGTCAACTGCGGTCAAGGCATATCATACCGTTCCGCTAACTCCTTTATTCGCTGCGTCAATCGTTCAAAAATTTTAATTAACTTTTCTATTTCTAATACGCTTAAGGTCTTCCCAAAACTCTTCTCTTGTTACTTTATCTAAAGTTTCCTTTCTTTCTTGTGTATAGTCACCGCTTCCCCATCCAGCTTGTTGTAAAAAGCGAATAGCATCTACTTGACCCAAATGTTCTACTAAAACCTCATAACCTTTTTTTCTCAATTCAATTTTATCCATCACCACAACAACCCCATCCTCTGCAAATGCCCCTCAACCTTAGCCGTTAACTCTTCAACCTTAGTCGTCAGCTGCGGCAAAGGCGTATCATACCGTTCAGCCAACTCCTTAATCCGCTGCGTCAACCGTTGCGAAATCCGATCCATCTCCGAAGCGATCGCCTGTCGCAATGTCGGCATCCACTTGTCATCTACCACCAGCGTTTTTATCTCATCCTCTGTTAAATCCCCGTATTTTGTTAAAACATAATTATCCAAAAATTGAGTCAATACTTTAATTTGTTTACTAATTTCCGCCTCTTGCTCAATCAGCTTTAAATAAGCCTTTAACACCTTTAACTCATCCGCAAATGTTGCATCATTCTTAATCGTCTTGATGCGATCATTTACATTTGTTTTGGTAATTTTGCCGCTGTCGTTGGTGACTTCTTCCAGCAAACCCTCCTCACCGCCATGTTCTTCTTGCAGTTCCTCCTGCTGGCGGACAATTTCATCTTTTTTCGTTTCCAGTTCTGCGATCGCCGCCTGTTCAGCTTTAAAATAGCGGTTAATCATCAACTCCTTGGGAATGAGTTCGCAGACATAATCCGTAGCTACGCCTTTTTTGTTCGTTACCGCCGTCAGTTCTGCCTTCCAGCCATCCTCTACCAAAATATAAACATCGTCCTTCATGCTCTCCACCCAATAGGTCATCAGGTGCTGGTAAACATCGTATTTATCAATGAGCTTTTTACCTGCAAACGCTTGCAATAGGTTTTCCGAGAGCATGTGAATAATGGCATTGGGCTTATCTCCCGGCTGGATGCCTTTCAGCAAAGGTGTGTGTTGCGCTTGCCAAGTCTCAAAAACCGCTTGAATGTCTTCCCCATAGCTGATAAATTCAGGATGGGCAAAAATACAAGCTTTAACCTCCGACCCTGAGATTTTCAGCATCAGGTATCCTGGGCGATCTGCTAGCTGAAATAACTCTTGTTGCAGCGTCGGGTAAACTTGCCAGTAATCGCTCAAAGCCTCAATATCTCGCTTAGGTATCCCCCCCAACAAATGCGCCTCAATATCCTGAATATCCTCCTCCTCCTGACTGTCGATATAGCGCGGGATATTCAGATTGTACTCATTCCCCTCAATTTCCTTAACTGGCACCATCCGAGAATATTTCGGCACTTCAAGCTGCTTGTTAAAAACATCCACAATTTTATGAATGTCCTGATCCCGCAGGCGGTTTTTATTGCCGTCTTTAACAAACCCCTTGCTGGCATCAATCATAAAAATGCCTTGGCGATTCTCGGCATTTTCTTTGTCTAAAACAATGATGCAAGCCGGAATCCCCGTTCCAAAAAACAGGTTTGGCGGTAGCCCAATAACCCCCTTAATTATTCCCTTGCTAATCAGATTTTTCCGAATTTCTGCTTCTGCATTCCCCCGAAACAGCACTCCATGCGGCAGAATAATCGCCCCTTTGCCGTTGCTTTTCAGCGAGCGAACCATGTGCAGCAAAAAGGCATAGTCCCCATTTTTAGCCGGAGGGATGCCATAACCATCAAACCGTTGAAACTCATCCTTGGCTGGATTAAGTCCGTTGCTCCAAGCCTTGGAGGAAAACGGAGGATTCGCAACAGCAAAATCGAATATTTTCAGGCTCCCATCCGAATTTCTGAAATGGGGACTTGATAGAGTATTGTCCTGCCAAATCTCGGCGGTATCGTGTCCGTGCAGGATCATGTTCATCCGAGCCAAAGCGCGGGTGGCGTTGTCCATCTCCTGACCGTAGATTGTTAAGCCCCGTTCTGCTTCATCCGCAGCTTTTAACAACAGAGAACCACTGCCACAGGTCGGGTCGTAAATGGTCTGATCCTGACTTTGAGCTAAATTAACGCTAATAACTTTGGAGATGACACGGGAAACTTCAGCCGGAGTATAAAACTGCCCTTTGCTTTTGCCCGATTGCGTCGCAAAATTACGCATCAGATACTCATAGGCATCACCCAAAATATCATCGCCATCAGCGCGGTTCTTACTGAAATTCAGTGCCCGGTTCTCAAAAATCGCCACCAAGTTGGAAAGCCGATCCTGCATTTCCTTGCCTCTGCCCAACTTGTCGGCATCATTGAAATCAGCTACATCAATGACACCCTTTAAATCATTTGCCTCGGCTAGCGTGGTGATAATTTTGTTGATGCCATCCCCTATATCTTTCTGTCCTTTCAGGGCAACAATGTCCTGGAAGCCTCCACCTTCAGGTACTTCAATCAGCGCACCTGCGACACCCGCATATTTATCAGATACATATTTAACAAACAATAAAACTAGTACATAATCCTTATACTGCGAGGCATCCATGCCACCTCGCAGTTCATCACAGCTTTTCCATAACGAACTATAAAGTTCACTTTTCTTAATTGCCATTTCGTGTCGCCTTCACGTATACCCCCCTTGATCAACTTTGTCAGATGTTCTCAAGTCCGTCTGACACTTTGCCTTGAAGTTTGTACATCTTGCAAAGAACCAATAACATACCACGCACAAGGACTTTGCTCATGTAGTGGCTGAGGATATATCGTATACCAGGAATTCGCAAATTGTCCTCATCTGCGACAGCTAGATATTATTGCGGCGGATTTTGCTGCTTCTCTCGCTCCTCAACTGCCTTACTCACAATCTGCACAACAAGATTACTGATGGGACGGTCTTCTTCCTCAGCCCATCTCACCAAAGCCTCGTGGATATCCTTGGGGAAATATATGGAAGTTTGTACGCGATCGCTCTGACTCATCAACACTACAAAGATTTGTTGCCAGTTCATCATACTCCCGTAACCTTGGAACAAGGCTCAATAATGTTTAACAATGTGTGGCAATGTTTTTGTGGTAGATTGAAAACATTATTGAACAAATGCGGCAATGCCGAGGTTTTTGGATGGCGATCGGCTCAAGTGGCGATCGTTATTTGACGAAGACGAAATTAATAGAGGTGTTGTGATTGGGCGTTTTTATGCCTACACTCGCCATCGTGCTTCCTGGGGTTGGAAGTATTTGAGTTTACTGGATAGCAAATCCTACAGCATCGAATTTTGTGCTGCTGATACTGTTTGGGAAGAAGATTTGGAAGCAATAACAAACGAGGAAGGTTGCGATTACTCCTCGTAGACTGGACAACGAGAACTGGAATGAATCAAAAGGTTTGCTAACTGCAAACTGGAAATGTTACTGCGTGCATTTGAGGAGATTTTGCCACTATGAGTCGCAATAGTAAGAAGGATTCCACGAGTCCCATCCTAAGAACTATACGATGCCATCTAAATGCTAGCGAAGATGTACTTAGTGCAGCGGTTAACGTTTTTTCAGTTTCCAAAGCCCTCCCGTTAGGTGGTGGGTTGAAAGATTGAGCGTGAGGATGGATCTACGTTTGAGGTGAGTGTTTCCAAAGCCCTCCCGTTAGGTGGTGGGTTGAAAGTTGGAAACTAGCTCAATCCGCTGTTAGCCGCACCATGTTTCCAAAGCCCTCCCGTTAGGTGGTGGGTTGAAAGTTATTATCATTGAAGACGGCACTTTGGCTATATAATTTTGTATTAGGGTGGTTTGAAAGGAGCGCTGCAATGGCACGTAAAACGCAGCTATTTTTTGTAATGGAGCCTCTACTTCGGTGAAAACAGCAAAACAAGAGGTAGTAGATTTTTGTAATTAGACTGCAAATAAAGCGCTTTCAAGCTAGTCTTGTAATTCAAGAGCCTAGCGAAGTGCTGTAATATATTGACATCCTCCCCACCCTATAGAGGGATGGGGATTCCAAAGAATCACTTCTTGGATTTCCTGGTTTTTCCCTTTTGGGATTTCGGCACTTGCCTAGCCATTTTTGACCCCGGTAGTACGCCTGCA
>JAHHID010000047.1 GCA_019359015.1 Spirirestis rafaelensis WJT71-NPBG6
AATTTAATACTTTTGGAGCTAATCGTGCCACACTAGGTTCCCTTGTTTTCAGCCTAAACTGCTTTGACTTTACTTTCTTAGTTTCTCACAATAATGCTTGGTTTATTTCCGCCGTGCTGTACTAGCTACTAACCGCTGACCAGTGCAAGCTAGTTGTAGCAGTTTAATTTTGAGTTAGTCTGCTTCTTAATGCTTCTCATCGCTTCTTACTCTTATCTAGCCACAAAAGCCAATGTAAATATATATCAACTTATTACTCGCTTTCGGTAATAAGTAGTTTTTAATATCTTTTAGTATCAAAAATTACTATAATTGTTGATATATCTTTGATCTTTAATATTTATTTTAGCAAAACACACTGAAGGAGAAAACTGTAAAAAAAATGACAAAAAATGTTACAATAGTTAAAGTTTATGACTGTTGTGTAATTTAGATTAACTATTAAGCAGAAATTCTCTCACAGTGAGTAGAATGGCATATACAACAATCAATAAACCACTTTATGGATTAGTTACCATAGAAGTATAGCCTACTTTCTCAGTTTGAGTCCTCAGGAAGCGTTGAGTCCAATTGCTTGTTGAGGCGTAGTGCTCAACACCAAGTCCAACTCTTTACAAACAAACAGCTCCCAAAAATCATAATGCCTGTGATTGAGAAAAAAAGAACTCGCGATCTGCCCCAAATTAACGAACGAATTCGCTTCCCGAAAATTCGGGTCATTGATACTGATGGCGCCCAACTAGGAATTATCACTCCTCAGGAAGCACTGCAACTAGCAGAAGAAAAAGAGCTTGATCTGGTGCTACTCAGTGACAAGGCTGACCCGCCGGTTTGTCGGATTATGGACTATGGGAAGTACAAATTTGAGCAAGAGAAGAAGGCGCGGGAAGCCCGGAAAAAGCAGCATACAGCTGATGTCAAAGAAGTGAAGATGCGCTACAAAATAGAAGAACATGACTACAACGTCCGTGTCAAGCAAGCAGAGCGGTTTTTGAAAGATGGTGATAAAGTCAAAGCCACTGTCATGTTCCGAGGTAGAGAAATTCAACACAGCGACTTAGCAGAAACTTTGCTCAGACGAATGGCAACTGACTTAGAGCCATTTGGTGAAGTACAGCAAATGCCCAAAAAAGAAGGGCGAAACATGATGATGCTCATATCGCCTAAGAAATAACGATCCGATTGTTTTAGAGAAGAGTTTTTCTCTAAAACATAAATACAATCGACTTGTAGGTCGTTGAAATAAATTAACAAACGATAGTCCTGAACGCTGAGTGGGAAAGATAATACTCAGTCGCTCAGGACTTTTGCCATTTTTGGGAACTGGGGACTGGGGGACAGGGTGGCAGGGGGACAGGGTGGCAGGGGGCAATACGGTTCAGTTAAGAAATTTATCCGTTGAGGCAGGCACGGGAAGCAGGGGATGCAGGGGAAGCAGGGGGGGAGAAAAAAGCTTATCTGAACCGTATTGGGACAGGGGGAGAATAATTCTTTCCTCCCATCCTCCACTCTCCCCATCCCCCACTCTCCCCATCCCCCACTCTCCCCATCTCCCACTCTCCCCATCCCCCACTCTCCCCATCCCCCACTCTCCCTAATCTCTAGTCCCCAATGAGCGGTGGCTACACCAGAAAAGACAACTTGCATGGAACTAAAAAATCTCTCTTTTGCTGCGAAAAACAAAGGTTTTCTGCCGCGATTGCTCAAGTGGGTAAATCTCCGACCGGAGGAAAGCGATCGCACATGGTTAATGTTTGCTTTTTATACAATCACATCTATAGGATTACGCTGGTCTGAGGATAGTACGGTAGCACTTTTTTTAGATCAATATGGCGCAAAGTCGCTGCCTTGGATTTATATTGCTAGTGCCGCGCTTGGTTCTCTGCTGATTTTTTTTTATTCTTGGCTGCAAAAGATTTTTCCGTTGCGCTTGGTAATTGTGGCGATCGCACCTTTTATGTTGCTGCCACTGATTTTACTACCTTTTGGTTTGCAAGTTTTACCGTTTCAGATCATAAGCATATTTCTGCTGCGACTGTGGGTAGATGCCTTTTACATTATCAACGACCTCAATACCTCAATCGCTGCCAATCAACTATTTAATATTCGCGAGATTAAGCGTACCTACCCATTAATCAGCAGTGGTATTTTAGTCGCTGATGTCCTCAGCGGTTTTAGTTTACCTTTACTGCTGCTATTTGTTGGGCTACATAACGTCATCGTTCCTTTCGCTGCTGGGTTCATCGTTTTAGGAACTCTAATCCTCTGGTATCTCACTCATAATTATCGCCAAGCTTTTCCCAATACTCCCCAACGACTGATTCCCTATTCACCACGTTCGACAAAAAGCCGTCTTAGCGGTCCGCTGAAGCGCTATGCATTGCTGTTGTTTGCATTTTTTGCGTTGCTGCAAGTAATGGGAGTTTTAATCGATTTTCAGTATCTCACCCAACTAAACTTAAATTATAACGATAAACAAATCGCCAGCTTTCTTGGGATATTTGGTGGCATAACAGGACTGTGCGAATTAATTATGCAGTGGTTTATCTCCAGCAGATTGCTTGAACGTTCTGGGGTGTTTGTTGCCGTTGCCACATTACCAGCAAGCGTAATAGTTTTGATACCAATAATTATCCCCTTGCTCAGTTTATTTGTGGGGATGCAAGGGCAAAACTTTTTCTGGGGTTTAGTGATAATCAAGTTTTTAGACGAACTTCTGCGCTATACCTTTGTTGCAAGTAGCGGACCATTGTTGTTTCAAGCGATACCTGCAAAAATTCGTAGCCGAGTGCAAACATTTTCTGGAGGTATTGCTGAAGCCTTTGGTGCTGGGCTAGCGGGTATAGTAATTTTAGTCAGTTTATGGCTGTGTACCCGCTTTTTGCCTATAACCGGACACGACTTAATATTATTGCTAGAAACAGCGATCGCTGCTGTGATTTGTCTTGGCGTAATTTGGTTACTGCAAAAAGGCTATGTTCAATTGTTAGTCTCAAGTGCAGAACAAGGTCAAATCACTGCTTCAAACATAGATTTATCAGTATTCAAGCAGGTAGTAGTAAAAACTTTAGTAGAAAAGGGCACAGAAGCAGATAAACGCTCTTGCATTGAACTTTTATCTCAATTTGCTCCCCAAGGTGCCGCAGAAGTTTTAGCATCGATGTTAGTCAAGCTAACCCCAGATTTACAGAAGTTTAGTTTGGAACTGATGCTTGCAGCAAGTGCAAATGCAGCTTATTTACCTGAAGTCCGCACATTATTAGCACAGCGTCAAGAACAGCTTACTCCAGAAGTTTTTGCTCTTACCTTACGCTACATTTGGCTAGCTGAAAAAAATCCAGATTTAGGGAAACTAGAAGAGTACTTACACCCGCGAGAAAATTCCCTTATTCGAGGTACTGCCGCTGCCTTGCTATTACGTCAAGGAACACCAATGCAAAAAGTAGCAGCAATGCATACTTTGCGAAAAATGCTAACTCATAAACAAGAACAGGAACGAATAAATGGAGTCAAAGTATTAAGAGGATCTGTTTATTTACAAGCATTGCGGATTCACATACCCAATTTATTGCAAGATGACTCTTTACGGGTGCGTCGTGCTGTATTAGAAATGATTGTCGCAAATCAATTAGAGGAGTATTACTCGGCGTTATTAGCAGGGCTTTGCTATAGATCAACTCGCAATACAGCAATGGTTGCCTTAGTGCAATTAGAAAACGAAGCTTTACCGATGCTGTTAAACCTTGCTACTAATATTTATAAATCGGATGCGGTGCGAATGTACGCTTGGCGCACTATTGGTCAAATCCCCACCTTAGAAGCAATGGATATTTTATGGGATCAATTGGAAATATTTCGGGGGAAAAGTAGAGATCATATCCTTAGCACTTTACTTAAAAGGCATAAGCAAGAAGGAATTATTAGTTTAGTGGATAGATTCCATCAAAATAAAGTGGAAATTTTAATTGAGCAGGAATTAATATTTTTATGTGAAATTTATGCTGCATATATAGACTTTACAACTCAAGGTCAACTATACGCAAGCTATATAAATTTAAAAAAACAACATTTTCTAGAACAATATCCATTAAGTAAAAATATAAATATTATATTATCGTTACTGGAACGCGCAATTTTAGAATTAGAAAATGATGTAAAAGAGCGCTTGTTGATGTTGCTGAAACTGCTTTATCAGGACAATATTCAGGCAGCAGCATTTAATCTTCGTTCTGAGTCTGGGGTAAACTTAGCACGAGGGTTAGAAATTTTAGAACATACAGTCAATTTGCCAAGTAAATCTGTGTTGGTGAATATTTTTGATCGACGATCGCCTGAAGAAAAATTACAGCATATAGTGTCTAAAGGAATGGCTGAATATCAACAAATGGTATTAAGCGATCGCACTCGCAGATTGATAAGCTTGGGAAATTCACTTTCGGATTGGTGCTTGGCTTGCTGTTTCCATTTTGCCCAAGTTGCTTGTATTCGACTAACGATTCCGGAAATTATCGCAACTGTGCGTCATCCTACAGGATTTGTGCGAGAAGCAGCGATCGCCTACTTGAGTGTAGTTTCACCCCGCGTCCTTCTAAAACTTTTACCTCAATTGAAAAACGATCCCCACCCTCTTGTAATCGCTCAAGTTAAAAAGTTCATGATTGATAGTTAACCATCAACTAACCAATAACACTTATGCTAACTAGCGTTGACCGTTTATTATTTGTTCGTCAAGTCCCGATTTTTGAGAAATTGCGGGATGATTTTATTGTTCGGCTGGCTTCGGTGATGGATGAAGTGTCATTTCCAGCTAATTATGCTATTTTTCGGCAGGGAGAAGAAGGGCGATCGCTTTACATTGTTGTTTCCGGTAAAGTTAAAGTTCATATTGGCGATAAACTTCTGGCTGAAGTTAATAAGGGAAAATATTTTGGTGAGATGGCAGTATTTGATACGGAACCTCGTTATGCCTGTGCGACTACTTTAGAACCTTGTGAATGTTTAGAATTAACCCAAGAGCAACTATACGACGCGATTGAAGAAACTCCAGAAATAGCTGTAAATATTATTCGTGAACTATCTTGTCACATTCGAGAACTTAACCAGAAAATTAATGCGATTTATTAACAGGTTGATAATATTACACCTATATCATGGCAGTACAATCTGCCATGTGTCCATTGTTTTTTTTAAGTTTGCATCTTGTTATGTAAAACACGAGCTTTTTCAGTCTTTATACTTAATTCTTGCTTTCTTAGCTTATATTGCATAGAGAAAACAATTTTTTATAAACCGCTGCGGAATCTCTGGACACGCTCCCCAGTGCATATGAATATAAGAAGCGTGAAGATTCATAGGTAAACTCCATCCTTCATTACCTGTTGTTTCCTCAGAATCACAGCGGTAAGTTTGAAACAATGGTAAATTCGGTTCTGGTATTAAGCGGGAACGGTGAAACTCATGTCCGTAAGTTGTTGTACCTGCATTTACTAGCAGATTATCTTGCAAAGCTACTGCGCGACGATACCCCAAGTTAAGACGTCCACCCATTACAGATGTTGTTGGCAAAACTCCCACCATCGACCAAGATTTACCCTGAAAATCAATAATTTCCTCACACAAATACATCAATCCCCCACATTCAGCAATTGTGGGTATTCCGGCAATAATTGCTGTTTTTACTGCTTCACGAGCGCTAGTATTTTCTGCAAGTTGCTGGGCAAAAACTTCTGGAAAACCTCCACCGAAATACATACCTTGCACGTTTTTGGGTAACTCAGTATCCTCCAGAGGACTCCAGAAAATTAGTTCTGCACCCAGTTGTTGCAGCAAGTCCAAATTATCTTGATAGTAAAAACTAAAAGCGCGATCGCGTGCAACAGCGACTCTAAGAGGAGAGGGGGAGGAGGGGAGGGGGGAAGGGGGGGAGAGGGGAAGACGTTCTGACTTCAAGAGTGGTAGTAGAAGATCCCAGTCAAAGCAAGTATCACCTAAATCGGCAAGTCGTTCGATAACTTTATCAAGTTGGGGAAGTTCTGCTGTGGGAACTAAACCCAGATGGCGATCGGGAATGGTGATGTTATCTTCACGTCGCAACACGCCAATAATTGGTAATTGTAGCGGTTCTAGGGAATCTTTGAGCAGAGACAAATGGCGATCGCTTCCCACGCGATTTAGCACTACTCCAGCAATTTTTATTCTCGGATCAAAAGAGCAATAACCATAAGCGATCGCTGCTACAGAACCAGACAATCGACTACAATCAATCACCAGTACTACAGGTAAATCCAACAGTCGCGCTACATGAGCAGTACTGGCAAAATCTGTCTTTGGTAATTTGTTTTTTACAAATGACCAATGACCATTCGCTAATGACGAAACTCCATCAAACAGCCCCATTACCCCTTCTACAAGGGCAAAATCCACTTCATGGATGTGACGCGCAAAACATTCTTGAACATAAGCTTCGGAAGTCAGCACAGTGTCTAAATTGCGACAAGCACGACCAGTCACATGCTGATGAAACATCGGGTCAATATAATCTGGACCCACTTTGAAAGATTGGACTATTTCACCACGACGACATAAAGATGCTAAAAGGGTGAGCGTGACAGTTGTCTTACCCACCCCACTGCGTTCACCGGCAATAACTAAAGGCATTGTTAATTGTTAGTTGTTAGTTGGAGCGTTGTTGGTTGACTGTTAACGGTTGATAGTCAACAGTTATTTAGTAACCACTAACCACTAACCACTAACATTACTCATTCTTAGTTGTATTTTCTACTAACCACTAACCATTAACAACCAACATTATTTACTACCCAACTTTAAAACCTTAGCTATAACCCCAAGGGTTTCTTCAAAAAGTGCCTCATGACCCCAACGTTGCACCTGCTGACTTAGCAAAACTTCTGCCTTTTGTTCAGAAAGTGAAGTTACCTGTTGAAATAAACCAGAAGATTGGGCACCACCTTGGGTTTCCATCCGCATACAGCCACCAGTTTCCGAACAGATAACTGTACCGCAGTCAGCTTGGGGATTGGTGGAACTTAAGCGCAAGGCTATCAAGTCGCCACTAATTTCTCCCACATCAGCCACCGGGACACCGGCTAACTCGGCTTGCACTTCGCGTTGGTCTTGTGCAAGAAACTTAATTTTGGTTATTTGGTAATCTCCGCTTTCTTTTTCATAAGAAACTGGACTCCATTCCAACCGACTTGCCAACCAACCTAAAAACATTAACGCTTGTGCGGGATTGCCTTTTTCGTAATCAATTGTTACTCGGTCAATTTCCCGCAGAGAAGCGCGACGCTGTGGGGGATCATAAGCTTCAGCGGTTAACTCTTGCCATGCTGACAGACGGCGCCAGTTCAAGTCAGCTAAAGGCATGCCATTTTCTACCAACTCTTGCAAGCTGAGTAAATCATTTTCTGGATGGTTAAATTCGCAAGAATCGACGATTACATTATTGCAGACTGCCGCCAGTCGCTTGAATAAAGCATTATTAGGGTCTGGTGTTGCCTTCCACCAAAGAAACTTTGGTAAACCGCCAATCAACAACGCCGGAATCATCCCACCGATCCGTTCCAAAGCGGCAGCGGTGCCAGTAAGAGTGATGTATTCGCAGCAGATGAGTGTGCTTGAGGACTGCTTTTGAATCGGGCAATAAGCAGAAACTTGAGCTTTTACGCCTTCGTCTTCGCCAGCTATTGGAATCAGGGCAATAATTCGGCAAGGGTTGCGGAGAGCGATTTCATCGGCAATTCTGGGGCTTTTTGCATCTAAGCTGTAGGACGCAGTACTACCATTGTCAAGATTAGCCCCGCTGCTGTGACGTTTAGCAACTTCTTCTCTGAGTCGGGCGAGGATTTCCGGAGTCGTCTTGCCGGTTCGATCTAGTCCAAAAGCTTTTTGCGCTTCTCGCAGTGCGGCGATGGTTTGGGGTCCTAAAATCCCATCAATCGGACCGTTGTAAAATCCCGAAGCAGTCAACAAATATTGAGTTTCTTCGGGTTCGTAGACTACCAAAGAAAATGTCGTGGCGCGAGTAGCCGCAGGAAGCGCACCGTTTGCATCGCCAATACCGTAACTTTGCCAAATTTGACTAAGTTCCGCTTCAATGTCTGAAAGCGAAATATCCTTTGGAGCTTGAAGTGAATAAATAGTAGGAGCTTGGGAAACCATAATAAATGAAGAATGAAGTATCAAGTATGAAATATCAAGGATGAATTAAGGATGAAGGTTGAAATTTTTCAACCTTCATCCTTAATTTTTCGTCCTTTTATAGTCTGCGCCAGCGACGACCATCTTGATTAATCAAGAATTCCGCTTCGGCTGGTTCCCAAGTACCAGCTTCGTATTTGGGAACCGATGCTGGATCTGCGGGTGCATCCCAAACGGAAAGGGCTGGTGTTACCACTTGCCAAGCTGCTTCTACTTCGTCGGCGCGTGTGAACAGTGTTTGGTCGCCCATCATACAATCGAGAAATAGGCGATCGTAAGCATCCGAAGTTGCTTGGATGCCAAAGGAACCATAACTAAAGTCCATATCAACCGAACGAGTGCGGAAATCTGCCCCTGGCATCTTGACTTCAAAACGCAGAGAAATTCCTTCATTCGGCTGAATCCGCATCGTTAAAATGTTGGCATTCATTTGCTGCGCGGCTGATTGAAACATCCGAGAAGGAACTTCGCGGAAGTGGATGGAAATTTCACTAACTTTTTTCGGCATCCGCTTACCTGTACGTAGGTAGAAAGGAACCCCCTGCCAGCGCCAGTTGTCAACCAAAAACTTCATTGCCACATACGTTGGTGTTGTGGATTTTGGAGCCACTCCTGGTTCCTCGTGATACCCAGGTACTTGTTTGCCTTTCATCCAGCCAGCGTTATATTGACCGCGCACTGCGGAACGCTCTAAATTTTGAATATCTGCCAGACGCGTCGCTTGTAATACCTTTACTTTTTCCGTCCGGAGACTGTCGGCATCCATCGCGTTGGGTGCTTCCATTGCGGTGAGGCAATAAAGTTGCATCAGGTGGTTTTGCAACATATCCCGCAGTGCGCCAGAACTTTCGTAGTAGCCGGCCCGGTCTTCCACTCCCACGGTTTCTGCTACGGTAATCTGAACGTGGTCAACAAATCGACGGTTCCACAAAGGTTCAAAAATCGCATTTGCAAAGCGAAATACGAGGAGATTTTGAACTGTGTCTTTACCTAAGTAGTGGTCGATGCGGTATACTTGGTTTTCTTTACAATATTTCTGCACCACTCGGTTCAAGCTCTTGGCAGAAGCCAAGTCTCGACCAAAGGGTTTTTCAATTACTAGACGATGTTTGTAGGGGTCTTGGAGCATTCCTTCTTCCCCTAGCTGCTTGATGGCTTCAGGAAAGAAGTTAGGAGCGACGGAAAGGTAGAACATCCGGTTTCCGCGCGTTCCTCGTTTCTCGTCTAACTCGGTTAAGAAATTCTTAAGTTTCTGGTAGCTTTCTGGGTTATCTATATCACCAGAGCAGTAGAATAATCCTTGGGAGAAGTCTTGCCAAAGTTCCTCTGGATGCACACCACCATGAGCTTCTTCCATGCCTTTCCGCATTTGTTCGCGGAAGTAGTCGTGGCTCCAATCTCGACGCGCCACGCCAACAATGGTAGTTTCTGGTGCAATGCGTCGTTCTTTTCGCAATTTGTAAAGTGCTGGAACGAGTTTGCGCCAGGTAAGGTCTCCAGAAGCACCAAAGATGACTATGATCTGGGGTTCGGGCATCCCTTGCTGTTGCAGACCTACGCGCAAGGGATTTTCTAGCAGACTAACCATAATAATTACAAGATGTAGGTTTAAGATTTTGGATTGGTGATTAGGGCATGGGGCATGGGGCATGGGGCATGGGGCATGGGGCATGGGGCATTGGGCATCGGGCATTAGGCATAGGTAATTCCTCCTTGTCCCCTTGTCCCCTTGTCCCCTTGTCCCTAATCCCCAGTCCCCAGTTCCTAGTCCCTAATACCTAAACAGGCGACAAGACCTTGATTTTCTCTTCTAAGGAGTCCATCAGTGATTGGAAGGGCTTGACAAACTTGTCTATACCATCAAGGAGTAGTTCGTCCATCACTGAGTTGATGTCAATGTTGATGTCAGGGTCTTTCAGGCTTTCGATCAGTTGGTAAGCTTGATCGACATCTGTTTCAACACGACTTGCGACATCACAGTGGTCAGCGCAAGCTTCTATTGTCGCTGGTGGTAGGGTGTTAACGGTGTCGGCACCTACCAACTCATCGACATACATCACGTCGCTGTAGCTGGGGTCTTTGGTGCCGGTGCTTGCCCAAAGAAGCCTTTGGACTTTTGCACCTTTTGCTGCTAAGGCTTGCCAACGATCGCCTTCAACAATTTTTTTGTACTCTTGGTACGCTATCTTGGCGTTAGCGATCGCTACTTTCCCTTTCACAGCTCTTAGTTTTGCTTCTACGGCAATATCATCAACGCCTTTCTTCAAGTTAGCATCAATCTTGCCGTCAATGTTGCTATCAATGCGACTAAGAAAGAAGCTGGCTACACAAGCAATGTTACTAATGTCTTTACCTTCTTTCACTCTAGCTTCTAAGCCGCGAATATAAGCCCAAGCTGAGTTCACGTAGCTTTGAACTGAAAATAACAAGGTGACATTAACGTTTATGCCGGCAGCTATCACTTGTTCGACTGCTGGCAAACCTGCTTCTGTACCGGGAATTTTAATCATTACATTTTCCCGACCAATTTCTTGGTAATAGCGGTGAGCCTCAGCTATTGTTGCTTCGGTATCATGAGCGATAGTTGGTGGTACTTCTATGCTCACGTAACCGTCTAATTTATTCGAGGCTTCATAAACTGGGCGTAAAATATCACACGCATTGCGGATATCTGCAAAAACTAGGGATTCGTAAATTTTGTATGTCGGTAAGTTAGCGCGGACACCTTTTTCAATATCGGCATCATAAATGACGTTTCCGGCGATCGCTTTTTCAAATATGGCTGGGTTCGAGGTAATCCCACAGATCCCTTTATTTTCCACCATATCTTTCAGTTCGCCTGACTGAATTAGGTCACGAGTCAAGTTATCCATCCAGATACTTTGACCGTATTCTTTTATCTCTAGTAGATGGTTAGTTGTCATGATAGATTTCTTTAACTCCGGTTAATTATGTCTTTTAGGGATATAAGCCCCTATTTATCAGTTGATACTGACCTTTGAATTTTGGCGTTAGCAATACAGGATTGCATCGACCATCTGAAATAATCTCGAACTAAAAGCAGTATCACTGCTGAACTAATTTCAATTTAATTACAGGGGTGCCCTCAAAGCACCCGTGATACTTTTGTCAAGCTGTTTTAGTGCCCGTTTTGAATAAAAGACTCCACCTTTGCTACATCTTGTTTGCTGCCAATAATCAAAGGGGTGCGCTGATGCAGTTTTTTTGGTACAATGTCCAAAATATCCACTAGTCCTGTAGTAGCGCGACCACCTGCTTGCTCAATTACAAATGCTAGGGGAGCAGATTCATAAAGCAAGCGCAGTTTACCTTCTGGCTTGGGAAGTATGCCTGGGTAAAGAAATACACCGCCTTGAAGTAGAATTCTATGGATGTCACTTACCATCGCCCCACTATAACGAGCGGTGTAGCCTTCGGTGCGATGCACGTAACGAATGTATTCGCGAATTGATTCATCCCACTGCCAAAAATTACCTTCGTTTACGCTGTAAACTGAACCGTGGGCAGGAATTTGAATATTTTCTTCGGTGAGAATAAACTCTCCTAAGCTGGGATCAAGGGTAAAAGAATGAACTCCCTTACCTATAGTATATACCAGCATGGTGCTTGGACCATAGAGGATGTATCCGGCGGCTATTTGATTGCGTCCATCGGTGAGTAAGTCCTTCGCCTCACCATCGAGATCATCTCCTTCTTGTTGGCGAATCGCAAAGATCGAACCCAAACTGAGATTGTTATCGGTATTAGATGAGCCATCTATTGGATCGTACAACAGTGTGTAGCGACCAATCGGGCAGTTTTCCGGAATGTAGTAGGGTTTTTCCATTTCCTCGGAAGCTAGGCGACAAACTAAGCCACTTTGCTTAAATACCGAGATAAATACCTCGTTGGCATAGACATCCATCTTTTTGACGGATTCTCCCTGCACATTCACATCGCCTGTAAATCCGAGAACACCTTCCATTAACCCAGCGTGGCTGAGGCGACGGGCAACTAATTTCCCAGCCAAGGCTATGCGATTCATCAGCGCACTTAAATCTTGTGCTTGGGGCGAAAAGCTCTGAAATTGCTGTAGGACGTGACGAGATAAAGTTGTACAATCACGATCTAAGCTTTTATCGGTCATGTCGTTGTTAGACAACTCAAATGATTCTGGCGCTTTAGCCATGTTTCAGTCCTTCCTAACGACTAGTTGTTGGTTGAGGTCAACTGAAGGATGAAGTGTAAAAAATGAAGTTGGAAGTAAGCTTAAACAAATTAATCAGTTCGTTTGTACTAATTTCTTTTTTTCATCGTTTATCCTTCAACCTTCATTTTGTTTATGCCTCTATCTTAAAAAGGTAATTTGATAACTTAAAGATGATTTTAGATAAACTAAATATTTGAAGCTTTTTTCGGTCTGTGCAAAAGCGCGATCGCCCCTTGGATCATCTCAGACTTGGGCAAATCTACCTAAGCTTGTAGAATTCAATGATTTTTGTCAAGATTTTTCTCTATTTCTTGACTTTTAGTCTATGGATGTTACGCGGTCATAGAGGTTGCTTTGGGGACAGCAAGCAAAGTTGTTGAGATATTCGACCAAAAGACCCTGAGTGTCAATCCCAATGCTAGGTGTGTCTTTAAGAATCAGAAAACCGACCAGTCGTGACATTTCTCCATGCGTCACAACTTGTCGGAGAAACTCTCTGGATTTATAAAGATTGTTAATTGTTTCTAGTTTTTAGTGACTTAGGTCTTGCTTAACTAGAAAACAATTTGCTACTATAGCAATTCGTCCTTTTTAATAGTCTTGTTTTTTACCCCAACTGCTTCGTTGGCTCTCCTCGCGGGGTTTTGCTTTGTTAACTCGAAGTTGACGCCCCATCCATTCTGCGCCATCTAACTCTGTAATAGCAGCATCTTCTTGAGCCTCTTCGGACATTTCTACAAAGGCAAAGCCGCGCAGTCGTCCAGTTTCCCGGTCAGTAGGCAAGACGACTCTTTTGACCTCACCGTAATCTGCGAAAACTTCTTTTAAGTCGGCTTCGCTAGCGCGGTAGGAGAGATTTCCAACGTAAATAGTCATGTGGGATAACGTAAATTTCAACTAGAAGCTATGAGTTCAGCTATAGAAATTTAACAAATTTCAAAGATTGCTTTCTTCGTATCCGAGTCACCAAAGTGCGGATGTTGTAGATTAACAACCAAAATGGTTGGATTATCTACTAATCGATTAGCGATCAGGCTGAACTTACGCATACGCTCATATAATAACTGATTGTGCGATTATTCAAAGTATGAGATTTTACAAACCCTCAAAACTTATAATCAGTTACGCTTATATGTTTTATAGAGAATTATATTTAAGTATATAATTATACTAATTGTTTAAAAGGTTATTTGAGTTAAAGCTGTGGACTTTCCTATGAAAAGCAAGCTATTTATACACAAAGTAAAGATGCTCTATTTGAATTATGTATAAAATATATTAAATTTTTGTAAGAGATAGAGACGTTGTATCCAACGCCTCCCTATTTATGTGAAATTCTTTAGAAATACGAAAATTTAGTCAATATCTATTGACTGAGGACCGCTGGTTCTGCCATTATGTGCTTGACTCGTGCTAGTACCAAAAGTAGTTGAGCCTAGCTGTTGGTTGAGCCAGCTTTTAACCGGATCGTCAGCAAGATGGAGTCGAAGTATACCAGAGAAGAACCCACCCATAAATGAGCCTGGGTGCTGGGTAAATTGTTTAAAGATTGGTGACAATTCATCAATAAACATAAAGAATCTCCTAATGGTGGTGTGAAAAATTATGACTGCTTAATTTATCGTAACTTGTTGTTCAAGGCTTTGTTTGGCTGTAGTGGTGTAAGCAGCGTCACCCTCGAAGGTGTGGCTATACAAACAAAACGTGCGATCGCAAGCTTTACGGCATTTTGACAGAGAATTGACATTTGTAGCAGAGCGATAAAAAAAGCGATGGTGTAACGAAAACAGTTACATCCACCGCAGGAATTATCTACTATTTACATCGGATTTTGTTCAGGCATCATGCACTTATCAGAGTCGCAACCGGCAGGTCCTGCTTCCATTAACTCACCGGAATCATAGCGACTTAACACAGTATGAAAGTCATCACTTTGCCGGCGAATTTCTACTTCATGAAGCAGTTGCTCATACTCTTGTTTGGTGATCGGCTCAAATGGCAAACGTGGGAAAGTTTGATGATCGTCAAAGCGTGCGAGAAGTGCAGCGCTAATGTAACCTTCATCATTTTGTATAGCTTGCCAAATAAAATGTGATAGCGCTTCTACTTCGTTTTCCCGTAGTTCGATGGTGGCAGAAGTGTTATGTGTGACATAAAATTTTTGCACCTGCATGTAAAAATCCATTTGGGTGATCGCACTAAATTGACTAATATCAATTTCATCAACCCCAGGTATATCAGCCCAAGGTACGGCAACGGGAATTTCTACCAACCATTCTGAGCATCTGGGATCAAAGGGATCGTTTAACAAATTGCCGTTTTCATCTTTATCAGATTGGGAGGGAATGACATTATAGCCATAGTCAATACAAGCTAAAGCTACTGGGTCCTTTTTCCCAAAGGTGATCCTGCGAAGAAATCTTTGTGCTTTGGGAGGATGCCATCCCGGACTAGCACCAGTTAATAAAGATTTGGTGCCACTTGGTTGAACTGTAGTGCAACGATTTGGTCGTTTGAAATTATGGCGATCGCAATAATCCCAAACAACACGATGCACAATGTCTTTCCATGAGGTTAAGTATTCTTCCTCTTTTCGCTTAAACGCTATCCCTTGAGCATTTTTTGGTCTACCTTCTGCCCACCAGCGCAACCAATCAATGCCAAAAGCATTCACAAAGAAATCAAATAAACCTGTGAAAGAAACGCCGACAATCGGGTCTAATTCCCGGCTGTATTGATAGCGAGGCTCAATAAATTTGTGATGTAAAAGTGCGGCTACAGATAGCGCTCCTGCGGTGAAAGCTTCCTCCTGTTCTTTATAGTTATTTGGGTCAATCTGATTGAGGTGAACCTCTGAAAGATTACAGTGGAAATTACTGCCTATGATTTCCATATTTTGTTATCCTAGAGGCTTTTTATCCCCTAGTTCTACTGCTTCATGATTAGCAGTAGCTCCGCGTACATTTTGCATATGTGACTTCAAATAATAGAGGAATTCCTTTCTGCCAGATGGTTTTCCTACAAATCTGGCATATTGTTCTAGTGTCCAGAATGTTGTATTCCTTTTTGATTGAGTCATACAGGAGTTGAAAAAAATCTTTCAACCTATTTAAGTTCACACATGCCCCCGCACTCTTGGAGAAGATTATATTCTAGATACGAATTTTGATTGTAATCTAGGTTCACTCTCTACGCTGTACGGTGTCAAAGGCTTTTTACTTCCTTTGATTACCACGGGATTAGCATCTCAGCCTTCCCCGTTTTTGCGAGGTTTTTAACGTGAGGCAAAATCACTCACCACACGGATTCAAAGCATATCGAGCTAAACGATGTTCTAGCTCCGATGCATCAAGATGAGGATAGTTTTTTTGCAACCACTGTTTTGCTGTTCCTTCTTCGTAAGCTTGTAAAAAATCAGTTTTCAAACTTTGAGTTGACAGCAAATCACAATTAGCTCTGGCTACAGCCTCACCAGCCCATTGAATTGCACCCTCGCCGCTATAATACTGTTTGCGGACAGCATCAGTACACTCTTCTAATGTTGGCTTGCGGTGAAAAACTCTGGTATGGTTTGCCATCCTCAGAGCATCGCGCTCTGGATCGATTCGCCAGTTGCCTTCGCTATCTTGCTGCCATAAATTATCTTTGGCGGTGGCTGCTAGGTGATCCTCAGAATCAAACTGACGCATCCCCGCACTACGCCGGATGTTCCCTGCAACAATTGTGACAGCAGCTTGGTCTATCAACAGACAACATTCAACTGAATTTAATTGCCGTCCGACAGCTTTATTAAGGATGGATGCAGAACCTTCATACAGTCCAGGCAATTTCACCGGGTTAGCAACGCCACCAAAACCCTTGAGAGTTTCTCCGGCTTTACGCACATCACTGATATCAACAATAACTTCAACTTCTCCAGAAAATCTTTCATCACTAGAGAGTTTTAAAAGTGTTTGATATGATTCAACCCAACCTTGACGGCTATCTCCAACGTGGATGGTGACGGAATTTCCTGTTATTTTGGTTTCTGTAAATTCCCGACGCTGTTCAACAGGGATACTGCCAATTTCACCTTTTACGGTTACATTTAGGCGATTGCGGATGGGGGGAATTTGGCTGATATATTTTGGTTCGATGACGGCACCGGTACCGCAACCCATCATTGCCAGATCCATCATCAAGCCAAAAGCATTCCAGTCTTGGAGGTTGGTGGAGGTGCAATTATAACCCCCAGAAAAGTTTTTGGGCTTGGATATCCAGTCTGTACCGCCAACCCACAGCCAGCGTCCACTGGGCAGAGCCTTCAGGTTTTGCTGCATTTCTTTGAGTATAGAAGCCTCTTCTGGGCGTAGCTTTCCCACATTGGTTAAGCCTCCGAGTGTGCGATCGCATACTCGTTCCCATGTTTCCCTTTGTCCTACCTGTAAGGCACGGCTATAGGTTCTAAAAAATACTGGATTAGCAGCTGGGGCAGTTTCTGGAAACTTTGCCAAAAGGCGTTTTAGTTCAAGTTCTCGAACCATGAGTCAAATATTGTTGGTTATTCTCCGACAGATTATGACTATACGCCAAGTAGATGTAACGTGAAAGATTGCAATTTTTTTCGATTTGCGCTAGCTCTAGGACTGCACTGACTTGCAGTAAAGTTTTAATTTTATTATGAATTCTATTATGTGTACTGCTCCTTGGCGATCGGTTCTCGCTGCTGCGCTTCATCGCAACCGCAGCCTTGTTTATGCCCGTTACCTCCAACTGGCAACTGTTCGAGCAAATAATCGTCCCGCTAATCGTACCGTTGTCTTTCGCGGCTTTCTTGAGGGCAGCAACCAGCTAAAATTTATCACCGATGTCCGTAGCGAGAAAGCCGACCAGATACAGCAGCAACCTTGGGCAGAAATTTGCTGGTATTTCCCCAACACACGGGAGCAATTCCGTATCGCTGGCTGCTTGACTTTAGTAGGATGTTATAATTCTGACTCCACTTTAGATAAAGCACGTATCAGCACTTGGCAAGAGCTAAGTGATGCAGCACGGTTACAATTTGGTTGGGCTGATCCTGGTAAACCTAGAGTTGAAGATCCAGCAGCTTTTAATCCACCACCACCCGATCCTACTCAACCTTTAGCAAACTTTTGCCTACTACTACTTGATCCCATACAAGTAGACCACCTGGAATTAAAAGGTGATCCACAAAACCGCTATTTATACTGCTTAAATGAGCAGCAACAGTGGTTTAGTCAAGAAATTAATCCTTGATGGGAATAGGCAATGGAAAAAGGCACCGTTTCAGTAAACGTTTCCGTGCAAAATATTGCCAAACGTTGGGAGAATTTATTGATGAGTTTACAGGTGGGAATCCGGGAATTGAGCAATCCTTAACAACGATGTATCAGCAGGAAGAAGTTGAAGCTGCAAGTCGAGGTATGGGTGATGCGGCATTGTGGGAATATATGGGGAGAGCGATCGCTTTGCTGTAGTTAGGGTGCGATACTCACTTTTGAGTAGCTGTCGCCTAAGTCTTACTAAATCGGATTCATGGTTCATATGCTTCGCTACGATGAGCGATCGCCACAACAAATACCTGTACTACCTCATCGTTTACCAAGTAGATGACCCTATAATCCCCGATTCGGTAACGATAGTACCCTACATATCTCCCTTGAGGGCTTTAATATTTGGGTGCGATCGCGGAGTTTGTTCTAGCTGCACCAAGCATCGAGCGATTTTTTTCACTAGGGCTTTGTCAGCGTTGACATATACCTCTTGAGCATCGGGATGTAGCAAAACTTCATACATCGGAGCGAAGAGTTCTCCAATTTGTGTATTGGCTTTTAGGGGTTGCTTGGTTTTGTTTAACTCGCTCTAACAATCCAGGAATTGCTAAAAGTTCTTGGGTTGCAGCTTCGCTTTCAGCATTTGCCAAGTAAGCCGCAAAATCAGCAAGTACCTGTAAGCGCTCTGGTGATAGTTGCTTGAGTAAGTCATTAAGTTGGTGCTGTAACTCTGTCACAGATATTACATCTGCTGACGAGCGATCGTCCATTGGCGAATTATCTGTGGTATTCATTAGACTTCTTGCAGAAGTAGGGGAAAGGGGAAAGGGTAGGAAAAAAGCTTCTCACGACAGTGCCAAAAAGACTTTTGCAAGAGGTCTATTGCCAGCTTCGCAATTTTCTTGGTTTAGTGTCCATTGTAAGGCAACAAATAGTAGGAGAATATTATCTGTTTTGCCCAAAGGTTTAGGCTATTACTACCGTCCACATCAGGGCTTATTGTTATGCGGCGATCGCCTCTTGCTCGTGCGCTTCATCGCAACCGCAGCCTTGTTTATGCCCGTTATCTCCAACTGGCAACAGTTCGGGCAAATAATCGCCCTGCTAATCGTACCGTTGTCTTTCGTGGCTTTCTTGAGGGCAGCAACCAGCTAAAATTTATCACCGATGCCCGTAGCGAGAAAGCCGACCAGATACAGCAGCAAGCTTGGGCTGAAGCTTGCTGGTATTTCCCCAATACACGAGAACAATTCCGTATCGCTGGCTGCTTGACTTTAGTAGGATGTGATAATTTTGACTCCACTTTAGATAAAGCACGTATCAGCACTTGGCAAGAGCTAAGTGATGCAGCACGGTTACAATTTGGTTGGGCTGATCCTGGTAAACCTAGAGTTGAAGATCCAGCAGCTTTTAATCCACCACCACCCGATCGTACTCAACCTTTAACAAACTTTTGCCTACTGCTACTTGATCCCATACAAGTAGACCACCTGGAATTAAAAGGTGATCCACAAAACCGCTATTTATACTGCTTAGATGGTGCGATTCGTTTAGCCTAAATGAGTAGAAATACTCAGGGATGGTTAGCTTGGTTTTTCATAGAACCATGACAACTGAACAGTTATGTAGGTGAAGACTTGTAAAGTCTAGTCCTACCACTCAGGTGCTGAGTTGAAAGCGTCACCCCCACTGTACGAGGTGGTATCTCATATAGTGAAGCGGGGTGAAAAGGTAGAAATACTAGAAGCCTAATCTGGTAACTATCAAGCAAGAACTCATGGGTAGCGTAAGCAAAGACATGTCTGAATCATCGTCATAGTAGATGGGTAAATAAGGCTGTTAACCCAAGCCAAAAAGGCAAGGATAAGGAGTCAGCGACTCGTCTATCGACTGACAAGCACTTCCAAAAAAACCCGGTGAATAGTGTCGCCCTAAAAGTTCAATCAATAACTGTTCGGAACGAATTAACCCTAATATCACGCTCTCAGTAAGGTCGATAACTGAGCAGGAAACCATCCGCAAGCGATATTGGGGCAGGATTGAGAAAGAAGCGAAAGCCTGAGGTAATGCTCAGGATATGCTGACGTTCTCACGATGATTTGGATGAAATAGTTGAAAGTAGAAGTAAATATGTCTAAAACGAGTCAAATGACTACGGCGGAATGGAATCAACTTAACTGGCGAAAGCTAGAAAAAGCTGTATTCAAGCTTCAAAAACGAATATTTCGAGCCTCACAACGTGGTGATGTAGCGTCAATTCGCAAACTTCAAAAAACCTTAATCAGGTCTTGGTCAGCAAAGTGCATCGCGGTAAGAAAGGTCACTCAAGATAACACTGGCAAGAAAACGGCAGGAGTGGGTGGTGTTAAATCGTTGTCCCCAGTAGCTCGTTTAAGCCTAGTTAATAAATTGAGAATCACTGGCAAATCCAAACCCACGCGGAGGGTATGGATTCCTAAACCAGGAAGTAACGAAAAGCGACCTTTGGGAATACCGACAATGTATGACCGCGCTTTGCAGGCGTTAGCAAAATTAGCGCTTGAACCCGAATGGGAAGCTCGTTTTGAGCCAAATTCCTACGGCTTCAGACCAGGACGCTCATGCCATGACGCAATCGGGGCAATATTTGGCTCTATCAGTAAAAAAGATAAATATGTCTTAGACGCTGATATATCAAAATGCTTTGACAAAATCAACCATGATGCTTTGATAGATAAAGTAAATACATTTCCAACTTTACGATATCAAATCAAAGCATGGCTTAAGGCGGGTGTAATGGATGGAAATTCACTATTTCTCACCACTGAAGGAACCCCACAAGGAGGAGTTATATCCCCTTTATTAGCAAATATCGCCCTTCATGGTATGGAAAATCAAATTAAACGTGTCGCAGAAATTCTACCGGGAGAAAAGCGTAGAAACCTCACTAGCCTAAGTTTAATTCGATATGCAGATGACTTTGTGATTATGCACGAAGAAAAAGCAGTAGTGGAATTCTGCCAACATGTTATAGCCGAATGGTTAAATGGTATGGGCTTAAAATTAAACCCCAGTAAAACTAAAATTGTCCACACATCTGAAGGATTTAATTTTCTCGGATTTAACGTAAGGCAATATAAAGTAGGTGCTTATAGGTCTTCTAGAAATACTAAAGGAAAGATACTGGGTTTTAATACACTGATTACCCCAAGCCCTGAAAAAGTCAAAAAACATCTTGAGAAGATTGGGAAAATAATAGACATTCATCATAACGCCTCACAAGCGACATTAATATCCAGGCTTAACCCGGTAATTAAGGGATGGTGTAATTATTATTCTGCACAAGTAAGTAAAGAAATTTACGCAAAATGTGACCATCTAATCTATGAAAAACTAAGAGCTTGGGGAAACCGCAAATGCACAGGAAGTAAAGCCAAAGAAGTAACCAAGAAATATTGGCGAACAATAGGTAACAACAACTGGGAATTTGCGGCGCACTCCGGTAGTAAATTGTATAGGCACACAGAAACTCCAATTGTGAGACACATAAAAGTACAAAACAATAGAAGTCCCTACGATGGCGACTTTATCTACTGGAGTGAAAGAATGGGAAAACATCCAGAAGCCCCGAAAAGAGTAGCAATTCTCTTAAAGGAACAAAAAGGAAAATGCCCTCACTGCGGATTGATGTTTAAACACGATGATTTACTGGAAGTAGACCATATAATCCCCAAAATAATGGGTGGTAAAGACGAATACGAAAACTTCCAATTACTTCATAGACACTGCCACGATGTCAAATCAGTAACGGATAGAAAACCTACCAATACTGAAGAATTAACGGATGAATATCTAGAAACTAATCCGTTTTAATTCTAGAAGGTACGCATGACAAGCGCCGAATCATTGAGGAGCCGTGTGAAGGGAAACTTTCACGCACGGTTTTGAAAGAGAGACGGGAAAGGTGACTTTCCCGCCGACTCTACCAGCAGCAACATTGGTCTAGCCAAGAAATTAATCCTTGATGGAAATGGGGAATGGGGACTAGACAATACGGTTCGGATAAGACTCGATCCCCCTTAAAAAGGGGGGCTAAGAATGGCTCTATTTCCCCCTTTTTAAGGGAGACTAAGGGGTATCTTTAAGGACTATGCACCTTATTTACTATTTTGGTTGATCACCAGTTGTAAGCTCTCTAAATGTAAATATACAAATTGAGTTCATTAACAATGCCACACTTCTGAAGTCTCTCTGATTCAAGGGATGTCCCTTCTTCTTAGAACTCTTCTGAGAAAAATGTGATAGGTTGCCACGTATTTGTACAATCAGTTCAATTAGCCCATCAACACTAAAGGTTTTATTTTCCATTTCCAGAAATTTTTTCAACTCCTCGCAATTTTCAGAATTTTCCTTATCTTGAAAGAAACGTATTGCTTCTTCAAACGCATTTCTAATATGTTCTGACGATTTAAATAGGCTTTCTACCTCTTTATTTTTTGTTTTACCTTGACCATATAAATCATCTAGATAAAAGTAAAAATTAATGAAAGAACTTGTATATCTTTTTGAGCTAAACTCATTACATCCTTCTCGGTAAAAGGACATTGGTAGAACTAGATTTCGATGAAGTTGACGATTCTTTATCAAAGACTCTAGCATTTCTGGTGCCATTTTTCTATAGCATTTATTCTCATGAGACTCTTGCTGGAAGTCGTTTGTTATAAGCTCCAAATCCTTTTCTTCTTCTGGTGTTTCAGCTACCCACCCCCTTTTAGGACTTTCCCAATAGATTTTTTTGATCCCAAACCAAAAACTACCGAGAGATTCGATATACTGTGCGAGGTCGATTAGAAAAAATGACAATGATGAATCGCGCAATTTTATTTGAGTAATTCGACTTTCTATGTCTGAGCTAACTTCAGGCAAAAAGTCTTGGTAATTCTTTACCCTTAAAGCAATATTCAGAGCTTCTACCACTTTATTGTGACCAAGTATTACGTCGAGAATAAAATGATCAACTTCTAATCTATATGGTTGATGGTAAACAGAATCAGCATCAAGTTTGACGGTTATTTGGTACAGCATTATCGGCTTGGTAACGAATACTCACGATCCTGCTCACTGACTCGCTGACTTAGCTGCCATAAGCTTATTGTATAAAGCAGGATCAGTAGTTTGTAGGGGTTGGGGCATAGCATCAAAAGCTACTTCCTGGGCTGCCAGGTAAGAATCTATCTCAACGCGATTAGCTAGATAGAACGCCATCGCCCCATAAACTTGTTCCAATGTTAGTAACGGAAAAGACTGAACAATGCTTTCAGGTGATAATCCACTTCGGAAGGCATAAACAACGGAGTCGAGGGAAATCCAGGTTCCTTCGACCCAGTAAGCATCGTTCCGATACTCTACATAAGATTTGGCTGCAACAACTGGCATATGTTTGTTTTGGCTCTACCTACTTTTAATCATAATTGGTGGCAGGTTAAGGTTATGACGCATTTATCAATATACCTAACGAATGAAAATAATCCAAAAACAGTGATAGAAAACATCGTTTTTGGATTAGTGATCGCTTAATTTTTGCACTCATCATTCAATGAAGGTTTTGCTCATAGGTCTAATGCCTTCAAATCCCCGCACCATCAAGAAACTGCTGAATAGCCTTATCTCTGAGGTTGCAGCGTAATGTCTTGTCTGATTCTTCACCTTCATTGCCGACGAACTTACCTGCCATCACAGGAGTTTTTGCAGAAGATTGAAGTTGTTGAAGCTGTTGTATTTGTTGTTCTAACAACTCTATGCGGTCAACTAAGGCGCGAATTACTTCGGCTTCAGAATCAGGTAAGTTGTTATGTTCTAAAGGAGAAACTTTCACTCCAGAACGATAAATAATACGACCGGGTACGCCTACGACAGTACAATCGGAAGGCACATCCCGTAGAACAACTGAACCTGCGCCGATGCGGACGTTGTTACCAATTTGAATATTACCCAGTACCTTCGAGCCGGCGCCGACTACGACATTTTCGCCTAAAGTTGGATGGCGCTTGCCGCTTTGTTTACCAGTTCCGCCAAGGGTGACACCTTGATAAATTAGGGCATAGTCGCCGATAATCGCTGTTTCACCAATGACCACGCCCATACCGTGGTCAATAAATACACCTTTGCCAATAGTTGCGCCTGGGTGGATTTCAATTCCAGTCAAAAACCGAGCAATGTGAGAAATCAGCCGGGGGATAAAGGGGATAGCAATTATATGCAGTCGGTGAGCCAGGCGATGAAATAGCAAGGCTTGCAAACCAGGGTAGCAAAATAATACCTCCAACCAGTTACGGGCGGCTGGATCACGTTCAAAAATTATGCGAAAGTCTGTACGCAGTGTAGATAGCACTTTTATAGTACCCTCGGAAAGCAAAACGAGCTACCTGTTTATTTTATCCTTCCAAGTGCGATCGCTCTTAATACAGATTAAGTATTGGTGACTGGTGACTGAGGACTGGGGACAAACAGATATATGTGAATAATCGCTTTTTCAAGCGTCCCTAATCCTTATTCCTCGTTATTCCTGGACTCTGAGAGTGTAGTTACCTTTGTCGCCAGAATTAAATGTACCTACCCAAATTTTATAACTTCCTGCTTTCCAGTCAGTACCTTGAATGCTGGCATCTTTTCTTTTACCAGTGTCATCACCGCAACGGATACTTCCGTCGTCTGGCCCTTGGATGAGTAAAGTGGTGTCTTTACCGCCACTGTTTACTCGTATACTCAACTGGGGAAAGTCTTTTTCCAAAACCATTACATGATCTGGCTTCGGAGCGGCAAAGCCAATACAGGCATTTCTGTCGCGATCGCGGTTACTAATTGCAGACAATGAATAAGAACCGCCAGTATAGCCTTGTACTGTTGCTTGTGCTGGGGGAAACCCTGGTGCCAAAGTTAACTTACCAAAATTTGATGTATTTGCCATCACAGGCGTAGCAGTAATAGCACTCAACATTGCTAAAATTAAGCCGCTTCGCAACTGAAGTCGGGGGCGAAAATATTTCATATTAGCCCTCCAACAGGGTAATTATGGTTTCTTTATATACTTATTTTAGAAAGAATAATCAGGTATATTTCTGTATGTGTGGCACATATTAATGTGGCACAATAAAGGTTTTTGTTAAGCAAAGAGAGGGGGGATGGGGATTAGAAGAGGGGTAAAGGGGAAAGGACTTTTAAAGAAGAAATATTTTCCCTTTCCCCCTTCCCCCTTCCTCCTGCCCCTTCCTCCTGCCCAATGCCCTTTAGGTTACGACTGATTAAGTTGGAAGAAGATGCCACCTTTGAGCAATCCGGTATCGCTACCGTAGCTACTAACTATGAGCGATCGCACTTTTTCCAGAAACGGTTTAGCGACTACTTCCGCTAGCTTGAGAATCGGTATTTCACGTTCTACAATCTCGTGACTCTTCGCCCAATCGAGGTAAAGATAGCCTTGATTCGGTTGGGGAATCGCAGCGATACTATCTTGGAAATCGCGATTTTTCACTAAGGAATTATCCTTGACTTTTAGGACTTGATTCATCACATCAATTGAAGAAGTAAAAATTTCGTAATTTCCTAAACTTGTATGTACTCCTTGCGCTTTTGCTTTGAGGTTAATTGATTCCGAACCGCGATCGGTGTTATTAATCACGGTTGTTAACTTTGTCCAAGTGGAGATTTTTTGATTGTCTAGGGTGAGGGAACTAACGGTTAATCCTTGGGAGGAGGCGATCGCATCTAACCGAGAAATCGCTTCAGGAACACCTTCAGATTTTTCCACAACGAAAACCCAATCAGGATTAATTTGCTGTTCATGAGGTAACAATGCTATAGCGTATTCACCTTGCACCCAACTGAAAATATCACGACGCAAATCGATACCCCAGCCTTTTTCTACATCCGCTAAGGGTTGCACCAAGCTCAAAGTAATATCTTTCTGCGATCCAGATATTGCCGTTGTCACTTGTTTCCAAAGTTGAGCTAAATCGCTCTTATCCAAATTGCTCAAATCGACGCCGGAGATTGCTAAACCTGCTGTTTCCGGAATATAATTCAATGCTCCGACAGGTTGCGAAAGTTGTGAAGATGGGGGCGATGTTGCCGATGATGCCAGTAAGCTCGTTTCTGCAAGCAGTCCTTTCGAGTTCAACGCTAAGGAAACTATTTGGCTGTCATAAGTTGCTTCTGACAGCTTTAAGTTTTGCCATTCGGCTACAGCGGGAAGATTGAGAAAAGCCGCAGCTAAAGAGTTTTTGGGCAGTTCTTTCAGCGCTTTCTGGTATTGGAGAGAATTTGTCAAATTGAGATCCGGTGCTTGGACGTTATTAATTGCATCTCGCAGCACTTTTGGATCGTTGGCGAATAAGACAAAATCGCCTACAGATGCACCGACAAGCAAACCTTTTTCCGATAGGGAAGTGTCAGAAATCAGCTTTACGCCTTCGTATTGTTCGACAACTAAGTTTTCGCCAGCGATCGCCCGTTTGGAAAATAACAGATCGACAAACTCGCGGCTTTTTTCCGCTTGATTACTTGCTAGTGCCATTAGATACCCTAGCTTCTGCCCATTTGCTGGGTCACGATCAATGTCTAAACTGGTGACAGCTAGTGTAATTTCGTTGCCCAACCAGGGTTGAACATCTTGTTTATAATCAATGCCACTCTTAGTTAATAAACTTGTTTTCAATTTTGACAGTTCGCGATCGCTACTCTTAGCCTGCAAGCGATCAGGATTGATTAGCATTGATACCATCACTGGCGCGTTTTTAGACACGAAAATAGCAGCACCTGGTTCCGAAGCAGTTCCGTCACCAACGAGGTTAGCCGGACTTTTGCCAAAGAACCAGTAAAAGCCTGCGACAACAATCAATAGCAGCACAATCACACCAGCTGCTAGGAAACCAAACAATGAGTTTTGCCTCATAATTTTCTTTCACAGACCGCTTTGCGGCTTTTACACACAACAATGTGAAACCGCCTTCTCAACCTGGGAATGCGGTATTAATACTAAAACTTAGTGTATTACCGAAACCTGAGCAGAAATCTATTAAAAATAAAGAATGGGGAATAGGGCATTGGAAGACGGGAAAAGGGACTCATGGGAAAGGGGAAGAATTATTCCAATGCCCAATGCCCAATGCCCCATGACGCCAGATGCTTCAACGCGGGGAACCCGCGCAACGCACTGGCTCCCCAATGCCCATTGCCCCATGCCCATTGCCCAATACCTAATCTATGAATACTCAACCTATTAGCCAAATTAATGTAGAGGAACTGGCACAACGTCTGACTTCAGGCGATCCAGATATTCAGCTAGTGGATGTGCGCGAACCACAAGAATTGGCGATCGCTAGCATTGAGGGCTTTGTCAATCTACCCCTGAGTCAATTTGCCGAATGGGGCGATCAAATTCCCACCCGTTTTGATCCTCACGCGGAAACCCTTGTACTATGTCACCACGGCATTCGTTCGGCTCAGATGTGTCAGTGGTTAGTTGGTCAAGGATTTACAAATGTTAAAAATATTGCAGGCGGTATTGATGCTTACTCCACCTTTGTAAACCCTTCGATTCCTCATTATTAGGATTAAAACGTGTTTTCGCTTTTGCCTAACACCCTAGTAGTGCGTCAACGACTAATTGACGGATAGATTTTCTGTAGAGACGGCGATTTATGGCGTCTCTCTAACCGTCAAAATGAGTTTGACAGACTACTAGGTTAAACAAGGTTCTACCCAAATTCTTCTTTATCTGCCAGGACTTACTTTTCCGGTTGACTTTTGCTATTGTGAATACAATACTAAATAACTTTATGGTTTTGTAAGAAAAGCTTAACAATAGTTGCAAAAATTAATATTTTGCTAAAATTATCAAAAATTAAGTGTATTTTTCGATTTTTCAAAAGTACACGACATAACTTAATAAAAATTTGTGTAAATATACGTCAAAAACTAAAACCAAATTCTCATAAGAGATAAATTTGGGAGTTTAGTTTTACTAATTATAATAGAAGTAAATAATTTGTTATTCTAATTAAAAAATTAATAATTTTTTCAAAGTCTAATAAAATTCGGCTTCAGTAAAATATTCCCTATGCAAGTCAAGCTGACCAATCGACAACAGCATATACTTTGGGCAACGGTACGTCACTACATCGCTACCGCAGAGCCTGTGGGTTCTAAAGCTTTGCTTGAAGAATATGACCTAGGTGTTAGTTCAGCCACAATTCGCAACGTGATGGGTTTCTTAGAAAAAGGTGGGTTGCTTTACCAACCTCACACCTCTGCTGGACGTGTACCTTCTGACTCTGGCTATCGCACTTATGTAGACCAGCTGATTACACCTTCAGAAAATTTATCACGAGAGGTAGAAGCGGTACTTCAAAAGCGCCTCAAGTGGGAAGATTGGAGTTTAGAGGCTCTACTGCAAGGAGCAGGGCAAATATTGGCAACCTTGAGTGGGTGCATTAGTTTGATTACCATGCCACAAACCGAACGAGCAACATTGCGACATTTGCAAATGGTCCAAATTGAAGCGGGACGGGTAATGCTGATTGTAGTGACGGATGCTTATGAGACGCATTCGACATTAATGGATTTGCCAGCAGCATCACCAGAAACACAACTTGAGCCAGAAGTCCTGGATCGTGAGTTGCAGATTATTTCTAACTTTTTAAATAGCCACTTGCGGGGACGGAGTTTGTTAGAATTAGCGACTCTCGACTGGACGGAGTTAGATCAAGAGTTCCAACGTTACGGAGAATTTTTGAAACACTCAGCAGCAGAATTAGCTCGTCGCACTGTTACACCATCTGCTACACAAATTATGATTCGCGGTGTAGCAGAAGTTTTGCGCCAGCCAGAATTTTCTCAACTACAACAAGTGCAAACGATCATCCAACTGCTGGAGGAAGAACAAGACCAACTGTGGCGGTTAATATTTGAGGAGCCAGAAGCGGATGAGGTGGGTAAATCACGGGTAATGGTTCGGATTGGATCGGAAAACCCCCTAGAACCGATACGTACCTGTACCTTGATTTCTGCCACTTATCGCCGAGGTTCAATACCTGTAGGAAGTGTAGGAGTTTTGGGACCAACGCGCTTAGATTATGAAAGTGCGATCGCTGTCGTATCTGCTGCTGCTGATTACCTATCGGAAGCTTTCAGTTAACCAACTTGAAACATGTTGAGAAAAATCGCTTTTGGGCTGCTGTGGCTGGGATTTAGTACCTATGCTTTTGTGTTTGCCCCTCCTGATCAACCGGATACATTGGAGTTAATTAAAAACCTTTCTACCGGACAGTGGCAAGGCATCAACCCTCTAGTAGTAGCACTATTCAACATTATGGGCGTTTTCCCCATAATTTACAGTGCAATATTATTTATTGATGGGAGGGGGCAAAAAATACCCGCTTGGTTGTTTGCTATTCCCTCTTTCGGAGTTGGTGCATTTGCGATTTTACCTTACTTAGCTTTACGCGAACCAAATAAACAGTTTCCTGGCAAAAAAAACTTATTCATCAAACTGTTAGATTCTCGTTTTACAGGTATTGCGCTAACTTTAGGCACAATTATTTTAGTTGCTTATGGCTTACAGGGCGGTGATTGGGGAAATTTTGTCCAACAGTGGCAAACTAGCCGCTTTATTCATGTAATGAGTTTAGATTTCTGCGTACTTTGCCTAGTATTTCCTGCATTGGTAGGAGATGATATGGCCCGTCGCGATGTGAAAAATCCTCAGTTACTTCGGTTAATCAGCTTGATACCGTTGTTGGGTTCTTTAATATATTTGTCTGTGCGTCCACCTTTATTAGAAGATGGTGCAGAGACAGTATCTATTAAACAACAACCCGCCGCGAATTTATAAATTTAAATTGTAGTAAGCACGCTTTGTGCTTAAAAAAGCCTTGAAACGCTTACTACTAAATACCTCATCTTTTTTGTATTGTAGTAAGCACGCTTTGTGCTTAAATAAGCGTTGAAACGCTTACTACGAAATATCTACTTTTTAATATGAATATAAAAATTGCTCTTTGGTTGGTATGGGTGGGATTTATAGCTTATATTTTACTGCTGTCTCCGCCACTGCATTTAGATGACACCTTAACTTTACTGAAAAATATATTTACTCTGAATTTTTCGGAGATAAATCCAATTATTTCGTCTTTATTTGCCTTGATAGGTATCTGGCTATTAATTTACAGCGGGTTGTTGTTTATTGATGGTAGGATGCAATCAATTCCTTTTTATCCTTTTGCTTTAGCATCAGTAGCCTCAGGTGTAATAGGTTTAATTCCTTATTTGGCTTTGCGTAACTCTAATCAAGCATTTTCTGGTCGAAAGGATTCTTTTTTGAATCTGTTAGATTCTCGCTTTTTTGGAATTGTTTTGAGTTTAAGTACAATTCCCTTACTTGCCTATGGTTTTGGCTTTGGTGATTGGGGGGATTTTGTCCAGCAGTTTCAAAGCGATCGCTTTATTCATGGCATGAGTTTAGCATTCTGCCTTTTTTGCCTTTTATTCCCAACTGTGCTCGGTGATGATATGGCACGTCGAAGCTGGAATAATCCTCTTATTTTTTGGACAGTGACGCTTATACCGCTATTCGGTCCCTTAGTTTATCTTTCTTTGCGTCCGTCTTTACCAGAAACTACAAGGTGAAGAATAGCTAATTGGATTAGGAGTTAAATCTAAGTCTTTAACTCCTGAGTTTTAACTCTTAACAGCTAACTTGCTTTTATAAATTTCTGGTAACTGCCACCAAGAAACATGAGGACATTCATGATGTTCTTCATGGTAGCCAAAATGATAGCAGGTGATAAATGACCACCAAATTGGACGGGAGATTGTTTGGGCACGATGAGGTTCACTGTAACCTGATTCTGGCTCAGTATGAGGTAAGAAAGTGCCAAAATAAAATAACTGGAATGAACTTAAGACCGAGGGTATAGCCCAAAAGTAAGTTAAATTATCTTCGGGTATATGGGTTGTGTAATGGACAATATTATAAATAGCCATCAAAGCAATAATTTGAGTCCAACTCCAGTAACCCTTCATAAAATGAAAGTACCAAGCAAAGAAATTTTTATGTTTACCGTTGTGAAAATCCGGGTCTGTTTCACTAGCGGGATTGTGGTGATGTAACCAATGTTTTTTCAATAACTTTTGATATGGTAAAAGTCCATAAAGAGAAAGGCATAATGTCCCCATAAAATGGTTAAATTTAACATTTTGAGGAAAGACTACACCATGCATGGCATCATGTGCCGTAATAAATAAACCGGTATATAGAAATGTTTGCCAAAGTATGATTGGCAATAACATTAAAAAATTAAAGTGGGTAATGTCAACCGAAAGTAAGATAATAAGACTAATTGCCCATAATGCAATAATGGCAATAGCAATAAAAACTCCGCTATTCGATTGAGTAGTTAATTTTATTGGAGGACTGGGCACTTGTTCTAATGAGATCACACTATTTCTCCAGGTAGCAGGTAAAAATTTCGCTATGTATACAGGACTTACGCAACTGGCACATTTATCTGAAAACTGTCACATAGAATTAATATGGCTCTAAGGTTTATAAATCAATGCTTACAAGCATTTACGGCAAATTGAAATATATGTGCCAGTTGACCTTATATTGTGACGCTTGCGTAAGTCCTAGTATAGTCATAGGTAATTACACTAACCATATGCTTCAAAAATTCTAGAGGTTAGTGTTATATGTTCAACATCGCCAAATAACTAAATATTTAGAAATGTTAAGTTGTGCTAACTATTATTACATATATGAGGACACTCGAAAGCATCGTTTGCATTCCCTCCGAGTGTCCGATGTTATAGGGTAAGTTTATGAAGGTTGATTGACCCAAGCAGCTAAAACATTATTTAGCGGGCATAGGAAACGAGGTTTAATACGTCGCGTACCACGCTGTAACCGTTCAAGTCCCAAAGCAGGTAAGCAAGAAAACCGATCATTGCAAAGCGTCCGTTCCATAGTTCAGCTTGAGGAGTAAATCCAAATTTGAACGCATTGCGATCGCTTCCATTGTAGGAGGTTTCGGTTGCATCAGTGGGGAATGGTCCTACAGGATTGCTATTGTTTATAGTCGAGGGGCTTTCGAGTGCATTAGGGCGTGATGGTTCCATTGTTAAATTTCCTAAATTGTTTATTTACAATTTCATATTATTCAGGTAAAGACATAACGCTATCTATCCGTGGTTCCAAAGTATCAACAAGTCCAAAGGATGAGATTTTGGCATTCTGGGGAAAGACTTGTATCGCTTTCGTATTAATTAACATTGCATTAACCTATCAAATAGAGGATTTTCCTTTAATGGATTATAGTAATTGCGTATACAAAGAAAATTTAAAATAATAACTTCTGACAATCAAGTCAAATGAGAGCAGGAATATATAGGACAAATTCTTATCGAAAATCTAACGCTAGTCAGAAGGATTCTGGAAAATTATTGCCCAAACTATAAATAGTAAGTAGCATTTTTATTTAAAGTATGGCTCCTACAGTGTTTATTACAGGTGCTTCCCACGGTATTGGTAAAGCAACTGCTCTTATGTTTGCCCGCAAAGGCTATGATCTCGTTCTTACAGCGCGTCAGATTGACTCGCTGGAAAGCGCGGCAGAGGAAATCCAAAGTGTTACTAATGCAACACCACTAACCGTTTCTTGCGATGTTACAGAACCATCACAGGTAAACGCAGCAGTAGAAAAAGCGTTAGAGCATTATGGCAATATCGACATACTGGTAAACAATGCAGGTATTTATGCATCCGGACCAGTTGAGCAGTTTTCTTTGAGAGATTGGTCTCAAGTTATAGATATTAATTTATGGGGATATATCCACACAATTAATGCCCTTCTGCCTCATTTCTTGGAACGTAGAAGCGGAAGCATTATTAATTTAAGTTCCATTGGTGGTAAAGTTGCTACTCCTTATTTAGTCCCCTATTGCACGACCAAGTTTGCTGTCACAGGTTTGACAGAAGCATTACAGGCAGAATTAAAGCCGAAAGGTATTCATGTTTGTGGGATTTACCCAAACTTAATTAAGAGTGATTTTTTAGACCGGGCAATTTTTCGAGGTCAGGATGAGGAGGATACCAAAAACCGTCGCGAACAGCTCAATAGTGTGGTAAAAACTCCTGTGGTGGAGAAGCCTGAGGATGTGGCTAATGCTATCTGGGATGCAGTTAAAAATCAACGGTCTGAGGTACTAGTTGGTTCGGCTAATTTTTCACAAGCAGTTTATCGGTTGTTTCCTGGAGCACTTCAGTGGGTTTCTCGACAAGCTTTAAAAAATAAGGATAAATAATATCTGAATATAACTTGTAGTAAGCACTCTTCGTGTTTCTTTAAACTCAACTTACCCAATATCAATGTAGTCAAAAGCCGGAAATGCTAACCAGTTAAAAAATGCAGCTGTTTAGTTCCAAATCTGTAGCTATGTATAAAATAGCTGTTTTGGCGATCGCACAGAAGGTTGTAGATTAGATCTCTTGCACTCATTCCCTAACACCCCTCCCCTTGGTAAGCTGATACTTCATTACCCACCACGTCAAAACCTACTAACACCCCTCCCCTTAATCCCCTCCCCTTGGTAAGGGGAGGGGAGACAAAGCGTAGCTTTGGCGGGGTGGGGTTCAAATTTTGTGATTTATGCAAGAGTCTGACCTAATACCATTTCTTTATGAAGCTGCGCTAAATAAAGCTTCAAGAATAAAGTCGTAAGAAGTGAGAGAGGCAATCATCTCAGGTGTAATTTCTTTGAGGACATCAGTTAACTTCTGCTGTAGTTGTGTGAGGGTTTTACAATTTTCCCATTGGAGTTTAAATTTGAGAAATTCCCAAAACCGCTCAATTGGGTTGAGTTCAGGAGAGTGAGGAGGTTGAAAAATAGGGATAATATTATCTGGATAATCGAGAGCTTTCGCTTTGTGAAAAGACCCTTGGTCGAACTGGATAACCGCGATGTCATCACCAAGGTCAGCAGAGAGTAACTCCAAAAAGTGTTGAAAACAATTGTTGAATTTGACCATAGCTTTGAAACCCAGATGGTTCCTGCAATTGCTGTTTCAAGCGTTCTAAGTCTGAACCACTGATGCTTGAAACTTTCCCTGGTGCATGTTTTACTTCAAGCAAGCCCCTTCGTCCTTTATCTTTATACTTTCTCACCCAACGAGTTATAGTTGCTTCATCACGCCCTAAACGTTCAGAAGCGCGATCGCCTGCTGCTCACTTGACCACTCTTAAGCCAATAGAGCATTTGCAATCAATCGAATGCTGCTTGCCTCTGTCGCATGTCTGAGAGCTTTTTCCAATTCTTCTTGGCTTTCTGAAATCTCAATTTGGAATGGACGACTCATAACAAAATTACTAAATGCACCCATCTATAAGTTTGACGTAGAGGAGCGCATCTTCATACAGAATTGGTATAAGAGACTCAATATAAATACAAGTATTGAGGTCTATTTAATATAATTGGCGATCGCCCAACAGACACCAATAATGTAGATGGCTACACGGCAACTTAACTCAACAATTAAAACCATTGTGATGATAGGCTTTTGAGTCTATATATATATTTGCTGGGGCAATTTCAGTTTAAAGGAATTTTCTACATTAACAACAAATCGTCAAACTTTGAGTTTAAATCTGAAGTTTCCGAAAAAATTTACTGTTTACCTAAGAATGATTGAAAGATGAGGAATAGAGCTATTGCATTCCTCAATAACATACCCACCTCAAAACTCGTTTCAAGCAGGCGATCGCTAACCCTGATATTCTACGTTAGCTCTCACCAGACACCAGCAATGACTTTAGCCAGGTTGAAACCAAATTAGCACTTTTTTATCGTACCGCATTTGCACGCTAAATTTAGATGCGTTTACCTTGCTCGGTAATTGCCAATTTATTCAAATAAATTTGTACTTAGAAACACACAATAATCTAACACTAATCTCATTCTGTAGTTAGAAGTTGGAGAAAGTAATACACAGTTAATTGTTAACTAGCAAGAACAAAGAATCAAACAACGCGCATAAGAATTACCACAGCAGATGCTGCGCTAGCTGCTCGAACAAGAGTAGCCCTGTGCGTCTGCGCGCTTTTTTTACTCAATACCCGGTTGAAAGGAGAATTGATGACATCACAGAACTTACAGCAACAAAGACCGAAGCCGCCGTTTCCCGAACAACAGCAAGAGGTGCCGGGGCTAGAGTCACAGATGAACCCGAGGCCCGACTACGGCGAAAATTCCTATCGCGGTTCCGGAAAACAGCAAGGCAAAGCCGCCATCATCACGGGTGGCGACTCTGGTATCGGGCGGGCAGTCGCGCTTGCCTTCGCCCGCGAAGGTGCTGACGTGCTGATTGCCTATCTCAATGAAGAGTCCGACGCGCAGGAAACCGTTCACATCGTTGAAAAGGAAGGGCGCAAGTGCATCGCGATCGCAGGCGATATCCAGCAGGAGTCCCACTGTCAACAGATTGTTGAGCGTGCGCGCAGTGAGTTCGGCAAGATCGATATCCTCGTTAACAACGCCGCTTTCCAGATGACGCGACAGAGCCTCGATGAAATTTCGTCAGAAGAGTTCGACCGCACATTTAAAACCAACATCTACGCGATGTTCTACCTGTGCAAAGCCGCCGTGCCGCACATGCAGCCAGGTAGCGCCATCATCAATACCGCCTCCATCAATGCATCTGAGCCAAAGCCGAAACTACTGGCGTATTCCGCTACAAAGGCAGCGATCGTGAACTTCACTGGTGGCTTGGCGCAATTGGTTGCTGACAAGGGCATCCGGGTTAACGGTGTCGCGCCCGGTCCAGTGTGGACACCCTTGATCCCAGCGACGATGCCAAACGAACAGGTGACACAGTTCGGGCAAGAGTACCCAATTAAGCGTGCCGCCCAACCAGCGGAACTCGCCCCAGTATACGTGCTGCTTGCTTCCTCTGAAGCCAGCTACGTTTCCGGTGCGATCATTCCCGTTACTGGCGGTCAGCCCGTCCTTCCATGACCAAAGAGGGCAGGGGAAGCTGGGGGAGAAAGAGTTTATGTTTGCCTGTCCCAGGCTTCTACGCCGAGCAAATTTATGCGTGGAGAACCAGAAAAAATTGAAGCCTTGACTGCATGAGCGCGAGATTCAAGATGTGTTGATTGCAAGCCCCTCGATTTATGTATGTAGGGGTTTGCTCCCCCTGCTCTCTTCATTTCTATGCCGAATCACTAACGCACTAACATAAATGAACTGGTATCCAATTAAATTAACTGCCCACATTAACACCTACGTTTTTGGCGGTCGTCTCATCAAAGAACGACTCGGCAAGGGCAATCTCCCCGATGGTACCGTTGCCGAGACGTGGGAGATCAGCGACTATCAGGACAAGTCCGGAACCGTCACCAATGGCGAATTCGCCGATCGCACCCTTCACGATCTGGTCGAGGCACACCCGGACGAACTGGTCGGTGAAGGCTGGCGCGGACCCCACTTCCCTATCCTACAGAAGTTCATTGATGCTTCCGCTCGGCTGCCAATTCACCTGCATCCCGACGACGAGACCGCCCAACGCCTCTACAGTGAGCCGAACGGCAAAACCGAAGCCTGGTATATTTTGTGGGCGGCACCGAGTGCCAGCATCTTAGCAGGCATAAAACCCGGTTTCAGCCGCGAGCAATTGTTTGACGCTTTCAAGAAGCAAGACTACGATGCAGTGATGCCACGCTTCCCCATCAAAGCTGGCGACACCGTTTACGTACCGAGCGGGGTGATACACAGCTTTGGACCCGACACTTTGATTTTCGAGGTCGAACAAACATCCGACCTTGCGGAGGACGTAATGCCGAGCGACATGCAAGGCAACAGCCGCAGCGAGGATGAGTGGGAAAAGTGCATCAACGCCACCCTCGACGAATTGCGAACCCACTACCAGCCTCGTCCGAATGCTGGACTGTTACTCGGAGAAGGCGCTAATCGTTACGTCCTCACCTGCGCTGGACCGTACTTCGCGCTGGAACGCTGGACACTCACTGAAGCCCACATTGAGCCAGATCACCCGTGGCGCTGTATGACGATCTCCAACGTGGCAACGCCAGTGCGAATTGAGTACCGGGGTGGAAGCGAGACACTCGCTACAGGGGAGTCATGCATCATCCCGGCTGCCCTAAGTGGAGTGCGAATCGTGCCCACTCAGCCGCAGGAAGGCGCGGCAAGCTTGATTGTTTGCTATGTCCCGGATCTGGAACGCGATATCCTTACGCCACTACGAAAGGTTGGTCATTCCGACGAGGAGATACGCGCATTGGGTGAAGTTGGAATTTAGGCAAATGGCACTTCTTGAAGAAGCGATCGCTAGTTGTAGCCCAGTGCCCTAACACTTGCCTTCGGGCGATCGCTTCCTCAAGTGCGAAAATCACTCAAACGATAAATTCTGATTATTCTGTTGATGCATTAATCAAGGTTTTTATCAAGACTAATTTAGATACATTTATCCTGACTGAAGTGCTAACTATTAATTGCGTGTTTTAATTCCAACGCAGGACTTTTTCTTTGATTATGGTTTGACCATTGTCAGAAATTCTTAGCACTTTCCGGGTGAGAACATAACGCATATCACCGTTAATTGCAATATACTGATTCGCTTCAGGTGCGTTTTTAGAATTATAGCTAGAGAGTGGAACCGCGATCCGGCGATTGCCACTTCTAGTAATGGCAATATAGTTACTGGGAAGATTGCTGCCGCAAATATAAACAATAAAGCTTTTAGTTTCGGCTTCACCAAAGATATTTTCACCTTCGGGACAACCTTTAGCAAGAGGTTGACCATCACCAGCGATCGCATTATTCACTCTTTCTTTTAGAACAACACGCTTGTTTTTAATTACTTGCAGTTCATATGGGGTAACAGCGTATGCTATTTCTCCCTTGCTAGCAATATAAGTTTCACCTGTTGTGCTACTTACAGGTACGGTGATTTTGCTATTGTCTGTTTTAGAGATACGGACGTAATATCCAAGCGCATTTTGATTATCTCCTCGGCAAATATAAACAGAATATTTAGCTGTATCGAAACTGCGTTTAGGTAGCAATTTTGCCGATGGACAAATTTGCGGTGAGTTGAATTGCTCTAAGTTGTTTGCGGGTAGGGCTTTTGCTGACGGTGTAAGTAAAAATAATGAAGTTCCACTCAGCAAAGCTAACTTTAAAGTACCTTTGCAATTAAACTGTATTTGTAAAAATTTCATGTTTATCAAGTTTTAATCAATAAAATCATCGCCGCTACTAATTAGTTAATGGCGTTAAATTTCAGTAATATAACGGTAGAAAGAGTGTTTTTATTATCGGAAAAAAATAGGCTCAGGACAAGTAAATATCCTGAGCGCTCATATATTCTTTAATGAAAGTTCTTTTTGCGTGATTTTACTGTTAAATGTATTCTCTTAACTTGACTCGCACTCTCGTTTAGTCACATAATGGCGGTAGCGAAACATTACTTCTAGTTGTGCTTGCACTAACCAACCGCTGAAAAATTCTACTGGATCGCCACCTGGGATTGAAAAGGCAATAGCATCAGTTAATTTAGTTTTGCCATTTTCTGGTTCAAATTGATGTCGATGCACCCAAGATTCAAATGGACCTGATATCTGTTCGTCAGTAAATAGTCGATATTCTTCACATTCGGTATGACGCGCTAACCAAGTTAAAGGTAATAATCCCAAGAAAAGCCGAAATTCTGTAATCGCACCAACATCAAGTCCCCCCTCACGACGCATGACTTGTACTGGTTGCCAAGGTGGGGTAAGGAGTTGTAAGATGTCTGGTCTTTCGTGAAATTTCCAAACAACTTCTACGGGTGCATTAATTACTGAAGAGTATTTAAAGTCAAGCATTGACAGAAAAACCTAAAATTCAACCTTCATATTCTGTATCGATTTCTATATCTAAAGTTTCTTCATCCACCCGAAGATATAAAACGTTTGGACGACAGCAAACTTGACAATCTTCTATATAAGATTGCTGTCCACCTGCGCTCAAGTCTACAAAGGTTACGTTAGGTTCACCACAATAAGCGCAGTAAAATTCGGATGTTGTTTGCATTTGATTTCAAAATTTTTACGCTTTGGTAGAGACGTTCCAATACCGTTCGGATAAGGTTTTTTGATGAAAATTATAGATCACAAAGACGCGATAAATAGCCGTCTTTACAATAATCAGTCCTTTGTAGAGACGGGGATTTATCGCGTCTCTTACCTTAACCGAACCGTATTGAGAGACGTTCCGTCGTAACGCCTGTACGAGAAATTAGGAATTTCATATGTTAATTCAGCAACGTTAAAAAATTATAACTTTAATGGCTGTAATTCCTTTGGCGATGAGTTAAATTTACTTGTGGCATCAGCCAAGTGCTTTAACAGTGTAGACTGTGGTAGAGGTCCTTGTAAGTGACTCCAAGGTAATACTTGTTCTGTTGACCAGTCGGCGTGAACGTAAAAATCTAAGTCGGGAGTTTGTCCTTTAAGTTGTTTGAAAGCGCGTTTATAACTACCCAAAGAATCGCCAAAGTTGCGAGTTAATTGTAAAAGCTGGGAAAGTCGGCGATCGCCTCGTGATAACAATGCTTGAATTATTGACCAATTGTAACTTTCTGGGCGAAAATCTATTCCCTGTGGTTTGAGTTGTTTTTGTAAAAATTGCAACCGCTTCTCGGCTTGACGATTCACTCCAAACCATTGAAATGGCGTGTGTGCTTTGGGTACAAAGGTGCTGCAACCTAGTGTTAACCGTAATCCTGGCGCAGCTTTTTTTACGGCACGCATCATCGCCACAGTTTGCTCTAAATCTTCTGATTCTTCACCGGGAATTCCTGCCATGCCGTAAAGTTTTAAATTAGATAAGCCACCAGCTTTGGTATTTACCGCAGCTTGGATAATTTCATCATTATGCAGCTTTTTGTTAATGATTTCGCGTAATTTTTCCGAACCGCTTTCTATGGCAATGGTAAGCGATCGCGTGTCTCGTTTGGCTAAGGTTTGCGCTAATTGTACAGTTACTGTATTAGTTCGTACCGAGGCAATACTCAAGCGTACATCGTCATATTTTGGCTGACTAATATAATTGAGTAAGGTTTCAAATTCTGGATGCTGAGTTACTGAAGCTCCTAATAATCCTAAGCGATTTGTGACAGCCAAACCTCTCTCAATTGCCGGAATTAAAGATTCTTCAACACTCGCAGTTCTAAAAGGTAAAGTCAGATAACTTGCCAAACAGAAACGACACATTTCTGGGCAACTTCTCACCACTTCCACCATGTAAATATTTTCCCAAGCTGCTTTTTCGGTGACGACAGTTGAAGCTGAAAGAACGTTTCCCCGGTAAGTTTGCTTTTGCACTATCGCCGGAATTTCTGGGGAGATTGGTTTAATCGACTTGATAGCACCATCTAAAGTTTCATATTCAACTTCATACAAACTAGGAACATAAATTCCTGGTACTTGTGCAAGTGTTTTTAATTGGATTTCTCTAGACGCATTTCTAACTTCTTTGTAAGCGTTAATAAAATTGCCCAACAAATCTTCGCCATCCCCTAGTAAAATTACATCGAAGAAATCGGTGAAAGGTTCGGGGTTAGCAGTCAGAACGGGACCACCGCCAAAAACTATGGGATGATTATTATCGCGGGCAGATGTGGCGATGGGAATTTCTAAAGATTCAAGTAAATTTAAAATATTCACATAATCGAGTTCCCACGACATAGAAAAGCCGAGTAATTCTGGCTTTCTCGGAAGTTGTTCGTGAGTATCGGTAAACAACCGACTCACCTGCACGTCATCACGCATTGCCAAAGTTGCCCAAACTACCTGATAGCCTAGGCTAGTGATTCCCACAGTGTATTCATTGGGGAAAGCAAAAATTGTCGGGATAGCGTCGGTGCCGGGGGTTGCGGGAGTAAATAAAAGCCGTTCAGCGGCAAATACAGATGAGGTCACAAGTTTTTCTAAGGGCTGGATTATCGAGAGAATTTCTCACCTTAAGGGTGGAGCTACACGAACAAAACCCACCTTGTCCTAAAGGACACGCACTCGCGAACGTGGGCTGAAAATTCTTGAAGTCCGCGCAGGGGCACTTTGTATGTGTAGTCCTACCCTTGTTAGGTGACAGACGCTTATCATCAGGTTCATCTATATCTAATTTTAAGCCATATAATTATTATATTAAAAAATAATGTTACCCCGTTAGCGAGAATAATCGGCAAGGCTTGTAGAGATATTCCGTAGATTAGCCATAAAAGAATGCCAATGTTAAAAGTAATCAGCATGACATATGAAACATCTTTGGCTGATTTGCTTTGCCATGTTTTTATCATCTGCGGGATGAATGAAAACGTTGTTAATGTAGCGGCGACTAATCCCAAAATTGTAGTAAAATCCATTAGATGCACCTTTTATAACCACCGAAATTATTTTTTTAGAATTATTGCACAAAAATACCTCTTTTTTATTTTTCACCAGACTTAACAACGATCATTTATCTGCGTTAACGTGTGGTTTCATTTTCATGTATCTTGAATTTTGCTCATCAATCTCTTACGTAAGCAATTTTTCATTTCTTAATAATTCATCAAGGCTATCAATAAGTGCGTTAGTTTTTTCAAGTATATATTGTTTGTTTTCTATTGCTGCTAGAGAAATTATTAAACTAGTAATATCTTGTTCCATATTTTTTGGCAATTTATCACAGAATTTATTAGCAAATTGCACTAAACGCTTTTCTCCTGGATGAGGCAAATAGTTGACAGCAAAAATAATATCAAAGTAACTTGCTATCAAAGCAGCAATTCGGTGATTGATGCTAACCAAATCATTACGTCTGGTTGCTGATTCTATCTGGTGAGTGTAAGCAGAAATATTATTTCGCAAAATCGGGTAGTTTTTAGCAATTATCGCTTGCCTTAATGCTTCAGGATAAGGCTGTGTTGCTGTGACACGCAACTGCCTAAACCAGTTGTCTGTGTCATATAATGGCTTTGATTTTAAAACATTCCACCAAAAGCAAGTTGAATATCCGACTGAAGCCTGATGTTTCACCAGCACAGAATTTAGTTGCTCTTCAATCCAAGCTGGGGAACGGTACATTATATCTATACCTATTCCATAATTTTTATCTATCCATTCGTCACCGGGTTCCCAAAATTGATTATTGATTTCCAGGCGATCGCTAAATTTTTTAGCAATATCACAACGAATTTCTACCGGAATTTCTGCTGACACATACACGTAAAAATCTAAGTCTGACAAATCATCTGAAATGTCACTGGTTTGAGAACCTGATAAGGCAACAGCTACAACTTGAGGTAGTTTACTAAATTCAGCGGCAATGCTGTCAGCTAAAGAAGAAATTTGCTGAGAAGAAACAGCTTTTTCAGTATTACTTAAAGAATAATCTTCGGGCATCATAACAGCAAAAAAGGGTGGACAACAGATTCCACCCTAGCAAATAAACGCCATTATATAACCAGCAACAGGCGCCTTATCTACAACAGTGTACACTGTCCCTGCTGCCGCAATAAATGATCGCACAGCACTAAAGCAACCATTGCTTCCACCATCGGCACAGCACGCGGTAAAACACAAGGATCGTGTCTTCCTTTGGCGGCTAATAGGGTTTCTTCACCCTCATTTGTCACCGTTTTCTGCTCTTTTCTAATGGTGGCTGTTGGCTTAAATGCTACCCGTAAAATGATATTCTCACCGTTGGAAATTCCGCCTTGAATTCCTCCAGAACGATTAGTTACAGTGCGAATTTCACCGTTATCATCAATATAATATTCGTCGTTGTGTTCAATTCCAGTTAACAGTGTCCCCGCGAAACCTGAGCCAATTTCAAAGCCTTTACTAGCGGGGAGAGACATTACACCTTTGGCAATATCTGCTTCTAATTTATCGAAAACTGGAACCCCCAAACCTTTGGGCACATTTCGTGCTACACATTCTACCACACCACCGATAGAATCGCCTTGTCTACCGATCGCCTCGATTAATTCAATCATCCGTTCTGCACATTCGGCATCGGGACAGCGGACGATGTTACTTTCAACTTGTTCTAAAGTGACGGTATTTGCATCGACCGCACCTTCTAAATCTTTGATGCGCTTAACGTAACCGATGACTTCCACATTAGCGACTTGACGAAGAATTTTTTTAGCGATCGCACCTGCTGCTACTCTGCCAATTGTCTCACGCGCCGACGATCTACCGCCACCTTGCCAATTACGAATGCCATATTTTGCATCATAAGTGACATCGGCATGAGAAGGGCGATACTTCTGTTGCATCTCGTCGTAATCTTGAGAACGAGCGTCTTTATTCCGCACCAAAATTGATATTGGCGTTCCTAAAGTTTTACCCTCAAACACTCCAGAGAGAATTTCGCACTTATCCTCTTCTTTGCGAGGTGTTGTAATTTTACTTTGTCCGGGACGCCTTCTATCTAAATCTAATTGAATTTCTTCAGCAGAGATTTCTAGTCGTGGAGGACAACCATCAATTATAACTCCCACACCGCCGCCGTGAGACTCGCCAAAAGTAGTAATGCGAAATAAATGCCCAAAAGTGTTTCCCATAATTTTCAATAAAAGGAGTCAAGGGTCAAAAGGTAGGAGTCAGGAGTTAATCTTATGTATTTTAGCTGATGTCTTGTTCTGACTACAAAGACAAAAAACATCACAATTTTGTCTTTTTTTTTCATATTGCGATTAAGATTTTTTAGTTTCCGGCATTTTTAACTAAAACCAACCCAAGCCAACGGTGGCAATTGCTGCTAGCGTCATAAAAGCAAACAGTGTAGACTTCAAACCTACGCTGATTCCAGGAGACGAAATCACAGATGGTGCCTTGATTGCTAAAAACCAGGGATTGCCTTTTTTGAAGTATTTTTCAATATATCGGTAACTGATTGTATCTATTGATAGATTTACTTGAAGATACTTGTAGCCTATGCACAGCAACGCGATAATTAACGCTGTTACTTTTACCGCATTCATGGAGAAAATTTATGGAGCACGACTTTAAAGCGCTTGCTGAACTTTACAAAAACGCGCTCCTCAACGACGTACTTCCATTTTGGGAAAAACATTCGCTCGACTCGCAGCAAGGTGGCTATTTTACCTGCCTGGATCGCGAGGGCAAGGTTTATGATACAGATAAATTTATCTGGCTGCAAAACCGCCAGTTGTGGACATTTTCCATGCTCTACAACCAGCTAGAAAAACGGGAAAACTGGCTGAAAATTGCTGTTCATGGTGCTAATTTTCTCGTTCAACATGGCAGAGATGTTGATGGCAACTGGTACTTTGCCTTAACTCGTGAGGGGAAACCACTGGTTCAGCCTTATAATATCTTTTCTGATTGCTTTGCAGCGATGGCATTTAGCCAATACGCTCTTGCTGGGGGCGAAGATTGGGCAAAAGATGTGGCAATGCAGGCTTACAACAACGTTTTGCGCCGTAAGGAAAATCCAAAGGGAAATTATAACAAGACTTATCCTGGCACGCGCCCAATGAAAGCTTTGGCAGTGCCGATGATTTTAGCCAACCTGACTCTGGAAATGGAATGGTTGCTGCCCAAAGAAACGCTGGAGAATGTCTTGGAGATGACTGTTAAAGAAGTGATGAGCGATTTTCTCGACCAGGAACAAGGGCTGATGTACGAAAATGTCGCTCCCGATGGTTCCCACATTAATTCTTTTGAGGGACGGTTAATTAACCCCGGTCACGGCATCGAAGCTATGTGGTTTATTATGGACATCGCCCATCGCAAAAACGACATGAAAACTATTAACCAAGCCGTTGATGTAGTGCTAAATATCCTCAATTTTGCTTGGGATAGTGAGTATGGCGGATTGTACTATTTTATGGATGCAAACGGTCATCCTCCACAGCAACTGGAATGGGATCAAAAGCTTTGGTGGGTACATTTAGAGTCGCTAGTTGCCCTGGCAATGGGCTATCGCCTAACCGGGCGTGAGGCGTGTTGGGAATGGTATCAAAAAATGCACGATTATGCGTGGTCACATTTTGCCGATCCACAGCATGGTGAGTGGTTTGGCTATCTTAATCGGCGTGGGGAAGTATTGTTGAATCTTAAAGGTGGCAAATGGAAAGGCTGCTTTCACGTACCGCGTGCGTTGTACCTTTGTTGGCAGCAGTTTGAGGCATTGAGTGCTTAGTACAGCATTTCATTAATTCTTAGCAAATTAAATTTTGCCATAAGATTGCAATGCGATTGCATCGTGCTGCATTTAAAAACGCTACGATTTTACGCAAAACTGTACTTAGTCTGTTTCATTGATATTGCGGTTTTGACAATAGACCTCTTGCATAAATCACAAAATTTGAACCCCACCCCGCCAAAGCTACGCTTTGTCTCCCCTCCCCTTGGTAAGGGGAGGGGATTAAGGGGTGGGGTGGGGTGTTAGGAACTTTTGCAAGATAGAGCTTCCACAATGCAGGCATCGTATTGTACTTAATTACGCGCAACTAAAAGAAACCAACTTATCATTGACCGATACAATCCGATCCAAGCGAATTTCTGTCCCATCCTTCAGCTTGATAAAGTCTGCCTGATTCGCCGCAAAAACATCCACGATGCGATTTTGCACCTCAATTACCTCATCATCAGCATTTTTATATACAATCCGGCATTCTTGGCGCAATGTCGCCAGGGATTCTAATTCGTCGTGAAAGTCGCAACTAACTAGGCTATATGCGTCCATTAAACTGCACCTCTTAATTGTAGTAAGCACTTTAGTGCTTAAATAAACATTAAAACCCTGACTACGATTTTCTTATTTTATATTTGCCAAGACAATTTCTCCTTTCTTATTAATCTTCATTGGCTTATCAGGAAAAGCGTTTTTATTCAAATAACGCAAAAGGCTGACAGTTGTAAACCGTTGATCTATATGCGGAATTCCCTGCCGACTCATGCGAACAGGGATAATTTTACTTCCTACTAATTCTCCATAAGAGTTCATTTTCGCTTCTAAAATCATTGAGTAACCGGTTTCGTCTTTTGTTGATAAAGTCCGGTATCCGAGAAAGTTTCCTAATGAATAAGCGATGAGTTTTCCTTTATAGATTTCCATCGCTCTAGGAACGTGAGGTCCATGTCCAATAACTAAATCTGCGCCAGCATCAATCATTGACCGAGCAAATTTCATTGAATTTCCTCGGTCTTCTCCATAAAAATATTCTGTCTGATTTTTAACATGCATTGCTCCCGTTCCCTCTGCTCCTGCCTGCATGGAAATAATTACCAGATTGGCGTTGGCTCTAGCTTCTTCAACAAGTGCTTTAGCTTTTTCCAAATCGTGCATTGAGTTATAAATGTCATAAGTAGTAAACCCAATCATTGCTACCGGAACATTACGAACTTGTTTATAAAGAATTTGATTTTTATGACCTAATGTTTCAATGCCAACTGCGGCAAGATTATTAACTGTATCTCGAAATCCGGCTTTACCAAAGTCTAAAGCATGGTTGTTTGCCATATTGAAAACATCAAAGCCAACATCAGCAAACAACTGTGCATATGCTGGGGGAGAACGAAAGGCAAAAATTTGCCCTTTATTGATATCTTTAGAAGAATAAGGATAGGTTGTTAAGCTAGTTTCGAGATTACCCAATAATAAATCGGCTCTTTGCAAGTATGCTCTCACCGACTTGGGTATTAACTGATTGCGATCGCGTGGAAGTCTGTTATTAGGGTAATTAGTACCAGGAATCACATCCCCCACAGCTTGAATCGTGATGTAATCCGATTCTGGCTCCTCAAAAGTTGGCAGTGGCGTGTATTCTGGCTGATATGCTGGTAAAAGAGGTATAGCTTCCTCTGAAGTTGCAGCTTGCGATCGCTGTACTTGCCCAAAGCGGACAAAAATTCCGATACTAATGCCGACACAAAAACAGAAGCTGATAAAACTCAACGGGAGTAATCGCCCAATTCTATTTGCCATATTTGCACTAGTTCCACTCCTCAGATTATCGGATTAGTTTAACCTATAAATTAGGAATTTTTGGTATAAATTAAGGTCTTATCTTTGCAAATCTTGATTATGTGTGCAAATTGCATAAATCACAAAATTTGAACCCCACCCCGTCAAAGCTACGCTTTGTCTCCCCTCCCCTTACTAAGGGGAGGGGATTAAGGGGAGCCAGTGCGGTGAGGCAGCCCCCGTCTTGGCGGTTCCCGTCGTTCGCCTTGGTCTCCCTTTGGGAGATGGGGGACTGCCGAACCCGTAAGGGTCTTGGGGTCTCCCCAAGTGGAGCACCTGGCGTGTGGGGTGTTAGGCACTTTCGCAAGATATCTATGAAATCAGCAACGCTAAATATTTAACAACACTCTGCGACCCTCCGCGTTTACCCGTTACGCCGTCTGTGTAGAAGCCGCTTTTGAGTCTGCGGTCGATTTTAACCGGGTGATGGTAGCTTTACGAATGCGATCGCTCTTGCGTACTCCCCCTGTCATTTCATATTCCCGGCTGTCTTTGCCATACTTCAACGCCACACCACTGACTAAGCGTTCTGACGTTTCGCGAATGGTCTTTTCAAGGGTTTCTATTTTTGCCTTTGCCGAGTCAAGGGCGGTTAGCATCATATTATACTGGTCGATCTGGTTGCGGAGTTGCCCGGTTAACTGAGTTAAATGGTTTAAACTGATGGAATCACCAAAGTCAAGGCTGGAATCAATCGATTTAAATCCGATTACTCTCTTTTCGGTTTTTTCTAGCACGGGAGAGGTTCTTTTTTGGCGTGACATCAATGCATACTTTTTACTAAACCTTATCTTTCTAGAATGTCTCAATGGGACAGTGTAGTGGTTCAGTAAAACTTGCTAAAAAAAAGGTATTTTTTTGAATTATATTGGATTGCTAGCTCAGTAATAATACTGTTCAAAAATGTTTGTGATAGATGACCCCACCCGCCCCAATACGGTTCGGTTAAGCCCACAGGCTGAAGCCTGGGGCTACACAGACAAAGCCTGCGAAAGGCAGGCTTGGTTCGTATAGCCTCACCGTTCACGGTGAAGGCTATCTTAACCGAACCGTATTGCCACCCGCCCTATCGGGCACTCTCCCCTTACCAAGGCTACGGTGTACACACAAGTGGGAAAAATCCCTAACCTGTGCGTTAAAGACTGCTCATGACTCATATCTTTTCACTTTCTGGCTTCGTTGCTATCCCGCCTTGGAATCAATTCCAAGGCTAATAGTTAAAGTCCTCTAAACAGGACTAAGCAAAGATTTCCAGTCCACTTGAGTGGACTTAAGCTATTAGCCCGGAACTTCAGTTCTGGGCGGGATGACGGTCAGTGCGATACTTTAACTGTAAAAAAATGTGGGTAATGGCAAGTTGTGTGTACACCGTAGCCGATGCCTTGGGGAGGGCTGGGGCAATACGGTTCGGTTAAGGTAAGAGACGCGATAAATCGCCGTCTCTACAAAGGACTGATTATTGTAAAGACGGCGATTTATCGCGTCTTTGTGATCTATAAATTTTCATTCAACTTACCTTATCCGAACGGTATTAAGGGCTGGGGAGGGGTTTTGGCAATGTGTTGCATTCTTTTTTCAAATTGGTATAACACTTGCTAGACAACAAATCATTGATAACAGACTTGTGTTGTGAACGAACAGACTTGTATTCTGAACGAACAGACTTGTGTTCTCAACGAACAAACTTGTGTTCTCAACGAACAAACTTGTATTCTGAACGAACAGACTTGTGTTCTCAACGAACAAACTTGTGTTCTCAACGAACAAACTTGTATTCTGAACGAACAAACTTGTATTCTGAACGAACAGACTTGTATTCTGAACCAAAACCATCAAAATTCTTCCAGTTGTTTTGGTTATCGTGGGCGAAACCGTGACAGTAGCGATGCCCTCTTTAAACAATCTCCTGCCATTAATTATATCAAGTCCGGTTAATCACTTATAATTACCGGATAATGGAAAAAATCGAAAAAGCCTCTCCCCCATCTCCCCCTCTCCCCCTCATCTCTTCTTACACACCTCAAGTTCTTCCAACCTCTCCGGATGAGCGATTAAGTAATCACTTAACCACAGACAACCCCTATTTAACAGTTCATCTAAGTTTTCAACTTGCCACACCTTGGCGGTTTTGTCCCAGGATGCGGTGACAATTCGTTTGCCATCAGGGCTAAAACTGGCGCTGTAGACTTCTGATTGATGCCCGGTGAGTTGATTTCGCTCTTGGATATTATCTAAAATCGTTCTTAAAGCTAAAAGTGGGCTAGCTGCTGGATATTCCTCTAAGGAACGATTATCCTTAACTAGCTTTTGCAAATCTTGTCCAGCCAACATTGCCGATCGCAATGCTCCTATTTGGTCATAATTAAACTGCTGTAAAGCATTGCTGCCTTCTCGTTCTAATCTGGTTCCTTCTGCTGCTTCTTGTAGTTTGTTAAGAGCAACTGTTGCCGCAATTATTGCCGCCACCACAGATATACCCAAAATCAAAGAACCAAGGCGAATCCGCCGCGACGCTTTTTGCGTCGCTACTTGTAAAATCTGATTAGCTTGCTTTTGTGCTTCTGTTGCTGCTTGTAAAATCTGATTAGCTTGCTTTTGTGCTTCTATCGCTTCTCGCTTGTCTGATTCTTGGCTAGCTGCCAGAAACTGATAATCCTCAACACCCAAGCTTTTATCTTGTGCCCAAATCAAAGCATCCTGTAAAGCTGCACCCCGCAACAGGCGTGATTCATCTTGACGATTTGTATCTATCCATGCTCTCAAAGCTTGAGAATAAGGACGCAGTTTGGCTAATTCTTTCTCAACCCAACTCCGGTTAAAAACCGATTCATAAATCAAGTTATAAACTTTTAACTTACTTTGCTGCTTAACTACCAATCCGGTCAACCGCAACTGCATTTGTTGGGGACTATCATCCGCTGCGACTTCACCGTGTTGTAAAATTTCCTGATAAAGTCCTAACAGCCTGCCTGCAAGTTGGTCACTACTGAGAATCCGATCTCGTATCGTCTTTAAATGCTCAGGCTCATCCTGCGATTCCCAATTAGTAATAATATAAGTTTTAACCAATTCATCAACTTTAGACTCATCCCTAGTTTCCAGTCCCCAACCTTTAGTCTTGATTAACTTACAAATTCTTTGAGTCAGAAACGGTTGTCCACCAGTCCAAGCCAAAATCTCCTGCAATACTCTCTGCGGATTACTAACCTGACCCGCAAATCCCAAAGCTAACGCTTGAGCTTCATTTAATTGAAAGCCCGTGAGAGCGATCGCTCGACCTATATTAAATGGTGTGCGCTTTTTATCTTTAATCAAATCCGAGGGAGTTGCTACTCCAAACAGTGTAAAAGTTATTCGCTTATACTCTGGTTTATCAGCACGTTGGTTATAGCAACTGCGGATTAAAGCAAAAAAATCGTCAACCGAAGGCAAATTCAAGCTGAGAATGCTATCGATTTCATCAATAAAAATAACAATGCTTTCATTAATCGACGTTAGCAGCACATCCTCAATAAACTTGCCTAACCGTTGCACCGGAGAAAGTAAACCGTGACTCTCCCACCAGCTATCTAAATCAAAATTTTCATACAAATACAGACTGCTAACAATACTATCAATCACCCCTGCATACCATTGCTCGGCGGTGATATCCCAACTACCGATCGCTGTAATATCAATAGCAGCACAAGCAACTCCCTCAGCTTGCAAACGTTGCATAGTTTTCACCCGCAAGCTAGATTTACCCATTTGCCGCGAGTTCAGCACATAACAAAAATCCCCTGCCTTAAGCCCCGCATACAAATCTTCATCTGCCTGCCGCTTCACATAAGTGAGAGAATCAGAAGGTAGACTTCCGCCAATTTGATATTCATAGCTTGGCTGAACTGTAAAACTCATCTGTTAATTCTCAAGCAAGCATCAAAATCCTTTGATTTCACCTGAGCGCGATATGACTATTTCTTCTCTCCAATATCCTCAGATTATACCGCTCGTTGCCATCACAAAATCCTCTTCTCTGCGCCTCTGCGCCTCTGCGTGAGACAAATCTTACAACTAAATAGAGTACAGCAGAATTCAAGAGTCATGAGTCAGGAGTACAGGAGTAATACCATTTCTGTATGAAGATGCACCTAATCTAGCCCACGCAGGTGGGCTTTGTTTGTATAGCCCCACCCTTCTAGGGTGAGGGTGAATAAAGCGCAACCTCACATAGAATTGGTATAACGAGTGAAAAAACTTTTATATCAAGTTCCGATGATTAGTTATCATTGCAGTTCTCCCGTTACCCCTCCCTAACCCTCCCCTTGGCAAGGGGAGGGTGTGCGACAGCGCGGGTGGGGTGTTTCGGGATTTATAAATGATTAAGCGAACTTGATATTATATATGACTTTCAGGCTTAGGTAGTGTACTTTCTTTACGCAGCATCGTGCTGTATAAAGCCTTTCTAACTTTTGAACAGCAACTACATTAACGAAGGCAACCCCCACAACGCACTGCCTTCTCCTGACTCCTGACTTCTGAATTCTTTTAAACGGAGAGGGGGGGATTTGAACCCCCGTTAGGTTTCCCTAAAACGCATTTCGAGTGCGTCACCATCAACCACTCGGACACCTCTCCATAAGACATATTAAGCCTATAGTAATTACAATATCACGAACTGATAAATTTTCACAACACCGAAGCTCTATTTTCCGTAGCTTGAATAAACGCTTCAAACTCAGCTTTGGGAGTCCATTGAATCGCCCCATCTCGCCCAGTAAAAAACAGTTTCGTTTGGCTTTGAATTAACTCCGAGAGAATTTTTGGGTCAAGGTCGGCATCAGGTGCGATCGCTATCTGTGGTTGCAGCGCCAAAACCAAATCTTTCAATGACTCAGTAGCGCACCACAGCACTTGCGGACGAGGCAAGGCTTTATTTTTGAGAAGTTGACGCAGTTCATCACGCTTAAGATTGCCCACCAACAACCAACTTTGATTTTGAATTTGCATTTGCAAGACCGGTAATTGGTCATTTATTAACTGCACGACTGTCGAACCAGTATTCACAGTTTGACCGAGGGACAAAGGTTGATAAACTCCCTTACTTTTTGGCAGTTCCTTTTGGATAGCCTGACTTGCCAATATATTGTCTTGCGTAGCAGAATAATCATAGAAAAGTTTAATCGGCAAACGTTGCAGCACCTGTAACCAACCACTGCTATCATCGCCTTGGAAATTACTAGCGATCGCCCAATCAATTTGATTCACACCCTGTTGTTGCAAAAATGGTAAAATTGTGTAGCGTCCCGTACCTTCATCTCCACTATTAATCAGCGTTACCCTTCCTTGGTTTTGAATGACCAAAACTGGCTCTCTATCAGCTGCAAGCACCGTAATCTTAAATAAACTACTTGCAGAATGCCAAACTGGTATCAACACCAAAGCAACCGCAAGCACACTTGCAAACCACCAACGCTGCTGCCACCAACGCATTAACCAAACCGATATAATCAGTGCATAGATTGCCAGCATCTGCCAAATAGATATCGTGCCAACAGCAACAGAATTTCCTGGCAAATTGCTGAAAAACTCCACTAACTTAATCAGCCAATCAGTAGGATAATGCAATATCGCAGCGAAAACGCCGCCAGCATCTGGCAAAATTAACGCAGGTATAGCACTGATAATCCCACCAATACTAATAATAGAAATCAATGGTGTGCTAATGATATTTAGCAGTATGCTATAAGTCGGCACAACTCCAAATGTGTGAAGCTGCACTGGTAAAGTCCAAATCGTCGCCGCTAGAGGAACAGCAATTAAAGATGCGATCGCACTTGGCAACCAATCCAAACGTTGAGTTAACGGTGGTACTGTCACAATCAATCCCAGCGTTGCTAAAAAACTCAACTGAAACCCTAAATCCCAAATCCACAAAGGATTAAACAGCAACAACAGCGTTGCCGCTAGCAGTAGCGATCCTAACTGCATCACCTTTCGCCTTAATACCAAAGCAATTAACGCGGCAAATCCCATAATTACCGCTCTAAGTACCGCTGGCTGAAAACCAGTTAAACTCAAGAAAAGAATTAAGGCAAAAGAGCCAACAATAAATTGTGTTACACGTCTGGTACGCCTTGTCAACCCCAACACCACACCCAATATTAGAGAAGTTTGAAATCCTGAAGCTGCTAAAGCATGAGCTAACCCAGCTTGCACAAACAAATCGCGAATCTCGTAAGGCAAATCAACAGCTTTGCTACCCAAAACCATAGCACTGACAAGCGGACCTTCGGGCACACCTAACCAACGAACTTGCGATCGTACAATTCGCTCCCCGATTTTCCACCATCCCCATTTATCTTCTTCTTCTAAAACATTTATTTGCTTTCCAATCAAACCAGCAAAAGCCCCTTCCTGCCTCAAAAACTTTTGAAAGTCGAAACTACCAGGATTTGACGCTGCTTTCGGTTTATACAAAACCCCAGTCACCGCAACTTGTTCACCAGGGCTTAACCCAGTAACCTGAAGTAAAGGCACAGTCACATATAACTTACCTGTTGCTCCTTTACTTATACCTGCTGACTTACTTTCCTTTTTTACCTCATCTAAACTCTTTACTTGCAGCCAAAATTGTCCGCGTTGACTGCGAGTTAAGCGGGGTATACTCGCTACCTCCCCGCGAACAATCACTAATTGTTCTTGATTGTTGTTATTTCCTGGAGGTACAAACAAACTAATATCATTTTTTTGCGGTTGGGGTAGACGCCATTGAAAATACAAGCTTGCAAACAACCCAATTAAGCCAGCAACTATCCATATGATTGGTTTAGGATTAGTTTGCCTTGGTGGTGCAGCGTTAGTTTTCGGTGGATGCTTTTGTGTTTTGTGAGCGGGTTTTGCTGAAATAATGCGGCGTCTTCTCAAAAAAACCGCAGCCACTATCCCCAAAACCAGCACCCAAACTCCACCGAAAGGAACTGCTGTAAACAGCAACCCTAGAATGTAGCCAAGGCAAATAACTACACCACTCACCTGAATCATTTTGCACAATTACCTGACGATTAAAGTCGCGGCTACAAAACATTGTATTTAGCCCACCCTGGTAAGCTCTGTTCGTATAGCCCCAGACTTTAGTCTGAGGGCATTTAGCATCTTTTGCAATAGCTGCATTACAAACTTATACCTAACTTCAACCCCAATACAGCATGTACCAAAAGTATACAAAGCGCCGTACTACCCACATAAGCATGAACCGTGCGTAACACCGGTTTATTTCCCCCAAAGCCACTTAGAGAGATTGCACTGTTAATCAATAAAAGTAACAGAACAACTGAACCTGTATAAAAATGAGGGCTTTCTAAAATCGGCTTATGCTGCATTACCAAAGACAACACCCCACCCGTATAACCGAGTGCCATAAATAAAAACATCCACGGTGCTATTTTGCGATGAGCGCTACGACTTTTGATAGCCGCATCTTTATCTTCAACAACTCGTCCTCGCCAGCCAGCCAATCCGACAAAACTACCCATAACAAAAACAACGATCGCCATCATCAGCGGATGTCCCCAATGTACAATCGGTTCAGGGATTCTTAGAGAGCGAAATTCTGAGGCGATCGGTTCTAGAACTTCTGTTAGATTAATCATTCGTATTTCACAGCCTTCTCATTGTTTACCAAGAAAGCAAAGCATACTCTCTCAGATTAAGTAAAGTAGCTTATCAAGCTTTTAATGTCGTAGGCTTTCGAGGAAATCAAGTTTTGCTGAAAAATAATGAGCAAAATAATCAGCAACTTCTGTAGGAGTGAGCCGTATAAGTTCTGTAACATGTCGAATTGGTTGTAATGCTGCCCCCAAAGTGCAATGTGAACTGCTAGCCTTTCTGTACACAGACCTAGGATTCATCCCAGCTATCCGAAAATAGTCGCCGATTTGTAGTTGTTCAAAATTTATCATCATGCTCAAGTCAAAAAAAACAAAAGAAAGATAAGGTAAAAACTCCTTATCTTTCTCATTTTTTGTATTGTCTATCGCTAGCACGAATCAAACTGTTGCTTTGTTCAGTAGTGGAAAACCGAGTTTCTCCCGTTGTTCCACATAAAGTTGCGCTACCCTTCGCGCCAAATGCCGAATCCTTGCTATGTAGCGAGTTCGCTCCGTGACTGAAATCACACCTCTTGCATCTAACAAGTTAAACATGTGCGAACACTTCATAACATAATCTAGGCTGGGTAAGACTAATCCTCGCTCAGTTAATTGTTGAGCTTCCTGCTCATACATATTAAATAGTGTTAGCAGCATCTCAGGATTTGAGGCTTCAAAGTTGTAAATACATTGTTCAATCTCTCCTTGGAGGTGAACATCGCCATAAGTAATATTGTCTGTCCAACGAATCTTGGTGAATGCCTCCACTTCTTGGAGGTACATCGTCAGTCGTTCCAAACCGTATGTAATTTCAATAGAAACAGGACGGCAATCGATTCCTCCACACTGCTGGAAGTAGGTAAACTGAGTAATTTCCATTCCATCTAGCCAAACTTCCCACCCAGTACCCCAAGCACCCACCGTCGCATCTTCCCAATTATCCTCCACAAAGCGGATATCATGGTCTTCTGGACGAATCCCTAGCGCTCTGAGCGAATCCAGATAAATTTCTTGAATATTATCTGGTGAAGGCTTAATCAAAACTTGGAACTGATAATAGTGTTGAAAGCGATTGGGATTTTCACCATAACGTCCATCAGTAGGACGACGACAAGGTTCAACATAAGCTACAGCCCAAGGTTCTGGTCCCAACGCTCTTAAAAAAGTATGCGGATTTTTGGTCCCTGCTCCCTTCTCAATGTCATATGGCTGGGCAATCAAACAACCGCGATCGCCCCAGAATTTATGCAAGACAGCTATTACCGACTGAAAAATCACGTATTAGTAATCCTCGAGTGAAAGCGTGCTTGATTAATTATGCCCTAAAAGCAATGCTGCCACTACGTTTGACGGCTTTAGAAAAAATTCCCGAAATAAATTTGGGAAAATAGTTGACAAGAATTTGTGGACTCGCTATATTGAATAAGTGCCAGATGAGCGAGCGCGAAAAAGCGGACTCTTTTGGAGACCGAACCATGAAAAGATTATAGTTTGAAAGCAAGTATAAATCAACTTGTGCGCGTCAGTCAAATAATGAACCAGACTGAGGTTGTAAAAGAGCAGTCAATGTAGAGCTAAGAAACAATCCAAAACGGAGAGTTTGATCCTGGCTCAGGATGAACGCTGGCGGTATGCTTAACACATGCAAGTCGAACGGAGTACTTAGGTACTTAGTGGCGGA
>JAHHID010000048.1 GCA_019359015.1 Spirirestis rafaelensis WJT71-NPBG6
GTAGACGTTTCTTGAGTTCCTCTTCGCTCTCTGCGATTTCAATCTTGAACGGACGGCTCATGGGCATCTAAAATTATTGAGTTTGTACTTGCCTATTATATGCAGCTTCATATTAAATTGGTATAAGCTGACGTTGGCTATAGTAAATTGTCAAATTTCCCGTCGCATAAAAGTCATTACGGTTTTGCCACCACAAGTCTAAGCATCGTAATAACAGAATAATTTGGCGTAGATGTAAATCGCTTTCTAATGGTGGTTCGTCACTGTAGATATCTCCTGGTGGAAATATTATATCTTTTGCTGGTTCTAATTCTTGGGCAACTGACATGACTTTCTTGGGGCTAAGGGTGAGAAGATCGGATGAACACTTGCGGGTGGATGCACAGATGTAATTACTATCACAGGGGTTGCTGATTTATAGTTATGTGCGATCGCATTATCATTAGACCTCTTGCAAAAGTCCCCTAACACCCCACCCCCAGCCCCTCCCCGCAGGCGGGGAGGGGAGACTTTGACGTAAGTCAAAGGCGGGGTGGGGTTCTTTTTTTGATTTATGCAAGAAGTCTATTGATCAATCCAGAATGCGATCGCATTTTAAACAAAACATCCCAAGACTGGTTTTATGCGTGCTTGTGTTTGGGGATTTCACCAGAGTTCTATAATAATCACAGAGAAATTAGTTAATTTTGCTTACTATAAATATGCGCGATCGCGTTTCGTTACAGACTGTATCTGTAAAAAATTTTGCTTAAAAAACTGCGCTTTTTGCTGAACCAGCATACAGATTAATTGAGACAAAATAGCTCTGTAGAGCTATTAAAGGTGTAAATTTATGTCTCGAAGAAAACGTAGTTCCCGGATTCTAGAAAAAGCTGAGTTTAGAGTTGCCGGACTGAAAGCTATTGATCCAAATATCAATTTTGATAATACTTACAACTTGCAAAACCTGACTCAATTAATAGATAATTTCCACAATATGCTTGATGATTATAACGCTGCTATAGCTATGATTGACTCTTCTAGAAAAAAGTTGGCTGAGATGGAAAAAACCTTAAGTCAGGTTTCAGACAAAATGCTGGTGGGGGTTGGTTTTAAGTACGGCAAAAACAGCAATGAATATGAACTTGCAGGTGGCGTTCGAGACAGCGAACGTATCCGTAAAAGCAGATTGACACGCTTGAAAGGTAACACAGATAAAACATCAGATGAAAATAAAATAACCGCCTAGTACCGCTATGCGGAAGTGAAAAGTCAAAATTCAAAAGGCTTATATAATCTGCTTTTAACTTTTTTAGAATAGACCTCTTGCATAAATCAAAAATAAAGAACCCCACCCCCAACCCCTCCCCTTGGTAAGGGGAGGGGAGCGTTTGCGTCAGCAAATGCGGGGTGGGGTGTTAGGGACTTTTGCAAGAGGTCTAATGGTATCTGTGAAAATTCAAGGTGTCCAGATCCCCGACTTATCAAAGAAGTCGGGGATCTATTTCATCACGAATGATTCAGGACTGCTATATAATAAAACATTGCATTAACCCCGAACTTCCGCAATTTTAAAATTGAATGACCCGTTTTATACATGATAAATTTGCCAAAGACTATCTAGAAGAACTATTAAAAGACTACGGAGAGGTGAAGGCATCAGAAAAAGTATCAGGAGAAATTAAAGAAATAGATGTTTTATTCACTCCTGCCAAACAGCAAAGTTCTAATTTACAAATACTGGGTTTGTTAGGAAGGTTTGCTGAACATCCTGCAATAATAGAACCGTACCGCAATCCAGCTTCTACCGATGAAATCTGCGACTGTATTCTCAAATTATTAGAAGTCAAGGCTTTCTTGCGACGAGAAGCTAAGGCAAATAAAACCAAACTTCAGGACTCAGAAATACCCAAACTGTGGGTTCTTACACCTACCATATCTGAAACTAGATTGTCTAGCTTCGGAACTATGCAAAAAGAAAGTTGGTTATCGGGAGTACATTTTCTGCCAGATGCATTGCGAACAGCAATTGTAGCAATACACCAACTACCCCAAACACCAGAGACATTATGGTTGAGGCTTTTAGGTAGGGGGAATGTGCAGTCACAAGCGGTTATCGAGTTGCAAGCGTTACCATTAGATCATCCATACCAAAAAGCAACTCTTGAATTAGTTTACAACTTGCGCGAAAACTTGAGAGTAAATCAAGAATTAGAAGCAGATGATAGGGAGTTAATTATGCGATTAGAACCACTTTATCAAAGAGACAGAGAACAAGCTGTACAAGAAGGAAATAAACAAGGAGAACAACGTCTAGTTCTACGCTTACTCAATCGCCGTATTGGTGATATTGATGCATCATTAATCGAGCGAGTTCAAGGTTTATCGATTGAACAATTAGAGAATTTAGGAGAAGCATTGCTAGACTTTTCTAGTGTTGCTGATTTAGAAAATTGGTTAAACCAACAATAACGATAAATAATTATAGCTTTTGCTACATCATAACCCCCTCACGAAGAGCGGGGAGGGGGTTGGGGGGTGGGGTTCAGTACCTACTCAACTAATAACCGCTATAGCAGATTAATTAATTTCTAACCAACTCGGATTCTACACCAACTTAGTTTAGTGTTGCTCGTATTCCATCAAAGTGTAAATATATTCGCTTCACGAAAACTATAGCTTCAGTATAAAAACAAATTGCTAATAACCGATTACCAGTAAGACTTTCAGTAAGAAAAGTAACCTAAACTTTTATAGCCAAGTATTGCCTAAAAATATTTCATAATTAAAGAAAGAAAATCCCAATCGAGAAGATAAAAATGTTAGAATCATACCGCAAACACGTTGAAGAAAGAGCATTATTAGGAATTCCTCCTCTGCCGTTGGATGCAAAGCAAACATCAGAGTTGTGTGAATTACTGAAAAATCCGCCGGCAGGTGAAGAAGATACATTATTGCATTTATTGCGCGATCGCGTTTCTCCAGGTGTTGATCCTGCTGCTTACGTCAAAGCGGGATTTCTCACCGCGATTGCCAAAGAAGAAATCACCAGCCCTTTAATTTCGGCCATCGATGCTGTAGACTTGCTAGGCACGATGATCGGCGGTTACAACGTACAATCGTTAATCGATTTGCTGCAAGTTGCCACCGTATCCTTCTCCACATCCTCGGAAACACCCTTAGTAATGGGGGGACAAGGAACCGAACCGATAGCCGCATACGCCGCATCTGCCCTCAGCAAAACTCTGTTAGTGTATGATGCTTTTCACGATGTCTTAGAGTTATCGAAAACCAATCCTTTCGCCAAGCGCGTAATTGACTCTTGGGCAGAAGCGGAATGGTTTACGATTCGTCCAGAAGTACCAGAAGCTATTACCGTCACAGTATTTAAAGTAGCCGGCGAAACCAACACCGACGACTTATCACCAGCTCAAAGCGCTACAACTCGCCCGGATATTCCTTTACATGCCTTAGTCATGTTGGAATCACGGATGCCGGGAAGTATACAAACAATTACCGAGTTAAAGAAAAAAGGGCATCCTGTCGCTTACGTTGGGGATGTAGTGGGTACAGGTTCCTCACGCAAATCGGCAATAAATTCAGTGTTGTGGCACATGGGGCAAGATATACCTTATGTACCCAACAAGCGTGCGGGAGGATATATACTAGGAAGTGCGATCGCGCCAATTTTCTTCAACACAGCTGAAGATTCCGGTGCTTTACCCATTGAGTGCGATGTCAGCAAGTTAGAAACCGGCATGGTGATTACCATCCATCCCTACAAAGGGGAAATCACCAACGAGGCTGGCGAAGTTATTTCTACCTTCACCCTCAAACCAGATACAATCTTAGATGAAGTCCGCGCTGGAGGACGCATTCCCCTACTCATCGGACGCACCCTCACCGATAAAATTCGCGCTGCACTTAATTTAGAACCCAGCACCGTCTTTACCCGTCCCCACCAACCAGCCAACTCTGGGAAAGGCTACACCTTGGCACAGAAAATGGTGGGTAAAGCTTGCGGCTTACCAGGTGTGCGTCCCGATACATCTTGCGAACCGATCATGACCACCGTAGGTTCTCAAGATACCACAGGTCCGATGACCCGCGACGAATTGAAAGAACTCGCTTGTCTCGGCTTCAGCGCAGACTTAGTGATGCAAAGTTTTTGCCATACAGCTGCTTATCCCAAACCAGTTGATATCAAAACTCATCAAGAATTACCTGATTTCTTCGCTTCTCGTGGTGGTGTCGCCTTGCGTCCCGGTGATGGTATCATTCACTCTTGGCTCAACCGGATGCTGTTACCCGATACTGTAGGCACAGGTGGCGATTCTCACACCCGCTTCCCCTTGGGAATTTCCTTTCCCGCCGGTTCCGGGTTGGTCGCTTTTGCCGCTGCTTTGGGTGCAATGCCCTTAGATATGCCAGAATCTGTTTTAGTACGTTTCAAAGGTGAATTGCAACCCGGTATCACCCTGCGCGATGTCGTAAACGCAATTCCCTACGTCGCGATTCAAAAAGGCTTGTTGACAGTAGAGAAGAAAAATAAGAAAAACGTTTTCTCTGGGCGGATTATGGAAATAGAAGGCTTGCCAGATTTAAAAGTTGAACAAGCTTTTGAACTCACCGACGCTTCAGCAGAACGTTCTTGTGCAGGTTGCACAATAAAACTGAGTGTAGAGACAGTTGCTGAATATCTGCGTTCTAACGTTGCATTGTTAAAGAACATGGTAGCACGCGGTTACGCCGATGCCCGAACCATCATGCGCCGCGTCATCAAGATGGAAGAATGGTTAGCAAATCCAGTGTTAATGTCAGCAGATGCAGATGCAGAATATGCCGAAATAATTGAAATTGATTTGAACGAAATCAAAGAACCAATTGTTGCTGCTCCTAACGACCCTGATAATATTAAGTTATTATCACAAGTTGTCAATGACCCAGTACAAGAAGTATTTGTTGGTTCTTGTATGACAAATATCGGTCATTATCGCGCCACAGCGAAAGTGTTAGAAGGTGCAGGAACAGTAAATACTCGCTTGTGGATTTGTCCACCTACACGAATGGATGAATACCAATTAAAAGAAGAAGGTGTTTATAACATTTTTGATGCGGCACATGCGCGGACAGAAATGCCTGGTTGCAGTTTATGTATGGGTAATCAAGCGCGAGTTGCTGACGGTACAACCGTGTTCTCAACTTCTACCCGCAACTTCAATAATCGCATGGGTAAAGATGCGCGAGTTTATCTTGGTTCAGCGGAATTAGCCGCAGTTTGTGCGTTGCTAGGACGTATTCCTTCAGTGCAGGAATATATGGACATTGTGGCGAATAGAATTCATCCTTTTGCTGATGATTTGTATCGGTATTTGAACTTCGATCAAATTACTGGTTTTGAGGATGAAGGTAGAGTGATTGCGTTGGAAGATATGCCCAGGATTGAAGATATTTTGGGTATGCCTACGGCTGCGAGATAATTAAAGTAGGGTGGGCAATGCCCACCTTACACCATAAATCCTTTTTGAAAAAGCTTAGAGATAGCGATTAACTCTCGCCCTTGTATCTCAACTGTAGATGAGTCTCTTCTTGTAAATGCTTTTTCACCAATAAATGAGACTTCAGTTTGCGCTGGAATAGTAATTCTAACGACTGAATAACCTTTATATGATATTGTGTCAAACTTTGTTAAAACTTGGGTCTTTAAGGTTTCTGTCAGATCCGAATTCTGAATTGTATCAGTTAACAATCTAACATATTGTTCGACAGTTTTATTTTGTAGTTTTGCTTCTCTATCAATTCCTACAACATATCTACCATTAATCTCAATAGGTCTTACCTTATCTATAATTTCAATTTTGTCAGCATGTTCTTTAGAATCAGTTACTCCAATATGAATATACCCATCTGTATCCGAGCCTAAATTAGCAATTCCACATATAGTTTCAACAATTCTTCCTAGTAAATCTTTATTTAGTTTTCGATTTGGTGATAAATCAAGTAAACCTTGCTTACATTCATATCTTGTAGTTTCTATTCGAAAACGACGCAAAGAGTTTTCAAAATCTAGCGCAAGTTCAACACCATGTCCCAGCACTGGCGGTTCTTTTTTAGCAAAATGATCTTGAATAAGACCCTTAGTCTGTTTTATATTGTTCTTGCGGTCATCTGTTGTTGTATAGTGACTACTTAAATCTAGCTTTCTCTGAAGCCCTTTCAGACCATTGATAATACCTTCTGGATCAACAGGAGAAAGCTCTCTACGAATAACTAAATCAAAAAAAGCCATAAAAATAGTGTAGAATGCAGTCCGGATTGGATTATTACTATTAGGATTTACAATACGTAGTAAAGACTTTGGCTCAGGACTATAGGCTTCAATAGTTTCTCGCATTACAGCAAATGTTTTAATTATGTCCTCAGTTAGTTTCTTAAAACTATAAGTTGCTAATGTCGTCTCTAATTGTTGACTATATTTACTTGTCTCGTCATATAAACTATCTAAACGTTCTGTACTCACTGGCAGAGGTTCATCCAGCAAAATAGAAGATACTATATCTGCTATCATTTGCTCGTCTTCACTTTCACGTAGTTGTAATACTGTAAGGGCACCTTGTTTGCACCATATAGTATCTTCTGCTTGAACTTTATAACCCTGTTTAGATTTTTGCGAATCAATACTTATTTCTGGCATATCAGAAAGACGTAGTACCTTTTCTGAATCATCCCCACGCAGTTTCATAGCAACTGTTCTTACTAATTCTGAAAAAGCTGTAGTTACTCCCGCCTGCCTTCGTTCTTGACGACTTAAATGTTTTCCGCTGGAGTTTATTCGACCGAAAACTTCTGTAATATCTTCTTCTCCCATTGCAGTATAAATAGTAATTGCAAGTTGATAGTCTAAAATATCAGCACATTCTTTACGGGAAAGAAGAGGTTGTTTCTTTTCTTCTAATTGGAAAATACCATTGTCAGATAATTGTTTAGCGTAAGAAAACTCATCAAGGTCAAAATATTTGGTATCAAAGCTGAATGAATTTTCAATAAAGCTAAAAATTGCATTAAGTCGTTGCATTCCATCTATAATTTCATATTTGCCGCTACCGTGTATTTGGGGACGTTCTGCCAATAAAATTAGAGGTATTGGGTATCCTTTTAAAAGACTTCCAATTAATCTCTCTTTTTCTGCAACTGTCCAAACAAGTTTGCGTTGGTACTTACGATTGACTAACAAACTGCCTGAACGATAGAGCCGATAGGCTTCAGTGACATTCATCCCACGTGGTGCAAGACTCATGATTAGCTCTCTGTAAATTGCATTAATCAACCCAAATTATATGCAGCATCTTAGTTGTATTTCATACATGAATTATTTCTTAATGTAGTGCGCTCCCACGCAAACCTAACCCCCCTTCCCTATGAGGGAAGGGGAAGGGGGAGAAGTCAGGGCGATCGCTTTACACTTAGGTTATCCTCTTGTTGATAAATACCAATGAACTTCTACACAATGGTTTTGGAAAAAAGTGCGGGTTACTGGGTTGCTTTATGTTTAGAAAATGGGTTGGTAGGACAGGGAACAACTCAAGAAACAGCAATAAAGCAACTTAAAGAAGCGATCGCCTCTTTCCAAGAAGTTTATGACGCAGAACTTAATATTTACAAAGCTCCACTTACAATAGAAGAACTACGGGAGTTTTTGGCAGTTGAACACAGGCAAACTGCTTGAGAAATTTTTTAACTAACGAAACCTTACGCCAAAGTGCGATCGCGCTACATTATTAATGAAACCTGTAACGCTATACCCATGAAGTCTCTGCAAGACTACACCAGTATTATCCGTCCCGATGACAATGGTACTTTTGTCGCTTATGTCTGGTGCGATTCCTAGTTGTCACGTTTCGAGACGAACGCTTTTAGGAGCTCGTACCGAACTTGTCTATGTGTTTGAGATGATTTAAGAAGAGTACGCAGAACAAGCGCGATCGCACTTTCAGCAATAGGAACCACTAAAATGCTTCAAATACACAAAAATTACGTTCTTGACGAAAATCAGCAACCTATCGCTGTACAAATTTCCATTGCCGAGTTTGAAAAAATTGAAGCAATTCTTGAGGATTACGGTTTGGCAAAACTGATGGAGGAAGTAGAAAATGAAAAACCACTATCTAAAGATGAAGCTATAAATTATTATCAATCACTAAAAGGTGACAATGTGGCAACTTGAATACACAAAGCGATTTTTGAAAGAACTTGCTGCTTTGCCCGTGGAGATTCAAAGCCGTGTAGAACCCATCGTATTTCAAGAACTTGAATCCGAAAATCCGTTTGATTTAGGATATCTGGAAAAACTGAAAGGTTATACCGATAAATATAAAATTCGTGTGGGTAACTACAGAATTGGCATCACGGTTGATCAAGAAACAAAAACATTAATCTGTCAACGTATTGCTCACCGCAAAGACATTTACAGAATTTTCCCTTGAACTACTGCAAAGTAGATCTGTAGGGGATGTCTATCGACAAGCCCTTCTCCTGTCGGAGACGCTCCGCGAACGGGTTCGGGGGTTCGCAATCGACGGGAAGCGGAGCCACTGCGGTGGACGGGTTTCCCGGCATAAAGCAAGTGGCGTCCAAGACTGCGATCCCCTCACCGCTCCGCGTCTACGCACTACATCAACCCGACAACAAATCTGTAATCGAATATAGCCCTTGACGTTTTAATTCCTTAATTCGCAATTTTTCGGCGTAGAAAGCCTCATAATATGATTGATATCGCTCTGGTTCTGTTTCTGGATCGGTTTGATCCCAGAGTTCCCGAAAATAACGATAGCGCTTTTCTCGCAGCACTTGCTCCATACAAGCAGTCGTAACTTGAATCACTTGAGGAGTACGTAAAATTTCTCTCTGTTCTTTTTCGCTCACATTAAAGATATGGGAAACTAACTTCATTTCCTCCGAAAACTCTAAATATCTATCTTGCAAAATTGATACTAAATTGGCATCTATGTCAACGGTAGTCTCTAAAATCTTTTGCCACAAAAACCGATGATGGGAAAGGCTAAATTGTAAATCTCGCTCCTCTAAAGCTGCAATAATAGCTTGACGCTGTTCGGGACAATGCAAATAAATCCGCAGTAATAAAGCCTCTGCTTGATCTAAAAGACCCGGTTCGCTATTATCTATTACAGATGCTTTTTCTACACGAGCTCTTGAATGCTTACGTAGCGCCGTTGGCTGACGCTGCGTTCTAGCTGGTGCAATCTGCGTTAAAAGATTTTCCACCCGTAATGGTATCAGTCTCGTATCTCCCAAGCTGAGTATTTCAGCACAATAGGAAACGTAATAACTTCGGGTATCTTTATTTTCTATTCTTTTAAGTAATTTAACTAATTCTTGGGAAACTTGCTGAAAATCTGTTGCCTGTTTCAAATCGCGGTCTTGAGTAATTTGCTCAATCTGCCAATTCAGCCACAGTGGGGCATTTGCTAACAGTTCTCGATAATCTTCCGGGTTATATTCGCGCAAATATTCATCAGCATCTTTCCCATTAGGCAAGTTGAGAATCTTTAGTTGAACTTCGCCTTTATACGCAAGTTCGGCAATTTCTCCAATTGCTCGTTCTGCGGCATTCGTCCCAGCTTTATCAGCATCAAAGTTAAGTATCAACTGTTTAGAATCACAGTAACGCAATACATTACGTACTTGTTCTAAACTTAATGCTGTACCGAGAGAAGCGACGACGTTAGTAATACCAGCAGCATGGAGAGCGATCGCATCAAAATATCCCTCTACCACCACAGCCGAATCAACTTGAGAAATCCCCGCTTTAGCCTGATCGAGAGCGAATAAAGTTTTCCCTTTAGTAAAAAGCTCGGTTTCCGGTGAATTTAAATATTTGGGTTGTTCATCAGTGAGAGTTCTCCCACCAAAGGCAATTACGCGTCCTTGCACATCGCGGATGGGAATGATCAAGCGATCGCGAAACACATCATAATAACCCCCCCCTTCTTTACGGGGTTTAATCAATCCCGCTTTTTCCACCAATTGCACTGGATAATGTTTATCTTGCACCAGATAGCGATATAAGGTTTCCCAACCGCTTGGAGCGTAACCTAAGCCAAATTGCTGGATTGTTTCTTCCTTGATTTGGCGATCGCGTAAATATTCAATTGCCTTTTCCCCTGCTGCTTGTCTCAGGGCATGTTGATAAAATTGTGCCGTTGAAGCGAGAACTTCATATAACTGCTCGCGTAAAGAAAGCTGACGCTGCAATTCTTGGCGCTGTTCTGGTTCCAGGGTTTGCACCGGCACTTGATAACGCCGTGCTAAATCTAGCACCACCTCTGCAAAAGAGTGCTTCCCCAAATCCATCAAAAACTTAATGGCATTTCCCCCTGCTTGACAGCCAAAACAGTAGTACATCTGCTTGGTTTGGCTAACTGTGAAACTAGGAGTTTTCTCATCATGGAAGGGACATAAGCCTACAAAATCTTTACCCCGCTTACGTAAAACTACGTATTCGGAAACGACATCCACAATGTCAGCCCGTTGTTTGATTTCTTCAATTGTGTCTGGATGTAAGCGGGGTATTTGCATGGTTGGTCATTAGTCAAGAGTCATTAGTCATTAGTCATTGGTCATTAGCAAATGACTAAGGACAACTGATCGCTATTATATTCTTGTTCCAAAGCCAAGAAAGATGTATAGAATCACTAATCGCTTAATTTTCTAAGAGGAAATACTGAAGATGGGACGCATTTTTATTTCGGCTGCTCACGGAGGCAAAGAAGCAACACGAATCGATCCCGGTTCAATCGCGGGTGGTACAACTGAAGCTAGGGAAATGATACTGCTGCGAGATTTGATTGTGACAGAATTGCGATCGCGTAAATTTGAAGTTTTGGCGGTTCCTGATGACTTAAGCGCAGCGCAAACTATCAAGTGGATCAATTCTCGCGCACGCGATCGCGATGTAGCGTTAGAAATTCATGCTGATGCTGCTAGTAGCCCCTCTGTGCGTGGGGCTAGCGTATTCTACATTGCCAACAACGAGGAGCGTAGAAGTAATGCCGAACTGCTGCTGGTGGGGTTATTGCGTCGCGTTCCTCAACTACCAAATCGAGGAGTGAAGCCAGATACAGATAGTGGATTGGGTAGTTTGGCATTTTGTCGGCAAACAGCGATCGCTTCGATGATAATGCAAGTTGGCTTTCTCAGCAGTCCAGATGATCGCGCTTTACTGCAAAATCGGCGTCGCGACTTTGCCTTAGGAATCGCCGATGGACTTGCATCCTGGAGTGGTACAATTGATCCTGGTTCTCCTCCTACTCCAGATCCAAATTATCCGCCAATCAACATCAAAATTAACGGTCAAAATTACACTGAGAAAGGAGTACTAATTAATGGTAATGCATACATCCCCATTGATTTAGTAGATCGCTTGCGAATCGATTTATCAAAAGCACCTAACGTGCGCCGTATTACCTATCGCAAAGTTGTTTATGTCAAAGCAGTCGAATTGCGAGATTTTAACGTTTCGATTAGTTGGGACAGTACCAGTCGCACGATCTCTTTACGCTCAAACTTGGTAATTAATCCTAATCAGATTGACCAAATTATGGCGCGTGCTTATACCTCAGAAGTGCAATTACAGCTATTCCTAAAAAACAACAACGAAAGCGCTTTGGCAAAGTTTCCCGACTTACCAAAACTTTATCGAGAAGAAGCAACTGTAGAAGGGGTAAACTATGATATTGCCTTTTGTCAAATGTGTTTAGAAACTGGATTTTTACGCTTTGGCGGCGATATTAAACCAGAGCAAAATAACTTTGCAGGTTTAGGCACAATTGGTGGTAGTTTAGAAGCGGCGAGCTTTAATAACGCCAGAACAGGAGTGCGAGCGCACATCCAACATTTAAAAGCTTACGCCAGTCTAGAACCCTTAGTTAATGAAGTAGTAGATCCTCGATTTCGCTTTGTGACTCGTGGTGTAGCACCAACCATAGATAAATTATCAGGGCGTTGGTCAGCAGATTCGCAATATGGTGCTAAAATCACAGCGGTGATTAAACGCCTATATGAATCAGCAGGACTCTTATGAGTGTTAAATGCTGAGTCTCAACATCACGTATGAGTTAAACAGACTTATTGCCAAAGTCCTTATTTTTGCACTTTTGTTTGGATGTTTGCTACGAGTGCCTAAGGTTTTCATTCCATAATAGGAATGAGCGCAATAACTCTCTTAAACTCTCCCAAACTCTGTCTCCTCTGCGTCCTAGTAAGGTTTGTTTTTCATTTCTTTGCGTAAGTCCTGCATAAATCAGCAGGAGCCGAATTTTCAATCTAGTCCTAACCGCTAAATCCCAATTGAATAACTGCGCCAAACTGGTTTAGAATCCTTGCTATCCTTTTGCGGAAGCAGCAATCGCCAGGTTTTGCCTTCTTTTTGAAGTTGTAGATAAACTTCAAAAGGTTTTTGAGGTTGCGTTAACTTTCGTTCTGGTAGTTTGAAGACGAGATTGTAAGTTCCGCGAATGCGAAAAACTGGTAAATTTTGAACCGTGAGGGATTTTTCCTGAGTAATTCTTAGCCGATTGATTTCAAAACCGCGAAAATCCAGATCTAGCTGTCCCTCTAATTGCTGTTGGGTTTGCTCAAGCTGAATTGCGATCGCTTTTTGCACCAATTGGCTAGTTGGCAAAAATCCACTACCACATGCTGTCAATAGTAACAGCAAAATCGCTGTCAAAATCAGCCGCATCATATCATTTCTTCTCTAATAGTCAAAGCACGATACTATCACAGGGGGTGAGTTCAATTCTCTGGGCAACCATGTAAAAAATCTTATCCTTCATTTTGCAAATATCCCTTCTAAGCAATTTCTTTGAACCTTAGTTTTATTTATTACATTGTGTTTTTAGTCTTTATTATTACATTAAACTACTTAGAAATATAAAGTTACTGTAATGCATTACTAGATTTTATAAAGGAATTTTAAATTTCTCTAAAAATATAGATAAATAATTAGACAAATTTTTGTATTTCTATTTATAATATTTCATAATACAAGCAGATTAAAAGCAAAATAAATAATAGTTTTTATTTGTGCATATGGGTTTTTGGAAAAATTAATAAGCTTGCTTTTGGGCAGAATCTACCTCAGTTCAATTCTTAAGGACGAAGATAAAAAAATCCTCCAACTTTACACTTTCTTATCGTAAAAACCTACGGTTGACGGAAATTATTGTGTAAATAGTTTTTGGTTACATCATCATAGCTACGATATTTTTTCTCTGTTCGTAGCATATTATAGATAGCAAAAAATCTCATACCACAAAGAGAAAAATTGTTTTTTGCAAGAGAACAAATTGCACCTTTTATTGATTCGGTAGTGTTACGGACTTGACAGTAATCTGATATCAGGTTATAAGATTTATGTATAGATTATGACCAATTACTAAGCCTTAATACTCGAAAAAATATTGCAACTAGATTTTTTTGTAAAGCAATCATGAATAAATCTCTAGTAATAATCGATGTTTAGAGAATATTGAGCTTGCGTTTGGGAATAACACAAAAACCTTTGAGGTATATACTTATACTAATAAAAATGTAATTGTAAAATTTTGTACAATCAACCAAGATTACTTTCATGTACATACTGATTCAAAAAGCACGTAATAAAATAATAAAGAAGTTAACGCAAATACCATTTGTACAAACTCAATCTGAGCTTCTTTATCAGACAGCGCTGAACAAACATCTTGTCAATCTACCCGTTATTTCAACAAGCGATCGCACTTTAGTTGAGACTATTAAGCGTGATGGAGTAGTAATTACTTCATTAGAAGCCTTAGGAATTCCTTCTAATCCTCGTTTTTTCCAGGTTGCTAAAAAGCTGATGTCAGAAATACCAAAAAGTATTTCTGGTCAGAAAAACGAGTTTGTTGTTCATGCTACTCCTCAACAAATGATGGAGCATTCAGAGATTTTCTTGTGGGGACTTGAACAACGTTTACTTAATATCGTCGAAAATTATCTTGGTTTACCAGTAGCATATCAGGGCGTATTTTTTCGCAGAGATATCGCCAATGAGGTGGCGATCAAGTCAAGACTGTGGCATATAGATATGGAAGATAGAAAAGTCCTGAAAATTATTGTTTATTTAAACGATGTAAATGATGATACAGGTCCCTTTCAATATATCCCCCAGTCTTTAACCTCAACAGCGGTTCGCTCTTTGAAATATCGCTCTGGCTACATAACAGACGAAACTATGCAACAAGCAATATCTCCATCCAATTGGAAATCATGCACAGGACTTTCTGGTACAGTAATTATTGCTGCTACTAGTAGCATCTTTCATCGAGGAAAGATACCTGTAGCTTCAGATAGATTCGCTGTCTTTTTTGATTACACTTCTAGACGACCAAAACAGCTACTATACAGCACATTGTCTCTGCCTAAACAAAATTTACTATCACTCGTCAATAATCTTTCAGAACCGCAAAAAAATTGTGTGTTTTGGCAACAACATTCTTGATAAGATTTGAGTAACAAAAGTTGTGTTCCCTTTTTCTTATTACCGCAAATAAAATAATAATCCAATTCCAGCGATCGCTATAATCACACCAGCGATCGCCCTCAAGCTGACTTTTTCACCCATGCAAATAGCCAAAGGCATGATAAACAGTGGACTAGTCTGCAATAAAGTCAAAGCAATTCCCGCCGCAGTAAATTTAATTGCCGTCTGCTGCAACCAAATACCTAAGTAAGTTCCGCAAAATGCAGCAAAACAAGTTGCTAGAATTACTCGCGTTGATTGCAACTCAGACAAAATTATCCTACCCCGATGCCAAGATAACCATACTAACGGTAAAAGAATCAACACGCCTGCAATCAACCGAAACAAAGATGCCCACAAAGGTGCAATACTGGTATCAGCAAGTGCTGCACGAGATAGAACACCCCCAATCGCATTGGCGATCGCTGCTAATAAACCAAAACCGATTCCTCGCCATAGTTGCGTTGACGAATTATCGCCCTTATCGGGTAATCTTTCAGTCACCACCCAACCAACTCCCACAATTGTAAGCAAAATGCCGCACCAAGCATTCACATTGAGCTTTTCTTGAAGAAAAATCTGCGCGATTATTGCCGTCATTGGTGGTGCAAGAGTTCCCATGAGTAAGGTACGACGTGCCCCGAAAGAATTTATTGCCGCGAGAAAGGCTAAATCGCCTAAACCAATACCAATCACCCCGCTGACTAACAGCAGACAAAGGGGAACAATTGTCACAGTTGGGAAAAATTCTCTTCGCACAAAAATAGTGATTACCAAAAGAGCGATCGCAATTATCCCTTTGAGCAAGTTCAGTTGCAGTGGGGGAATACGTTGCCCCAAACGCCCATACACCACCGAAGCTACAGCCCACAAACCTGCCGCCAACAAAGCAGCGACTTCACCTTTAAAATCTGCGAGTGGGATATTTAAAAAAATATTAAAAATAATCTGCACCCCTTTGTTTAATGCCTAAAACTATTTAATAATACCTCAAATAATTTCCTACACATTAGCACTCACGAACTTTAAGTGCTAATTTATTTTTTAATTTTAATACCTAAGATATAGATAAATATTTAACTGTTTTCAGTAATAATATTTTGTATCCTCAAAATAATAAAAAATTCATCGGGACAACTGCAATGAAGTACTCTTTTGATATTGTAGGTGTATCTCCAGTTTTGCAATTTTTTAATCATCAAGAGCAGATTTGCCAAAAACCGCAACACCAAGGGGTAGAATACATAGGAACGCATAAATGTACCCTTGATGCATTGATCGAGTCTGTAGAACCGGTTCCGCCTAAATGGAATTGGGATTTGGATCAAGTCGTAGATACGGTGATTCAGTTTTGGTTGAACAATTCAGACAGTGTTGGCTACTGGAAATCACGTTTAACTGATGCTGGCAGAGATAATTTAATAGTGGCAAGAATTGCCGATGTCAAGGCTTTACAATCGGAATTTGAATCTTTGCTAGGTAAAAATTGGTAATCATAGCGTTGCTGAACAAAACGCGATAATTCTCATTCTGAGAATGTAGGGTGTGTTAGCGCCAATTCTTTATGAAGACCCATAGAAAAAAACCCACCGCCTGTGGCACCTCCCCAAGGCATCGGGGAGGTTGGGAGGGGTGAAAATAATGTGCAGCTTCACAGAGAATTGGTATTAGCGCCAAGATGCCGTACTCTTGGCGTTTTAATTTTGGTGCGTTAGGTAAAGCTGTAACCCAAGGGCAATAAAGCAAGAAATCTGACCGCTTTAAGCGGGACCCTACGCAGGTTTTATCTTTAATTTAGTTGACTTAGTTAAGCGATTGAAAGCCGCACCTCAATGTTAAAGTTTTCGCTAAATCAATTATGAAAGTGGCGGGGGCACTGTTGACAATCTATAATTACTGTGATATCCAAGTGGGAGCATCATTTAAAAAGGCGTTAGTCCATTCCCCCCAAGAGACTCACTAACGCCCTTGACAAAAACACATAAGGATAACATATATCATGCCACAAAACAGAGATTACAGCGATTCCGTCTCCTCTTCTGGTGCGATCGCTTACAAAAAGCGCCTTAGTTCCTGGGCTGTTGCTCGTTTACTTCCCGATACGCAACAAGAGATTATCGCTCGATTCCGCAATCAGTCTGATGCAGAAGGTCATTTGCGGCTTTTACGCCAACTGACACCTAACCTCAGCTTGATGGTAGTTTTTGATTGTCAGAAAAACGAAGCTGTAGTTTGAACTTTTGTGTAAGAACGTACATCTACTGATTTGTAATAAAACGTAACAATGAGTGCTTTTAAATATCTATCCCTGGATCTTTGACAAAAAGCTATTGTTTGAAATAATACAGCTAAGAATGCAGGGGGGTTTCTCATACCACTTTGCTGTTGTCAAAGTGGCGGAGAACCGCGTTAGACTTTTGTTGAAACTTGCGTGCTAAAAGTCGTCTGAGGGTCATTTGACCCTCAGAGCTTTGGGACATTAACCTACCTTGTTTACGAACAAAACAAAGTATCGCGGGTATTCCGTCCCGTTGTGGGATTTGTACCTTTGGCTATTTTGCAAAGTTTGTCTTGCTCATCCCGACGCAGCAGCACATCAGTAAAATCTGCCCCATCAATAATCGCACCATCAAACCTAGCACTAGCGGCAAACGCACCTTCTAAAACCGCATTTGTCAAATTCGCTCTTATCAAACGAGCTGAGTCTAGAGTCGCATTTGAGAGATCGGCACCCTCTAAATTTACCGACTCTAGATTTGCCGCAAAAAAGCTCACACCGCGCAAATTAGAATGGCTAAAGTTGCTAGAGCGAAGATTAGCTTTAGTAAAGCTAGAATCTGTTAAATCACGTTTTGAGAAATCAGCTTCGATCAAGATTTCTTTGTTATATTCCAACGCAAAAGCATTTGGCGCAGAATAGAAAGATGCCATGATGGAAACTAATAGCCAAAGCAATAAACTGAGTATGCTTGCCCAAATGCGATTTCCTGTTTTACTCTCTAACCTCAACAGAGTTGGGGATTGAGTAAAAGTGATTGTTATGCGATCGCTATCTATAGAATTCATGCTATTTTTTAACCAATGGCGAATCCTCCTTCATCTCATTATCCCGATATCGGTACTTTAGGAGAAGACCTGGTAGCCCAATGGTTACAATCTACAGGTTGGATTATTCTGCATCGTCGCTTTTCTTGTCGTTGGGGAGAAATTGACATCATTGCCCAATTTCAAGACGCGAAATTAGATAACTTCACACTGGCATTTATTGAAGTCAAAACTCGCAGCTCTGGTAATTGGGATGCAGGGGGAAGAAGCGCTATCACTGTACAAAAGCAAGCAAAACTTTGGCGTACAGCACAGATGTATTTATCAGAGTATCCTGAAAAAGCGGATTATCCTTGCCGATTTGATGTCGCCATAGTATACTGTCAGCGAATTTCAAAAAAGCTGATTTCGGTTATTGCTAGCCAGGAAGTTATAGCTAGTTCCTCAGATGGGGTACATAATTTAACGCTGCAAGAATACATTCCCGCAGCTTTCGATGTCAATCACGCTCACTACAATAGCTAATGGCTAATAGCTTTTCCCACGAGCAGCTATTAGCCACAATTATTCGCAATCTTAATTTAATAATGTGGAATTACGCTAAGGTTTCTGGACAGTAGCCCAGTCCCCGGACAAACTGTTGCCTAAACGCTTCAATTTCCTCTTTCTCTGGGTTACCGTGAGAAACGATAGCTACTTGATAGCGACGCATCACATCAACAGGACACTGCCCTGCTTCCAAACTCCAAAGCGCCATTTGGACTCGCATTGGTGGCTCGTAACTAATTCCTAATTCATTTAAGAAAGCCCGAAAATCGCCATCTTCTTGGGGTGTAACATTACCCTTTAGTTTGACCCTAACCACCCAGCCATCAATTTGATGAATTACGGTGACGAATGAAACAGGTGTCTGGGGTCTGCCGTGGAGGTGTTGAACCACCCTTAGAGTTAAACTGGCATTTGCCAGGTAATACAAATATTCCATCTTGGTGCTTGGGATCAAAGCCAATCCTACATTTCTATTATTTATAGATAGACCCACTCTTGACTAGGGTAAAAGCCCCCGTTTTTCGATGGGGAGGTTTACCCAATTTTTATATTCTTGTTTGCGTGTTACCTAATAGTATCCATCGTAAAATCTAGAGATGAAATAAAGCGATCGCCCTTCTTCAAAGAAAATTAAAACTAGGTTTTTTATTTAAAACTATCTTTAGATAGATGCAGCCATAACCAGCACTAACCAATATGAATTCAACTTTTAGCCAGGAACCACAAAACATTGAATTAGATCGTTCATTAGCTGGGTATGACTATGAATTACCTCAAGAACTGATTGCCCAAAACCCAGCACTTCCTAGAGATAGCTCCCGGCTATTATTAGTAAATTCTCCTCATACAGGTAAATATTCAGCACCTATAGACCACATATTTCGTGATTTACCTGAGCTATTACACCCAGGCGATTTGCTGGTGATGAATAATACGCAAGTCATACCAGCGCGGTTGTATGGTCATAAATCCACTGGCGCAGAAATAGAAGTATTGTTGTTAGAAGAACGAAAAAACAACTGTTGGTTAGCTTTAGTCAAGCCAGGAAAACGCTTCAAAGTCGGTACTTCCATTATTTTTCCAGCAAGGAAAGTGGGGGGACAAGGGAGTGGGCAAGAAAATTATTCTTTCCCCCCCTCCTCCTCTCCCCCCCTTACCCCCTCCTCTTCCCTGACTGCTACGGTTCTGGAGACGGATGAAGCAACTAGTGGGCGTCTGTTGCAATTTGATTTGCCAGAGGGAGTTTCTTTACTAAAATTGTTGGATGCGTATGGTGAAGTACCTTTGCCACCTTACATTACTGAATCCAAAGCCGAAAGCGAACAATATCAAACAGTTTATGCCCAACATCCAGGAGCGATCGCAGCTCCGACAGCTGGGCTACATTTTACACCGGAATTATTGCAGCGTTTGCGCGATCGCGGCATCAATCAAGCTTTTGTAACTTTGCATGTAGGTGTAGGTACGTTTCGCCCGGTGGAAGTGGAGAATGTTAGTACTCACAAAATGCATGAAGAATGGATTTCAGTCCCCCCGGCAACAGTAGAGCAAATTCGCGCTACAAAAGCATCTGGCGGACGGATTATTGCTGTGGGAACAACGGTAACGCGTGCTTTGGAAGCAGCGGCTAAATCTGGCAATTTGCAACCATTTTCCGGTAAGACAGACTTATTTATTTATCCAGGCTATGAATGGCGAGTAGTTGATGGTTTGATTACCAATTTTCATTTGCCGCGTTCTAGTTTGCTGATGTTGGTGAGTGCTTTAATTGGTCGGCAAAGGTTGCTAAATATATATCAGCAAGCGATCGCTTCTCGATATCGCTTTTATTCCTTCGGTGATGCAATGCTCATTTTGCCGGAAGCAAGAGATTAGGGGGAGAGGGGGAGAGGGGGGGATGGGGAGATGGAAAGAGGGGGGGAATAAGGAAGAAATTTCTTCAAGGAGTCCTCCTTGTCTCCCTTGTCCCCCACTCCCCCACTCCCCCACTCCCCCTCTCCTGCACTCCCCCTCTCCCCCACTCCTCCACTCCCCCACTCCCCATACCTGCAAATAAAATAGGCAACAGCTTAATTTTCTCTTTTATGGTGGGTACTCTGACTTATAAGCCTTTAATAATAAGTGCAGGTATACCATTCATGTTTAAAAAATATCAACTTTGTCAGTGGTTTCTTTGCACCTCCAAGATTGTGCTGTTTTCTTCCTCTGCGTTTTTGGTGTTGGCGACATCAACGTTTACTGAGTTACCAGGAAACAAGCTGCTTGCCCAGGAAAATGTTGTCACTCAGGATTTAGAAGCAGCTAGTTATTACCAGCAGGGAGTGATGCGTTATAACCGCAATGATTTAGTGAGTGCTGAATATGCCTTTCGTCAAGCGTTGCAGCGAGATCCAAATCTTGGGCTGGCACGTAATTATCTGGGTAATATTTTTTTACAGCAAAATCGCTTGGAAGCAGCGGTGCAAGAGTATGCAGAAGCGATTAGGATGAATCCCAACTTGAGCGAGGCATATTATAACCTAGCTTTAGCCTTGCAAAAACAAGGACAAAAAGAGGCAGCAATTACTGCTTATCGCCAAGCGTTGGTGATAGAGCCAGCAACGGTTGCAACGCATTATAACTTGGGATTGGTACTGTATGAACAAGGTCAGCTAAGAGAAGCGATCGCCGAATATCAGCAAGCAATAAATCTTGATAGTAACAATGCCAATGCATATTTTAACTTAGCGATCGCCTTACAACAGCAGGGTGAAATACCGCAAGCGATCGCCGCTTATCGGCAAGCGGTGCAGCTAAATCCTAACAATGCGATCGCTTATTCTAATCTAGGCAGTCTGCTAGCAAGTCAAGGTAAAGCTTCAGAAGCTGTTAACGCTTACAAGCAAGCACTTAGTCAAAATCCTAAAAATGCCTTAGCTTATTACAACTTGGGAGTAACTTTCTACAATCAAGGCGAAATGAACAAAGCTAATGCAGCATTTAAACGTGCCCGCAATGAATACCGCGAACTAGGAAACCTTTTAGAAGCTAATAAGGTTGAGCAACTTATGCAGCAAATTGCCGAAAAGAAAAGCCAACCTGAAGTTACTCAAACCTCAACTCGCTCAAAAACACCAACTTCTACTAACAATCAAGAAACACCAAATCAACCAGAAACTCCTTCAACCCAAACACAAAGCAATCCTGGGGATGTACCAGTTTCAGTTGAAGAACAGCCCACCTTGCAGCCAGAAATGCCAAATTTACCACAAACGCCTATAGAAACTCCTGTTAACCTTCGCAAGAAGGGGTAATGGGGATTTTAAAGAGGGGGGAGCAGAGAGCAGGGGAGCAGGGGGAGAAATTTTTCTTCTTTCTTACCCTTTACCCTTTCCCCCTTCCCCTTTTCCCCTCCTCAAATTGCCCCATGCCCGATGCCCAATCCCCAATTCCTAATTTTTAAATTGGCAAACGATTAATATCTTTGTTGCAGCCAATAACTACTATTGCTGAACCGCGCTGTAAACGCTTGGTTGGGTCAGGGTTAATGATAAATTTACCATCGTGACTCATTGCCAGCAAATTTAACCCATAGCGGTTACGAAGTTGAAGTTCGGCGATAGTTTTATCATGAAATTCATCAGGTACAATAATTTCGACGATGCTGTTATCTGGGTCAAGGTCAAATCGATCTAAGATTGAAGGCTTGGTGAGCGATCGCGCCAATGCAGAACCTGCCTCAAACTCAGGAAATACAACGTGATCTGCTCCCACACGCCGCAACAGCTTGCAATGAACCTCACTAGAGGCTTTAGCAACTACGTGAGGTACACCACCCTCCTTGACGTTCAGCGTGGTGATGATACTTTCTTGAACGTAGTTTCCAATTGCCACAATTACCGTATCAAATTCAAAAATTCCAGCTTCTTTCAATGCTGCTGGTTCCGTTGAGTCTAATTGCAAAGCATGACCAACTAGCTGCTCTGACAATGCGTCGGATACCCGCTTTTCATTAATATCTGTTGCCAGTACTTGGTAGCCTAGTTTATGTAGTGTGGAACATACCGAGCGACCAAAGCGACCTAAGCCAATTACAGCAAATTGGCGGTTATCGTGACGTAGACTGCGAAAAAAACCTAACGATGACAGATTCACGTTGTTTTCCTTATTTTCCCTGTCTGTATCTAAGACAAAAAATAGTTAGACTTAACTAATGAAAAATTTTATTTTTTAGCTGAACAGTTACATTTTACCAGTTTGGTATACATATATTTAATTAGTCATTAGTTATTATCTATTCTCCTGATTTCTCTGACTAGCCGACGAGTAAATTTTCTTCTGGATAGTGAATCCTGGTGGGGCGCGGATCTCCTAGTAAAGCTGACATCAGTACTAGTACACCGACTCTTCCAATATACATTGTGACAATTAAGATGAGCTTCGCTACTATAGAAACATTTCCCGTGATTCCTGTAGAAAGACCTACTGTGGCAAAGGCTGAAACTACTTCAAAGAGAATTTGAATAAAATCCAATTCGGGATCGGTGATACTAATTAAAATTGTCGAAATAATCACAGTTGTTATTGAACCTACAAACACACCAACAGCTTTCAAAATTAAAGATGTTGCTATTTTGCGTTCATATAATAAAACTTCTTCTTTCCCCTGGAGAATGGTTTTTGTACAACTAGTGAGAACTCTCAGCGTTGTTGTTTTCATACCGCCTCCTGTACCACCTGGACTTGCACCAATAAACATGAATGCAATCGTAAGAAATAGACCAGCATTGGTCATTTTGCCAATATCAATGGTGTTAAAGCCAGCAGTTCTAGGTGTAACAGATTGAAACCAAGCAGCTAACAATTGGTCACGAAAAGTTAGATTACCAAAGGTTTGAGGGTTTCTTATTTCTATACCAAAAAATAGAACTGTTCCCAATAATAGAAGTACTACTGTTGTCATTGTAGCGACTTTAAAGTCTAGTGAAAATATTATGTTCCTAGATTTATTTATAAAGCGATCGCGTAACCAAAGATACATTTCCATAATTACTTGATAACCAATACCACCAAAGATAATCAAAGCTGTGATGGTAAAGGCTACTAAAGCCGAAGATTGATAGCCAATCAAATTATCTTTAAACAAACTAAAACCAGCATTATTCCAAGCATTCACACTATGAAAAATAGCTAACCAAAGTCCTTGACTCCATCCATACTTGGGAACAAAAGCTGGTAAAAGTAAAAATGTCCCAGTAATTTCAAAAATTAAAGTTATAGCAATGATCGAGCGAATAACTTGGTTACTACCACTCATTCCCGGTCGATCTAAAGCTTGTTGAATCGCTATTTTGTGCCGCAAGTCAAACTTACGCCCAATTAGCAAGATGAGAAAAGTTGTGGTTGTCATGTAGCCCAACCCGCCAATTTGAGCTAGTAAAGCAATAAAAAACTGTCCCCAAAAGGAAAAATAAGTACCTGGATCAACTACTGATAAACCTGTAACGCAAACTGCGGATGTGGAAGTAAATAATGCAACAATGAAATTATTCCACGTACCATTGCTAGTAGAAAAAGGCATCATCAGCAAGATGGTTCCCACAGCAACCATAGCCAGAAATCCCAAGCAAATTGTGCGAGCAACAGTCATATAAAGGTAAAATTTATAAGTTTCAATTATTACAAGAAGGATAAATAGGGCTTACCTTTGCTGAAAACAAAAATACCCTTATTTAATTAAAAGCACACATGGTAGCCTACCAGTATGTTTATTTGATTAGGGACTTGAAGAGGGGAAAGGGGAGCAGAGGGAGCAGGGGGGGGAAATATTTCTTCTTTCTCACCCTTTAACCTTTTCCCCTGTTCAAATTGCCCGATGACGGCAGGTGCTTCAAGTCGGGAAACCCGCCCAACGCACTGCCTCCCCAATGCCCAATGCCCATTGCCCAATGCCCATTCTCCAGTAAATTCATGAGTGCAACACTTTACCAACAAATTCAGCAGTTTTACGATGCTTCCTCTGGTCTGTGGGAAGAACTTTGGGGCGAACATATGCACCACGGCTACTACGGTGTAGATGGAAAGCTGAAAAAAGACCGTCGTCAAGCGCAAATAGACTTAATCGAAGAATTACTTAAGTGGTCGGGGGTGCAGCAAGCAGAGAATATCCTCGATGTGGGTTGTGGAATTGGTGGTAGTTCTCTGTACTTGGCAGAAAAGTTTAATGCCTCTGCAACAGGGATTACTCTGAGTCCCGTCCAAGCGGGTAGAGCCACGGAACGCGCTCAAGAGGCTGGTTTGAGTGGTAGATGTCATTTTCAGGTGGCAAATGCTCAAGCAATGCCCTTTGCTGACAATTCTTTTGACTTGGTTTGGTCGCTGGAAAGTGGCGAGCATATGCCAGATAAAGCCAAATTTATGCAAGAGTGTTATCGGGTGCTAAAACCTGGTGGAACTTTGATTATGGTGACTTGGTGTCATCGACCAATTGATGAGTCACCGCTAAATGCAGATGAAGAAAAGCATTTGCAGGATATTTACCGGGTGTATTGTTTGCCTTATGTGATTTCTTTACCTCAGTATGAAGCGATCGCCCGCGAACTTCCATTACAAAATATCCGCACTGCTGATTGGTCGCAAGCTGTCGCTCCATTCTGGAATATAGTGATTGATTCGGCGTTCACTCCCCAAGCAATTTTCGGATTACTGCGATCGGGTTGGAGTACTATTGTTGGAGCGCTATCGCTAGGGTTAATGCGTCGTGGTTATGAACGTGGTTTAATTCGGTTTGGGTTGTTATGTGGAAATAAATGAGGGATTGGGGCATGGGGGAGCCAGTGCCGTGCGGAGGTTCCCTCCGTTGTTCGCGCAGCGTCTCCGACAGGAGAGGCATCTGGCGTCATAGGGCATAGGGCATAGGGCATAGAAGGAATTCTAATTAGAACGCGCATCACTTACAGCCGCTTCTTTTATTCCCATTGCGAGCCTGCCAGCGTGCCCAATTACTAATTTCTTTTTAATGTAAAATTTCAAATCAAAAGTTATTATGGGTCAGATTTCTAAGCAAGGATATTTAAACTTTCTAGGTGGCTGGTTGTATGCTTTTTGGAAGTTTTCCCGTCCACACACGATTATTGGCACTACTTTGAGTGTGTTGGGTTTGTATTTGATTGCTAGCGCTAAGTCATCTTCTTTTCCTAGCTTAGGGCAATTTTTTGCAGCATGGATTGCCTGTCTGTGTGGCAATGTTTATATTGTCGGGCTGAATCAATTAGAAGATGTGGAAATTGACAAAATTAATAAGCCTCATTTGCCAATAGCATCGGGAGAGTTTACGCGCAGTACCGGACAATTAATTGTAGGTATTGCCGGTATTCTTGCATTAGTTATAGCGTGGCTGGGTGGACCCTTTTTATTAGGGCTGGTAACTATTAGTTTGGCGATTGGGACGGCTTATTCTTTACCGCCAATTCGTTTAAAGCAGTTTCCTTTTTGGGCGGCTTTGTGTATTTTTAGTGTGCGCGGCGCAATTGTTAATTTGGGACTATTTTTGCACTTTAATTGGCTGTTGCAACAAAACCAAGGTATTCCTTCTACAGTGTGGATTTTGACGGTGTTTATTGTGGTGTTTACGTTTGCGATCGCTATCTTTAAAGATATCCCTGATATGGAAGGCGATCGCCTCTACAATATCACTACTTTTACTATCCAACTCGGTCAAAAAGCTGTGTTTAATTTGGCGCTTTGGGTCTTAACTGTCTGCTATGTAGGTATGATTTTGGTAAGCGTGCTAAGTCTTGCAGAAGTTAATGCAGTTTTTGTGCTAATTACTCATTTTGTAGCGCTGGGTTTAATGTGGTTTAAAAGTAAGTCGGTAGACTTGCAAGATAAAAGCGCGATCGCTAAATTTTATCAATTCATCTGGAAGCTGTTTTTTGCCGAATATCTAATTTTCCCTATTGCTTGTCTTTTGGCTTAACATCATGTTAGAAATTCCCTCAAGTTCAATTTTTGCTATTGGTGTAGTAATTCTCGGTATCGCCATTTTGATTTATTTCTCGGCGAAAACCTTGATTACTTCAAATTTGTTTCAAGAAGGAGTGACTCTTTATCAAAAACAAGATTATCAAGCCGCAGAAGCCGTTTTTCGCAAAGTAATTTCGATTAACTCTACTAATGATGTGGTTCGCTTGCTGTTGGGAGATGTTTTGGTACAACAAGGTAATTTAGAATCAGCAGCGGAAATCTTTGGTGAAGTGATTAATCGCAGTCCGAAATATGCTGATGCTTACTTGCGTCTGTCTAATGTTCTCATGCAGCAAGAGAAGCGAGAAGAAGCGATAACAAACTTGCAACTAGCTAAAGATTTATTGCAAAAACAACGACAAACCGAAAAAGTTGAGAGAATAAGTCAATTATTAGACAAGATGACAGCTAGATCAAGTAAATTATCGTAAATAAAAAAGTAAGAGATGTAAGAAATTGGGAATAAGGCAAAGTAAGCATTTAAACCAAATGTAGATATTTTAGTAAAAATGCTGAAAATAAATTTGCTGATTGCAACTATTATCGGCTTATGTTTGACAAATATTAATACTGCCTTCGGTGTTATTATAGGGGTTGGTGAACGAAACACACCAGACGCTTCAGAGACGATAGCGCCTTCAAACAAAAACGCAGTTGCTAGCTTTGAAGAAGGTGTAAATCTTTATGAACAAGGAGATTTAAAGGGATCGGAAGCAGCTTTTAGAAAAGCGATTGAGTTGCAACCAAACTTCGCCAAAGCTTATATAGGTTTGGGAAATGCTCTTGACGATCAAGGTAAAGCAACTGAAGCGATCGCTAGTTACAAAAAAGCGATTAGCCTTGAACCTCAAGAATCTGAAGCATACTTTAATTTAGGTTTGACTTTAGCAAGGCTGGATAAGTTATCTGAAGCCATCACCCAATACCAAAAAGCTGTTAGCCTCGATCCCAAATATGTAAAAGCTCGCTATAACTTAGGCAATGCTCTTTACACTCAAGGTAAGCTAACAGAAGCGATCGCACAATATATAGAAACGATTCGCCTAGAACCCAATTATGCACCGCCTTATGCACGTTTGGGAAATGCTTTGTACGATCAAGGCAAAAAACAAGAAGCGATCGCTCAATATAAAAAAGCAATTACCCTTGAACCCAAGTATGCAGCCGCTCACTATTATTTAGCAAGTGCATTGCACGCACAAGGTCAAATAACAGAAGCAATCGCACAATATACAGAAGCAATTCGCTTAGAACCGACAAATCCAGCAGGTTACAACGGTTTAGGAAATGCTTTAGAAATTCAAGGCAAAATAGAAGAAGCGATCGCTCAATATAAAAAAGCAATTAGCCTCAATCCTAAATATGTATCCGCTCACTACGACTTAGCATCAGCATTATACGAGCAAGATAAGCTAACAGAAGCCCAAAGCCAATATACAGAAACAATTCGTCTCGATCCGAAGTATGTACAAGCTTACAACGCTTTAGGCAATGTGCTTGACGATCAAGGTAAACCAACTGAAGCGATCGCTCAATACAAAAAAGCCATCAGTCTCGATCCAAAGAATGCCTACGCATATTATAATTTGGCAGTCACTTTGGGAAGAGAACAGCAGCTAGATGATGCGATCGTCGCTTTGAAAAAAGCCAGAGAATTATTTCAAACGCAAGGAAACTCTAAGATGCTTGAGCGAGTTGATCAACTGTTTCAAAAAATCAATATCAGACAAGTAAATTAAACTTTTAATCTTGATTCGTACTGAGTGTTTTACCGCTCAAAGCTAGTTTTTTAAGCACTGTCCGTGCTTACTACATTAAAGCGCGTTTATCTGCGGTGCAAAATCCTCCAAAAGTCATGACTAAACAAAAAGGTAAAGTCTACCTCGTGGGTGCAGGGTTAGGAGATGTAGCATACCTGACCGTAAAAGCTTATCATCTCTTAGCTCAGGCAGAAGTTTTAGTTTACGATGCTTTAGTAGATGCCCAATTGTTAGAGTTAGTACCACCTGATTGTCTCAAATTGGATGTAGGCAAACGCGGTGGTAAACCAAGTACATCGCAAGTTGAAATTAACAACTTACTCATCAAATACTGCCACCAAAATCAACAAGTTGTACGCTTAAAATCAGGCGATCCATTTATTTTTGGACGCTGTACTTCCGAAATTGAAGCTTTGAAAACCGCAAATTGTCAGTTTGAAGTAGTACCAGGAATTTCCTCAGCTTTAGCAGCACCGTTACTAGCAGGAATTCCCCTGACAGATCCAGTTTTAAGTCGATGTTTTGCAGTGTTTACAGCGCATGAACCAGATGCTTTAGATTGGGAAGCGCTATCACATTTAGAGACGCTGGTAATTTTGATGGGAGGGCGAAATCTACCTGAAATTGTACATCAATTGCTGCGGTATGGGCGATCGCGTTTAACACCCATTGCCATTATCCGTTGGGCGGGTACTCCCCAAGAAAAAATTTTCATAGCTCAACTTGGCAATATTTTGGAAGAAACTGCTGGAGAATCTTTATCCCCGGTGGTAATTGTCATTGGCGAAGTTGTTGGGTTACGCAGATACCTGCAATCTGAGAATATAGACTTAGACGATTCTTACTAGCCACCCCCAGCTATGTCAAATAACCTCCCCCCCTCTTTGCATGCCCCCCTCTCCCCCTCCTCCTCTCTCCCCCTCGTCGGTAAAACAATCTTAGTTACGCGTTCAGTTGGACAATCGAGTCAATTTAGCGATCGCCTGACTGAAGTTGGTGCTACTGTTATTGAAATGCCAACATTAGAAATCGTTCCCCCTTCAAGTTGGTCAGGTTTAGATAATGCGATCGCGCATTTATCCGATTTTCATTGGTTAATTCTCACTTCCACCAATGCCATAGACTACTTTTTTGAACGGTTGAATACACAAAATATAGATAACCGGGCTTTAGCTAAAATCAAAATTGCCGTTGTCGGTGAAAAAACCGCTCAAAGACTTAAAGAACGCAGTCTCGAACCAGATTTTATTCCCCCCAACTTTATTGCAGATTCCTTAATAGCAAACTTTCCCGAAGAACTGACTGGAAAAAAAATATTATTTCCCAGAGTCGAAAGCGGTGGAAGAGAAGTTTTAGTTAAAGAATTCACAGCCAAAGGTGCAGAGGTAATAGAAGTTGCCGCTTATCAATCTTGCTGTCCAAATAGCATACCACCAGCGGCAGAATTAGCACTGCAAAAGAAAAGCCTGGATATTATTACTTTTGCTAGTTCTAAAACTGTACAATGCTTTCATAAACTGACAACAAAACTATTTTCCGAATCACTAGCAAGTTCTTTAGAAGGGATTTGTATTGCTTCTATAGGTCCTCAAACCTCTAAAGATTGTCGTTCTTTACTGGGACGTGTGGATGTGGAAGCTGAAGAACATACTTTAGAAGGATTAACGCAAGCATTGATAAAATGGGCAATGCCCAATGAGTAAACAGATAATTGGTTTAACTGGAGGTATTGCCACAGGCAAAAGTACTGTTGCAAATTATTTAGCTACAGCTTATAGTTTACCGATTTTCGATGCAGATATTTATGCTAGAGACGCAGTATCTGTGGATTCGCCAATTCTCCAAGCGATCGCTCAACGTTACGGTGAACAAATTTTACTTGCAGATAATAGCCTCAACCGTCCAAAACTTGGCGAAATTATCTTTAATAATCAAGGGGAGCGCACTTGGGTAGAGAATTTGATTCATCCTTACGTGCGCGATCGCTTCTTATGTGCAATTACTGAAAATTCAAAAATACTAGTGTTTGTTGTGCCTTTACTATTTGAAGCGCAAATGACAGATTTAGTTACAGAAATTTGGGTAGTAAGCTGTTCTGAACAACAACAATTAGCAAGATTAATGCAGCGTAATAATTTAACTTTAGAACAAGCACAAGCCAGGATTCACAGTCAAATGCCGATTACAGAAAAAGCAGCGCGTGCTGATATTGTGTTAGATAACAACTCTACTAAAGATATATTGTTAAAACAGGTAGATTTGGCTTTGCCTATAAATAATAAACAAAATGATAGAAATCAAAACGATAAAATTACACCAAATTGAAGAAGTTAAACGAATTATATTTGCAGTATGCTCAGAAATATTTCAGGTTCCTGAAGAAGTAATTAGAAATAATGATTCCTTGTCAGATATAGATGACGTGCGATTGCACTATTTAGATAATAAAGGTACATTTTTGGTACTTGTCGATGATGATAAAGTTGTTGGTAGCGGAGGAATTAGGCGTTTGAATGACGACATCTGCGAACTGAAGCGAATGTGGTTGCTCAAAGATTACCGAGGACAAGGATTTGGCAAAAAAATGGCACAGATGCTCTTAGATTTTGCCAAGAAAGCAGGTTACAAGAAAGTCAGACTTGACTGTGGAGATGAACAAAAACAAGCACAAGCAGTCAACCTCTATAAGCAACTTGGCTTTTATGTAATTGAGCGTTACAATGACAGCCTTTGTACCGTCTTCATGGAGAAGATAATCTAAGATTGTTGTGACAATCGGTCAACAAAAGCCTGATGTTCTGTTGAATTCAAACCTTCTTGCAGCACCGCTAAAACTTTAGTCATTTCTCCCGTTAATAGCGCTATCATATCTAACCACAAACCTGGAAATATCCGACTTTTAATCACACCATTTGCATCAGCTTCTAATGTTACATACTCGTCATTTTGCAAGCTGAACCAATCAACTTTATTTTCTAAAATCTGCCAAACAATATATTCTTGCACGCCATTACGACGGTATGCCCGTTTCTTATCATACAAGTCATTTGATGCACTACTAGCGGCAACTTCTGCCACTAACTCTGGTGCGCCTTCTATGTAGTCATCTTCACTAATTTTTGCCTGTCCGCCCAATTTTTCATCTATTAATAATAGAACATCCGGCTGGGGTTCATTATCTAAATCTAGGCGAACTGTAGCATTATCACCTAACTCTACTCCTGGGGTGGAAACTTTGTAAGTCCCCAACCAGATAATTAAATCACCGTGAGGTTGTCCATGACTTTTAAAACGTAATGGCGATGACACGTAGACGACTCCTTCAATTAATTCTGCTTTCTTGAGATCCGGCATTGCTGTATAACGGCGCTCAAATTCGTGACGGCTGAGTCTGTCGCCACTTTCTAAAGGTGGTATCTTGTTTAAGCCACGTTCTACAGAAGCTGTCATTGAAGAAGTCCTTGTTTATTCGATGCTTTTCTAAATAATCAAAGTTATTTTTAGCCTAATTCTTTGATTGTGCAAGCTTGCTTAATTTAGCCTTATTGTAATCAAAATTATTCAATTACAACTCATACAGACGCGATTAATCGCGTCTCTACCGCGCGTCTTAACTCTTAACTGAATCAAGCTTCACCCCCAATCACGACATCACGTATTCTTAAACTCGGTCCGCCACAACCGACAGGTAAACCATCTTGTCCACCTTTACCGCAACCGCCAGACTCATCCCAGTAAAAATCATCACCGATCGCTTCTATATCTGCTAAAGTTTGAAAAACGTTACCCGAAAGCGTCACATCCCGCACCTGTTCGGCAATTTTCCCATTTCTAATCATCCACGCTTCCCCAGCGCTAAAGGTGAACATTTCTCCGTTTGTCATTCCCCCTAGCCAATTACGGGCGTACACTCCCTCTTTGATACCAGTAAATAAATCTTCTACTGGCGTTGTACCTCTTTCAATCCAGGTATTGGTCATCCGCACAATTGGCGAAAAGTGATAATTAAGACAACGTGCATTACCTGTAGGCGCTTCGTCCAATTTCCCGGCGGTTTCGCGAGAATGCAAACGTCCCACCAAAACGCCATCTTTAATCAGTTGGGTGGTGGTGGCGGGTGTGCCTTCGTCATCGTAAAAATAACTACCGCGATGTCCCTGAGGTGCAGCACCATCAAAAATTTGCAACTCTTTTGGACCAAACCGCCGACCGATGGTCATTACTTCCAGCAAATCTGGATTTTCGTAAGCCATATCCGCCTCAGAAAGATGTCCAAAGGCTTCGTGGACAAATAACCCGGTGAGAATCGGGTCAATGACCACGGTGTAAGTATTACCTTTTACCGGTGGCAAAGATAAAGCAGCTACAGCCCTTTGAGCCGCACTCTTGACTTGTTCATCCAAATGTGCTAAGTCTTCATAAGCTTTGCGAGAGCCGATGGTTTCCCTTCCAGTTTGCACAGTTTCGCCGTCTTTAGCTGTAGCGGCAAAACGCATTTCCATATCCACCCAAGATTGCTCAATTAAAGTGCCTTCGGAAGTGGCGAGGATAATTCTTTGGGAACTGTCACCATAGCTGACTGAAGTAGTGGTGATGCGGTGGTCAACGCTTTTGAGTAAATCGGTGTAGCGATCGCACAATTGTTTTTTCTGCAATAAAGGTATTTTTCGCGGGTTAGTACCTGTTAGCGGTAAAGTGCATATCGCTTGTACTGCATCAATCGGGGCAAGTATAGTTTCTTCATCACCAACCATACGTGCTGCGGCGATCGCTTCTTCTATCCGGTCTTTAATTGTCGCTAACTGGTTAAAACTACTTAAACCCCACCCACCTTTATAACAAGCGCGAATTTGTCCACCAATTGAAATACCTTCGCTGAGGGTTTCTACTTTATCGCCACGTAAAAAAATATCAGTATCTTCTGCCTCTTCCAAGCGAATCATTAAATAATCTACTTTAGATGAGTAACGGGCAATCAAGTCAGAAAGCAAATTTTGGGCATCGGTAAGTTGAGAATTCATAATATCGGTTTTGTTTAACAATCTATTTACATTTACATCTTGCCTCGTTCCTAGGCTCCAGCCTGGGAAAGCCTTACAGAGGCTCTGCCTCTGGTTACGGGTTCTGGAGGCAGAGCCTCCCAGGCTGCATTCCTTGGCAGAGCTAAGGAACGAGAACTGAAAAAATATGCAATGCCTAATTTTGAGACTTATATATGCATTATCCTAGCGACAAGCCGCTTAATTAACGATAAAAATCATCAAAGCCGACTTTAGCCGTGTCTAACAATGAACCTCCCGAACACTTACACCTCCTCTCCAGCTTTGAGGCAGGATGGGAAGGGTTGAACCTCCTATATGAAATAGAACCTGCTGACGAAACGCCAGAAATGTACCTGGGTCAGCACTTTATTGTTATTGCTCTTGATAATTTTCGTGCCAGCTATATGTTAAACCAAAGTTGGCACCAAGTGGATTACGCTCGTGGTGATATTGCTATTCTTCCGGCTTCGGAACCTTTCCCCAGGACACAGATTGATAGAGAAGTTCCATTAGTTGAACTATTTCTTGAACCTGCAATTGTTAGCCGTGTTGCTTGTGAATGTGTAGATACAGCTTATACCGAACTTGTACCGCACTGGCACATACGCGATCCTTTAATTCAGCATATGGGGTTGGCACTTAAGGCTGAGTTAGAAACAGGAGGCGTTGACAGTCGGCTTTATGTAGAATCGATGGCAACTGCGCTTTCAGTGCATTTACTGAGACGTTATTCTGCACGCCAACAGCAGATTAAAAACTATACAGGTGGTTTGCCCAAGTATAGATTAAGGGAAGCGATCGCCTATATCAATGAACATCTAGATTACAGCTTGACTTTAGCTGAACTTGCGGCTTCAGTGCAGATGAGTCCGCATTATTTTGCTACTTTATTCAAGCAATCTACAGGTTTGACACCGCATCAATATGTGATGAAATGCCGAATAGATAAAGCAAAACAGTTATTGCATATACCCGAATTAACACTTGTAGAAATCTGTCAGCAAGTTGGCTTTCAAAGTCAAAGTCATTTTACCAAGGTGTTTCGCGAACATACCAAAACAACACCAAAGGTATATCGAGATGCGCTGTAAAAGAAGTCAGGAGTCAGGAGAACTTTACCCATGAAGGGATCGAGTTTCAATATAAGTGAAGATTAAGACATTTTTCGGAAGATTAGGCAAGACAGGGACACGAAGCGATCGCTAAATTAAATACCAATCAGTAGTAAAGCAGGAGTAAGAAAGTATGAAAGATACCACCGCTTTTCAAGGTTGGAATATCGTTGGTTTTTCAACGCTGGCGATTGGTGCTATAGTCGCTGTCATCTGGTTGTTTCATGGAATTGATGAGCAAGGAATGCGGATGGCAATCAGGGCAACTGCTCGTACTTCGTGTATCCTGTTTCTTGGTGCTTTCGTCGCATCCGCACTTCGGCGAATTTGGTCAAATTCTTTCACGGCATGGCTTTTAAAGAATCGCCGTTATTTAGGCATATCGATGGCAGTGTCGCATACTTATCATGCGATCGCTTGGACTGGATTATGGTTTGCTACTTCTGGAGTAACTCCCAAATTTGATCCAGGCGGCACTTTAGGTTATTTACTCCTGATTGCCATGACTATAACATCCTTTCAAGGTCCGGCTGCTTGGATCGGTCAACGTGCTTGGAAAATTTTGCACACTACAGGAATGCACTTTTTTTGGCTAGCTTTTACGCTGGAATTTAGCCTGAGAATTCAACAGTCAATGCTGATTTATTTACCTTTAGTAATCTTGTTAGTTTTAGCAATAATGCTTCGCCTAGTTGCGCCGAGAATGCAAAGCAAGTTCGCCAGCTAGTTGTAAGGAACTGTGCTTCGGTGTCCGAACTAAGTAAAGAAGTACAAATCTCTATTGACTAAACACGAATAACACTATCTGAAATAAACCGACGATAAAACCTAAAACACCGCCTAAAGTAACGATCGCCTGCAATTCATTTTTGACAATTCCCTCAATTGCAGCTTCTAAATCAGCGGGTGATGTTGACTTGACGCGATCAACAATTACTTGATCTATTGACAAAATGGGTATCGCCTGAGCAACAATCTTTTCTAAATCTTTTTCTAAATACTTATCTAAAATTAGCGCCAGTTCTTCACTCACCACATCTAAGGAAGAACTAACAACCGGAGAAGTGCCAAGGCGATTTAGCAATACTGAAGCAATATTTTGCCAGTCAACGGAATCAGTTAATCCTTGTAGTAAATCACCGCCACTTGTTTGCAGGTAATGACGCACACTTTCGCGGGTAGTCTTTCGCAATTGACGCACGGTCCCCATTGGCAAGTTTTGTAAAGATATATTTTGCAGGATTTTTCTGAGGCGATCGCGCATCTGCAATTCTTGAATTAATTCTTGTATGCGTTGATTTGTCGCCTCTTTTTCATCCAAGCAAAACGTCCGCAATCTTGTTAAAGTATTGCGTAAACCAAACAAATTTGCCACTACCCAATAAGTTCCGCTAGTTTTTTCGCGAAAGCTTTCATCAATAATTTGAATCGTGCGATCGGTTAAAAAATCAATGATTGTTTGGCGGATTGCATCTGCCGGTAAAACGACTTGTAATAACCAATCAGCAAGCCGAGTTGATTGTTCTTCGCTGAGTTGAAATTCCAGCAATATTTGGTCAAAAATTTGATTGATCTGTGCTTCTAAAAAGTCTTCTTTTCGCGCCAAAACCTTCAGCAGACGTGGCAAAGATTCTCCCAATAAATCGCGCAGAATTCCTGCGACAATCTTTGTACTTTTATGTTCTTTATCGCCTTGAATTTGCTCGATCGCCGATTGCAACAACCAAAGAATCGCTGATTGCACGCGTTCTGTTTGCAACAGACGCCGAGCCAGCTTTTGCAATTCTTCTGGTGTCAGCAACGACCCCATAATTGTCTTAGAGATATTCTTCGCAAGGCGTTCCTGGTTGCGGGGAATTAATCCAGGCGTGAACGGAACCCTTTTTGTACCAATATAAAGCGCTCGGTAGGGACGAAATAACATTTTTATGGCTATATCATTCGTGAAATAGCCAATAATTGCACCCACTACCGGGGGAGAGACATAAAGCCAAAGATGAGACCAATCCACAGGATTTTGGATTTTGGATTTCGGATTTGCTAATTGATAACTGGTAATTCCTAATTGGTAATGAAGAATGTAAATTATGATTTATGAACTATAAATTATTAAATTAAAGTAAAACTCTAATTGATAATTCAGCATTTATAATTCCTAATTCTACCATTGTTCATTACCCATTAGCAGCAATCTAATATCTAAAGTTTACTGACTACCAGCATTCCCATCATACCGTTCGCGATGGGGTAGTGTGTGGCAGTTGCATAACCAACTTGACGAGCTAGCTTTACTTGCTCTGTGCCGATGGGAAAACGATCTAAGCTGGGACTGATGTAGGCGTATTCTTCCTTGACACCCAAGTAGTCTGCCAACGGGACAACGAGATTATCTAAATAAAACTGCTGAAAAGCGCGAATTTGCGAATTATTTGGGCGATGAAAGTCTAAAATGGCGGCTTTTGCGCTCGGTTTTAGGACGCGGTGTAACTCTTTGAGGCACTTGTGAATATCTGTAACATTTCTTAAACCATAGCCCATTGTCGCAGCGGCAAAAGAATTGTCCTCAAAAGGTAAATTTAGCACGTCTGCTTCTACCCAGGTGATAGGCGGTTGGGGATATTGCGCCCTAGAGCGTTCTCTGGCACACTCTAGCAGGTTGGGGGAAAAGTCCACTCCGTAAACCTTTCCCTTGACTCCCACACGTCGCGCTAAACGCAAACCTAAATCGCCACTACCACAACATAAATCTAGGCAAGTATCGCCCAGTTTTGCTTCGCTCCATTTCACTGCCATTTCCTTCCAGATGCGGTGTTGTCCCAGACTTAACCAATCGTTCAATTGATCGTAAACAGGGGCAATGCGGTCAAAAATAGCGCGAATTTCGTTGTTAGTCATTAGTCATTAGTCAGGAGTCAGGAGTTAGGAGTCAGGAGTCAGGAGTCAGAGTTTTTTGACTATTGACTATTTTGTTGCTTAATAGGAGGGACTGCTGGTAAGTGCGATCGCAATTAATTGAGCCGAGGTACGAATTAGCTCTAATTCATCTTCTCGCAAAGTGCATGGTTGTTTCCACTGTAGCGACAACACCGCCAAAACTTCCGAGCAGTAAATCATCGGGACAATTAAGTGTGCTTCTACTTGATTATTGGGGTACTGAGCAACATCCTTCAACTTTATATCTTTAGATACATTTACGGAAAATTGGATTTTTCCGCTAGCGATCGCCTCCGTTGTCAGTGGATCTTGAACTAGCCAATTTTCAATTGTACCTGTATTACTGCAAGTCCCTTGAGTGTTTACAAGAGTATTTTTTTCGACTAATTGCAAAATACAGCCATCCGCGCTGAAAGTCTCAGTAAAAGCCGTAGCAATTGATGTAAGACTTGCTTCTAAGTTAGGAGTTGTTTGCGTTACTTGCGCTAAAAAAGTCAGCAAGGCGATTTGAGCATGAGCGCGGTGCAGTTCTTGTGTACGTTGCTTGAGCAAGTCGTAAGTCTCTGCTGCTCTTTGCACTACTGCTTTGAGTTCACCTGGGTCCCAAGGTTTGGTAATATATTTGTAGACTTGTCCGGCGTTAATCGCTTCTACCAAGTCTTCAATATCAGTAAAACCTGTAAGAATTATCCTGATTGTATCCGGGAATTGTGGTACAGTCTTGCTGAGAAATTCAGTTCCTTTCATTTCTGGCATCCGCTGATCGGAGATGATTACCGCTACTTCTCCGGATGCTGCCAAAACTTCTAAAGCATTGATACCGCTATCGGCTTTGAGGACAGAAAAATCACGTCGAAAGGTACGATAAAGCAGATCGAGATTATCTTGCTCATCGTCAACTACGAGGATTTTCAGTTTGTTGGGTCGTTCTAGAGTCATCAATTGACGACGGACTTTATCAATTTCTGAAATGGTATTATCCATAAGATAATTGCTTAAATAATAGCCAAATTCTTATATTCCATATCAAGTTTATTTGAAAAGAACTCATAAATGTTCCGAGAATTTACGGTTGTAATTAAGGGATGTAAAATTAAATCGTAGTTAATGCTACAGTCAAAGAACGAAAATTCGCGTTTATTGCGAGCTCCTTCATTGCGTAGTTGAAAACGATTAAACCTTAAAATGATATTGGAATCGTGCGCGATTAAAAGCAAATTATGACTGACCTACCACCATTACCTCAAAATTCTGACAATCCTGGCGATGCAGCACAAGAGTTACTGCGAAAGCTCAGGCAAAAACAAGGCAACTGGGTGGAATGGGGAATGGCGATCGCTCAACTGCAAAAAAGTGGTTACAAGGAGCAAGACATTTTTGAAGCTACTGGTTTTGAACCGATTCAGCAAAATCAAGTAATTGTTGGCGCTCAAGTTTACAATTCTATAGAGCAAGTCGGGGCATCACCAGCAATGCGATCGCATTACAGCACACGCGGTAGTGACATTTTATATGAATTGCGTCTACTAACCCATGAAGAACGCGCTGCCGCTGCTGAACTTACTTTTCAACACCAGGTTGACGCCGACGAAGCGCGAGAAGTGGCAAAAGCAATCAAAGATTTCTCTCGCTTTCCTACCTTACCGGATGGGTTTTCTAATCATCCAGGTGATGCAGTTGCTTATCAATGTTGGAAACTTGCCCGTCAATACTCAGATTTACAAGAGCGATCGCGTTTGATTGCCAAAGGTTTACGCTTTGCTCACTCCCCAACTGCGAGAAAGCAAATAGAACAATTATTAACTGATTTTACTGTCGTTCCTAAACGTCCCGCGCCAATTTTACCGTTTTTCCGCCTGGAATCTGAAGAAGAATTACCGCGCCTGGTGCCCGTAGTCGGTGAGTTGCCATTAAAATCATCAGATTTGCAAGCTGTTCCCGTCGTAGAACAAATTGAACCATTTCGCATGGTTAAATTTGCCGGTGAGCAAGCTTGGGTACCTTTACCAGGTTGGCAAGTGGTCTTAGCTGCTAAAGATCCAGTAGTAATTTTATGTAAAAGCGATCGCCTGCCTAACCAAACACAACCCAAATCAGAAACCGTTTTAGTAGTTTGCGATCGCTCAGAGCAAGAATGGGATGCTGGCAGCTACTTTGTGGTTGAAAACGCCGACGAACTTGATTTTCAATGGTTTGAAACCGCACCCTCAATTCCTCTGCTGGGACGAATTGTTGTGGTAGTTCGTCCTAAAAAAATCCTTGATGAAGAAATAACCAAGGATTCCTGGCAAATAGACGAATGAAGAACTTAGTCCTTCTGGAGTTAAAAGTTAGAATCCTCACCAATGAAAGTGCCGACACTTAGAAGGATGTAGCTATACGAACTAAGCCTGACTTAGGCTCGGCTTAGTTCGTATAACCCGTGGAATCTCGCGCCTGTGGAGTACGGATGGTATATTTGTCAAATTAACATGCTCTGCTCATGAATCTTTGTTGCTAAATCTAGTATGATCACCACAGAGACTTTTTGCTACCAAGCAAAGAATTTAGATAAATTGATAAATTGCTCTGTAAAAGCAAGCCATGCAAAATTCAGGTAGACTACAAACATTAGAGCTTTTTCATGTTCAAACTGATACCTCTTTCGCGTTGCTACCAAATTTAACTACAATTCGCATTGGCAAACCAAAAAATCAATTTGTAGGAGACATCAATGTTTCCGATTTGCCAAATGCTAATTTTGTTTCACGCCTTCATGCAGAAATTCAAATAGAAAAAAATATTTATTATCTTGTAGATGTGGGAAGCTCTAATGGTACATTTCTCAATAACATGAGATTAGACCCCAACAAACGCTACCCTCTCAAGTTAGGAGATAAAATAGATTTAGGTCCCGGAACTAAAGTAACATTTTTATTTTTGCGTGAACAAAAGGTAGCTCCCGAACCTCCTACGTCACTGAATAATCCAGCTACAGTGATTCAGTTTCAATTTGGCGAGACGTACACAAAAGCACCTCTCAAAGACGGTTTAGACAAGTTTTTCAGGGTAGTTGAAAGCATCTTGAATTATGCTTGGCGATCGCTCAAAAAATTCTTCAAGAAATTACGTCACTAACCTGTAATCTCATGTTTATAAAATTACACATATTATTGTAGAGAGGTTCCGGCGGAACCTCTCTACTACAATCCAAAATTTATAATTTAAAATCGCCACAGCGATACAATTGATAAGGCACTCCAATCCGGTAATGCTGCTTAAAATCAATTGTGCAATTTAGCCGAGAAATTGCTATCTGTGGTGGATAATCTCGTCGTTTTATTCCCGGAGCAATAACCCATAAATTCATTTTAGATATTGCGGGTGCAGGTAGTTCAGAAAGTTGTTGCCAAACAGAAATTTCTTGAGAGTTTTTAAAGAAAGCAAATTTATCTAACTTTTTGTTGTGATTAATCTTTCTAACTTTTTCCACTTCCAAAGCGAAACTTAAACCCAAAGCCACATCTTGATAATCTCTATATGCCATAACAAGCATCAGCGGTACAGCAGGATTTTGGTTGATATTACGAGCAACTTGCTCTGGCTTGAAAGGCTTTTCAAATACTAAGTTAGAAACAACAAAAATAGAGCTAAGAACACCAACTATTAAAAAAATATTGATTTGTTTTTGACTTCGTAATTTGTAATTTGTAACTCTATTGAGGCTAGCTGCTATTAAGGCGCAGAAGCTAGGATAATAAACGAAGTTATAACGAGGAACAATAGTAATATCTTTATTAAATAAATAGACAATGGCAAAGAATTCTAACAACACCCAACCAGAAAAACTTAAAAGCGTTAATGTAGCTAAATGAGTTGCTGGTGTATGCCACAAAAGCCCTAAACCTAGAAATATTTGCCGTCCTACCCAAATAGCAAACATCAACATTAACAAAACAGAGATAACTGCTATTGTTAATGGTTGATTTTCTACAGGTAAACTAATCACCATCAACACCCAGTTAACCAAAGTTTGACCAAAAGGGGCGATGTGTGCAGGAGAATTCAGCCAATCAGTTTCCGAACGACGAAAATGATTCAGCATCGCCATTAGCCAAGGAAGAAAGCTAATGGTAACACCACTAATAGATAGAATTAATGCCAACCATATTTGACGCTTAATTTGCTTGAGAGACTTAGCTGTTGCTGGATAATACATCAACACAAGTAATGTTGCTATCTGCGCTATAAAGGCAAGAACACAAAAGTAGTGTACATAAAGAGCTATACTATTAATAATTGCCCATCTAAACCAAACCCAAAATCTGACTTTTTGTTTTTGAAAGATGTCTTGTTGAATTTGCATTAGTGCCAATAAGCCTAAAGTTATCAAGAGTATGGGCAAAGTGTAGTGTCGTGCTTCTTGGGATAGGTAAACAGCAAAAGGTGAGACTGCCATGACAGCTGCTGCTGTTAAGCCAGATGCTTTAGAAAAGGCGAGATTAACAGCATAAATTGCGGCGATCGCTCCCACACCAAATAAAGCCGGAAGCAATCGCAATTTTTCTACCCACTCTTGCCCCAAAGGACTCAGCCACCCCAACCAAACGTGCATAGAGCAAAAAAACAGCGGTGGATGCGTAGATTGTCGGGCGATATTTTGGGCAATTTCCGCACAGCTAACTTTTGGTTGAAAAGTAAAAATCTCCTGCACTCGCTCAAGGGGAAGCACTACACCTAAAGGCAAATCATTATAACTTTTGCCCAAGCTGAAGATGGCAGTAATCACCTCATCCATCCACAACGGTTTTAAATCCAAATGCCAAAAGCGCAAAATAGCACCAAGAGCGATCGCTCCAATTAAAATTAGATAATGTATGTAGCCACGTTTTTTCATTATTTAGCTATTAATGAAGATTGGGCAATGGGCATTGGGCATAGGGCATTGGGGAGCGGTAGTTGCGTTGCGGTGAGTCCACTCGGCGGTTGCCTGTACCGTCCCGTCGAAGTGGCGTTAGCGAAGCGTTAGCGACGCAGGAGCGTCACCCGTTCGCGCAGCGTCTCCGACAGGAGAAGGGAGGTGCCCGACCTTGAGGCAACTGGTGTCATTGGACATTGGTAATAATTCTTTCCCCTTTTGCTTTTCCCTTTTCCCTTTCCCCATTGCCCATTGCCCCATGCCCAATTCCCCTTTATGTCAGACATTAATTTTACCGATCCGGTGCCTTACGAATCCGAAAGAGAAATATCTCAGCAATCAGCTTCTTCTGTGCGGGAAACGGCTGTAGCACTTATCCGCAACAGTTTGCGGTTAGGACAACAACAAATGGCTGACTGGCGTTTTGGTCCTTTAGCTGTTTCCGCAGTTCCTGGTGCTGGTAAATCTACAGGTATGGCAGCGACTGCGGCGATCGCGATCGCTCGTCAATATGAATCCAGCAATCGCACCTCAACACGTCGTCAACTAATTGTTGTCACCTTTACCCGCTCTGCTGCTGCCAATATTAAACTGAAAATTCGCGAATATTTAAGAGATAAATTGTCTCTTCCTCAGACAGGTTTTACTGTATATACCTTGCACGGTTTGGCATTAAACATCGCCAGTCGCCATGCAAATTTATCTGGTTTGCAGTTAGAAAATGTCACATTAATCACACCAAGTCAAAGTCACCGTTTTATACGTACCGCCGTAGAACAATGGATTGGCAATAATTCTGACCATTATTTCCGATTGTTGGAAGGTCATCAATTTGACGGAGAAGAAACAGAAAGATTGCGTCGCCAATCAGTGCTGCGAACCGAAGTATTGCCAGAATTGGCGCTGACAGTGATTCATGAAGCAAAAAGTTCCGGTATATCCCCAGAACAGTTGCGCGAGTGGAGTAAGCAAACCACAGATGAATACGCCATTTTGAGCGTAGCTGCCGGATTATATGAACAATATCAAAATTTAATGCGATCGCGTGATTTCATCGACTACGACGACATGATTTTAGCCGCGTTGCGCGTGTTAGAAAACGACAGCGCCAGACGAATCGAGCAAAATCAAGTTTTCGCCGTCTTTGAAGACGAAGCTCAAGATTCCAGCCCATTGCAGACGAAGCTTTTAGAAATTTTGGCAAGCGATGGGGAGGAGTGGGGGAGTGGGGGAGCAGGGGGAGCAGGGGAAGCAGGGGAAGCAGGGGGAGCAGGGGGAGTTAGAATTACCAATGCCCAATGCCCAATGCCCAATTCCCCCATCAATTTGGTGCGCGTGGGCGATCCTAACCAAGCGATTAACTCTAGCTTTACCCCAGCCGATCCAATTTATTTTCGGCAATTTTGCGAACAGTGTCAGCGGCAAGACAGACTCGTAACAATGTATCAGGCTGGTCGCAGTACTGGAATTATCATCGAAGCGGCAAACTTTGCTTTGGAATGGGTGAATGGTCTTTATAAAAAGGATTCAATTAAAGATGGTGCAAATAATCGTATTTCTACAACTCCATTTCGTCCGCAAACAATTTACCCCGTAGAACCGAATCATCACCAAAATGATGTTAATCCACAACCAATCGGTAGGGGGTTAGAACTTTATACCCCACGCGATATTCATCACACCGTAGAGTTACTTTCCCAAAGGGTAATTGAGTTATTTGCCGAAGATCCAACGAATACGCGTGCCGCAGTTTTAGTCCGGGAAAATCGCCAAGGACGCTGGTTAGCTGAAGCGCTTGCCCCTGTGTGCAAAGAGCATCAAATTGTACTTTACGATGTGGGAGAACGCGATCGCCATTCTCATGTCCCAGAAGATATTTTGGCAATACTGCAATTTTGCGATCGCCCTCATTCCCCCGATTACCTCAAAGCTGCATTAGAAGTCTTGGTACAGCGTCAATTAATCCCCACCCAAGACCTTAACGCTCTTGCCAGCCTTCCTGAAGAATTCCTCTATCCAGGTCCCTTGGCACCACCCCAAACAGAATCGGTGCAAAAAGCCTGCCGCTTGTGTCGCAGTTTACTTCGCGCTCGTTTAGAACTGCCTTTGTATCAGCTAATTTCCTTCATCGCTTTGGTCTTAAATTACGACCAAGCCGAACTCGCGACAGCAGACAAACTTGCAGAACGAGTAAATCGCCAAATAGCTGGTAATAGTTCACTGGGGGCAATGCTGGCAGCTTTAAGTGAAATCGTCAGTTCCGAACGATTTGAACCTGTGGAAACCGAAGATGTAGAAGCGCGTTACACTCGTCCGGGTCAACTTACCATCATCACCATGCACAAAGCAAAAGGACTAGATTGGGACTTTGTTTTTCTCCCCTTTTTGCACGAAAACTTAATTCCCGGTAGGTTTTGGGTTCCTCCCCAAAGGCAGTTTTTAGGCGACTTCACTTTATCAGAAGTTGCTCGCGCCCAAATTCGCGCTGCCCTCCACGGTGAAGAAAGCATACCCAGCACCACCGCTGCTTGGGAACAGGCAAAACACCTGAAAACTGCTGAGGAATACCGTTTACTATATGTCGCGATGACAAGGGCAAAACGTTTGTTGTGGATGTCTGCTGCCAAGATGGCGCCATTTACTTGGAGTAAACCGGATAATTTACAACAACAAGCTGCATGTCCGGTTTTCCCGGCGTTAAAGCAGCAGTTTCCCGGATGTGCGATGATGACAACAGTTTTAAAATAAGTTAGAGACGTTCCGCGCTCTGAAGGTCTCTACAACGGGTGCAGTCTTTTTATCACTTTGTCAAGTTGAACAGTGCATAAGTTAAATAAACTTACGCTTATTAAGAATTACAGCAAGATTAGTTGATATGTCATCGGAAATGCTATGTTATACCTGACATAAAAAATATACTACTTTTGATAGATGTAGGAACCCCACTAAAGGAGCAGTTATGAATTTAAAAACCGATACAGAATACTTGTACTTTCTGCCAAACGCCAGTTTAACCCTGAGACTCATTCAACATCTGCACGCCAAACCGGAAATACCGGTTTTCTGCGTGACGATAATTCATGAGATTGATGGCTGGTTAGTGCGGATCAAACTAAATAGTCAAATTACGCCTCTCGAATCTGGAAACCTTCGAGCTTTTTTAAATGAATTAGGCATTAGCCATGAGCCGCAAAAGCGCTTGCAGATGGCACTTCTAAGTTTAGAATGTGGGCAGTGTCCTGCGAAAACGATGCGCCGCTACCAAATATCGATTGTGTCTCATGGTAGCCCTAATAAAGAGGCAATTGAGGCGTTTCGGGAGCAGTTTGTCAAAAAATTAGGCTATTGCCCCCAAACTCTCGTGTAGTCAATCGATTTGAGATTTTGGATTTGAGATTTTGGATTTATTCTGACTTATCAGTAAAGTTTAGGTTTGTGCCGTGCTTTTTGCGTCACCCTTTAGATATAAAGTTTTGTGACATTGGGGTAACATTTACGTACTTTCGTTGGCGTTGGCGCAAGGTGTTTAAGACAAGCGATGCCTACGGCAACCCGTTCGCGTAGCGTCTGCGACAGGAGAAGCGGGAACGCTTTGAATTTCACCCACATTGTTACAGTTTATGAATCAAGCTGGCTGTAACGACTTGCTCAACTGTTATAGCTAGTTCTGGGAAAGTCTGTGAGATAATGCGATCGGACTCTTTATATTGTTGAACTTGATATTCTCCATTAATTAACTGGTAAACGAAAACCGAGGGAACTTTCGGATCACCAAGATAATTTCGGGAGGCAATCGCCAGATAATCAACAATCCAATACTCAGGGATACCCAGTCGTTGATACTCGTCTAACTTGTCAACGTAATCATCTTCCCAATTAGTTGATACCACTTCCACAGCAAGTTGGATTGGTTCAGTTAAAGCGCCGTATGCTACTACATTTGCGTTCCACACAGAAGCATTAACTACACCCACATCAGGGTTTCTACTTTGTTCTTTCCCATTTGCGGTTTTAGTTCTGAAGAGTATATCCTTATCAATAATGTAATCTAGTCCTAAGCGGTCAATTTCTCTGTCAAAACTCTTGACGAGATATCGTGCTATATTTTTATGCGCTCTAGTCGCTTCCACTTGGACAATCTCGCCATTGACAAGTTCAAAGATACCATAGCCATCTGGGTACTGGGCAAGAAATTCCTCAAAAGTCAGCTTCTTGTTGGTGGTCAGCATAAAACCTCCGCGCTTTTATAATTCGTTCAATTTATTTCTTTTAGCTTATAATTAGGGATCGTGTCGAATTAAAGTTGGTTTATGCCTAAACTAAAAACCCGTAAAGCAGCGGCAAAACGATTCCGCGCTACCGGTACAGGTAAAATCGTGCGCCGCAAAGCCTTCAAAAATCACCTTTTACAGCACAAAAGTGCTAATAAAAAGCGAAATTTGTCTAAAATGGCTGTTGTACACGAAAGCGACGCCGAAAATGTACGCTTGATGCTTCCCTATTTGTAAATTGATCCCAAATTAAACAATGACAAGAGTAAAACGCGGTAATGTTGCTCGTAAACGCCGCAAGAAAATTCTCAAACTAGCCAAAGGCTTTCGTGGTTCTCACTCAACTTTGTTTAGAACCGCTAATCAACAAGTGATGAAAGCGCTGCGGAGTGCTTATCGCGATCGCAAAAACCGCAAGCGCGATTTTCGTCGTCTGTGGATCACCCGCATCAACGCTGCTGCACGCCTACACGGCTTGAGTTACAGTCAGTTGATGGGCAATCTCAAAAAAGCCAACATCGAACTCAATCGCAAAATGTTAGCGCAAATGGCAATCCTCGATTCAGCCGGCTTCACCAAAGTCGTTGAATTAGCCAGCCAAGCGAAGGGATAAAGGTGGAACGGATGAATAACGGATGTAACAGATGGAAAGCAATTACTCGGTTACATCTGGTATTATCCGCCACTTTAATTTTGATATTGAGCTTTTATTTTGCAGACAGCCAATTAAGTGCAAATGCGGCAGAAATGCCAGAAATTAAGCAGCGTGGCTACTTAAGTATTGCAGTTAAAAATAATTTACAACCGTTGGGGTTTACTGATGTCAACGGCAAATTACAAGGATTAGAAATTGACTTAGCGAAAGCCTTAGCGCAAGACTTATTAGGCAAAGAAAACGCAGTCAAGTTTAAACCTGTCAGCAATCGCGATCGCCTTTCTGTAGTTCTCAATAATCAAGTTGATCTGACTATCGCTAGAGTAACAGCAACCGAATCACGCGCTCGTTTAGTTAGCTTTAGTGTTCCCTACTATTTTGATGGTACAGTCTTAGTTACCAAAGATGCTTCAGCGCAACGGCTTGTGGATTTTGCTAGACGGAAAATAGCCGTCCTGAAAAAGTCCAGCACGATTGCGGAAATAAAATACTATATACCGAATGCCGAATTAGTAGGAGTGAATTCTTACGAAGAAGCGCGATCGCTTTTAGAAAAGAATAATTCTGATGCTTTTGCCGCAGATGCAAGCGTCCTCAGCGGTTGGGTGCAACAATATCCCGAATATCGCTTACTTTCAACCAAACTATCAACACAACCCTTATCGGTAGTAATGCCCAAGGGATTACAGTACGATGAATTGCGACAGCAAGTAAATGAAGCGATCGCTCGTTACATAGCTAAAGGTTGGCTTACTGAACGCATAAAATACTGGGGATTACCTCAATCTGAATTAAGAGTTAGGAGGAGCGGAGGAGCGGAGTTGTAGAGACGCGATGTTCCTCGCGTCTGTAGGGGAAGAGCAAAGTCAAGAGTCAAAAGTTAAAAGTTAAAAGTCACCCCTTGTCTCCTTGTCTCCCCTGTCTCCTTGTCCAAGCGTCCAAGCGTCCCTAATTTTAATAAAGGCAATGGTGGATAACAATCTAGCGGTTTTTTATCTCTCAATTTTCGTTTTTTTGCTCGGCTTCGCAGTGGTGAGCATTTTTCGCGAAGTTTTCAAAACTCGCAGAATGGAAAGCTCTATGTCACGCTTGCGAAAAAAATTGAGTACATCCAAGGGTACGACTCAAGAATATTATGAGTTAGCGAGTATTTATTCTGAAAAGAAAGTGTTTTCTCAGGCGATCGGACTTTTTCAAAAAGCACTAAAAGCTGCCGAAGAAGAAGGCGAAGAAAATACCGCCCCGATTTATAATGCACTGGGGTATACTTACTTCTCACAAGAGCAGTATGATTTAGCCATTCGTCAGTACAAAGAAGCGCTCAAATCTAAACCCGATTATGTAACAGCGCTGAATAATCTCGCTCATGCCTACGAGAAAAAGAATTTAAATGCTCAAGCTTTGGAAGTGTACGAACAAGCACTGAAAATTGACGCAAATAATGCTACGGCAAAACGCCGCGCTCAATCTTTGCGACGCCTGGTTTCTGCCTAATTGGAGACTGGGGACTGGTGAGTCCAGCGCGGTCTTCTCCCTTTGGGAGAGGCTAGCGCCAAGGGGAGGCAGTGCGTTGGGCGGCTCCGCCGACTTGAAGCATCTGCCGTGGTTTCCCCCATGAGCGACTGGCGAACCCGAAGGGGGACTAGGGACTGAATATTTGATGAATGCAAAATGGCTGAAATTCATTCATAATTCTCACCTAATCCCCAGTTCCTAGCCCCTATTGATACGAAATTTTCTAAATAATTAAGATTTATATAACTTTGACAACAAAAATGTTGTTTAAATATGAAGCTCAACTCCAATCAGTAACAAGGTTTGAGCGATCGCCATTTGTGTAAAGTCCTGTGAGCGTCTATTCCCTAACAACTGCAACATTTGAGAGAATCAGAAACGATTTAATAATCAAGCACTTATTGTCCATGTTGGTTTCAATTAAAGGGAGAACACAGTAATGAAATTGGCTTACTGGATGTATGCTGGTCCCGCCCACATAGGCACACTGCGGGTTGCCAGTTCTTTTAAAAACGTTCATGCGATCATGCACGCTCCATTGGGCGATGACTATTTTAACGTTATGCGATCGATGCTAGAGCGTGAGCGTAACTTCACCCCGGTGACAACCAGCGTCGTAGATCGCAACGTTTTGGCGCGGGGTTCCCAAGAAAAAGTGGTAGATAACATCACCCGCAAAGACGCTGAGGAACACCCCGATTTGATTGTGTTAACTCCCACCTGCACCTCTAGTATTCTCCAAGAAGATTTACACAACTTTGTGGAGCGAGCGCAGTTAGAAGCAAAAGGCGATGTCATGCTAGCGGATGTGAATCACTACCGCTTCAACGAATTGCAAGCCGCCGATCGCACTTTGCAACAAATCGTTCAATATTATATTGAGAAAGCTCGCAAAAAAGGCGAACTACCAGAAGGCAAAACCGAAAAACCCTCAGTTAACATCATCGGTGGTTCTACCCTTGGTTTCCACAACCAGCACGACTGCACCGAACTCAAGCGCTTGATGGCTGACTTGGGAATTGAGGTAAATACCGTCATTCCCGAAGGCGCTTCGGTTTACGATATTAAGAAGATGCCCCGCGCCTGGTTTAACCTCGCACCTTACCGCGAACTAGGTTTAATGGCGACTAGTTACCTCGAAGCTGAATTCGGCATACCTTGCGTAGATATTACGCCGATGGGTGTAGTGGAAACTGCTAGATGCATCCGTAAAATACAGCAGGTGATAAACGCTCAAGGTGCTGATGTAGATTACGAAGAGTTCATAAATGAGCAAACTTTGCATGTATCCCAGGCTGCATGGTTCTCACGTTCCATTGACTGTCAGAACTTGACCGGGAAAAAAGCAGTAGTGTTTGGCGACAATACCCACGCTGCGGCTATGACCAAGATTTTGGCACGGGAGATGGGAATTCATGTAGTATGGGCGGGAACCTACTGCAAATACGATGCTGATTGGTTCCGCGAACAGGTAAGCGAGTATTGCGACGAAGTGCTGATTACAGAAGATCATGGTGCAATAGGAGATGCGATCGCCCGCGTCGAACCTTCAGCAATTTTCGGTACGCAAATGGAACGCCACGTTGGTAAGCGTTTAGATATTCCTTGTGGTGTAATTGCAGCACCGATTCACATCCAGAACTTCCCCCTTGGTTACAAACCATTTATGGGTTACGAAGGTACAAATCAGATTGCAGATTTAGTCTACAATTCCTTCACTTTGGGAATGGAAGATCATCTATTAGAAATCTTCGGCGGACACGATACCAAAGAAGTGATTACCAAAGGAATTTCTGCTGGATCTGACCTGAACTGGACAAAAGATGGTTTGGCAGAATTGAACAAGATTCCTGGATTTGTGCGGGGGAAAGTCAAGCGTAACACCGAGAAATTTGCACGCGATCGTGGATTTAAAGATATCAACGTAGAAGTACTCTACGCCGCGAAAGAATCCGTCGGAGCGTAAGTTAGCAATAAAGTGAAACTATTAATGGGTGGAAAGTCAAATGTACTTTTCACCCTTCCTTTTTTTACTATTTCTAATCATTGCAGTAGTTAGAGCAACATAAAAATGAATAAACCTGTATCTTTTCAAACTGTAATTGATTATGTTGAAGAGCTATCAGAAGAAAAACAAAATTTGTTAATTAATCTGATTCAAAAAAGGCGCATTGAAAAGCGACGTATAGAAATTGCCAAAAACGCCACAGAGACATTAACAGCGGTGCGATCAGGTACAGCAAAGCGAGGCTCGTTTACTGACCTAAAAGCTGATTTATTGGCAGAAGATGAAGAATGAAAACTATAGTTTGGGACAAAAGTTTTCAACGAGCTTTTAAGCGTACTGTTCGCAAAAACCCAAGCTAGAAGAAAAGATTTTTGCTGTGTTGCAATTGTTAGCGAATGAAGCGTTTGCTCAATCCTTGAAAGCGCATAAATTGCAGGGACAATTAGAGGGATTATGGGCGTGTTCGGTTGAGTATGATTGCCGAATTATTTATAATTCTGAGCAGGATAGGGAGACGAAGGAAGAATTAATTGTATTGATTGATATTGGTACACATGATGAAGTGTATTGAATAGCATAGTTTCTCCAAAATTTTACTTTGAGAGAATCCATGCTATTAGCTACCATCTTTGGCTCACAGTGTAACTCATAGCCGCTACCCCGAATGATAGTGTTTTATGTTGTCCCAACTTGGTATATAACGAACACTCATAACGAAAATAAGTTAAATCAATACTAAATAATTTCCCAGAATATTAGAGTGCGATCGCTTTGCCTCCAAGCAAGCAAGCTCAGAATTTTTCTATACCCCATGCCCTATTCCCAACTTTGTACGAAAATTCGATACTCATGCTTTCAGGGGATGCGATCGCAATTTGGTGAGTGTAACTATAGAAAGTGTCCAATGTAAGAAAACGTTATCGTTGTCTAAACCTAGGATCAAGTTGTTGAAAATAACAACTTTGAATTTTTGAGAAGGTACAACTATGAATCGGATCTTAAAACGCACATTTTTACCCAGCCTCTTAGCTGCTACTTTAACTGGTGTCACTTTAGTTCCAGCTAAACCCGCTGCTGCTGACAATCGCATAATTGAAGATGTCGGTATTGGCGCTGCTGCTGGTGTGGTATCAGGCGCTATTAGGGGACGCGGTTCGGTATTAAACAATGCTGTCAAAGGTGGTGCTGCCGGCGCTGCTGTTAATGCTGTTAACGGTACCAGAAGAAATCGCAATAACCGTAACTTGGGTCAAGATATCGGAGTAGGTGCAGCCGCAGGTGGTGTCACTGGTGCAGTTACTCGCGGTCGTAAAGATACTTTGGGTGATGTAGTCGATGGTGCAGCAGCAGGTGCAGCTATCCATATCTTGAGAAATAGAAAGTAATTCGTTGTTCGTAATTGGTCGCTTAATTACGAATTTGCACGCGCTAATTCCCTAACATTGCCAGGGAATTATGAAGAAAAATCACGCCACCACATCACCATTACCCCCAACCGTGGAATTGACAGTTAAGCCAACATACAAACTAAGTCTGCTGACCGCAGGCTTAGATGTAAAAAGTCCGCCTGAGTGCGGACTTTGTGTTTATAATTCTACGAATTTAGGCAAAATGCGATCTTCGTAGCTTACCGTAGATATCGCCTGTGCTGTAAACTAAGCATATCTATCGCACAGCCGAACCCTGATCTAAATAAACTTATTAGCGACCTTTAACCCTTCAGCGCCTTTTTAAAGTTGCGACGATAGGAGGGATTTGTAAGAAACAAAGCGGGCCATAACAAAGATAAACCAAGGCGATTAGGCAAACTTTGCGAAAAATTCGTCCGCTCAAATCCATTCCAAAACTTCCACACACCATATAAATAACCCGCCATCAAGCCGAAAATAATTAACTTAGGCATTCCATCACTCCATAAGCAACTGACACAATTCGAGAAAAGTATTCTCACACCCTCACCCAAAAGCAAAAACTAAACTTTTCAGGATTAGGCTTGCTCGTTCTTTTGACGATACGTTGTCCTACTCCAGTTTAAGATAGCCTTTCAGATTCGGGGAGAGGGGGAGCAGGGGGAGCAGGGGGAGCAGGGGGAGATGAGGGAGCAGGGGGGGGAATATTTCTTCTTTCTCAGTCTTTACCCTTTGCCCTTTAACCTTTTCTTCTCCTCAAATTGCCCAATGCCCAATTGCTTGATTTTCTCTGGCGAAACAGGCTAGTTTATAAGCATATTTACTTATTTTTTGACAGATGCATCTTGTGGAAGTTTCTAAAATATCAAGATCCGTAGGAGACTAAAGAATAGCAGAACACATCTGACGGGTCTTGAAGCAGCGATAGCTGCAAATAGCTAAGGAGGATTTATGCGTGCAGTACTGATGGCAGGTGGTTCGGGAACGCGGTTGCGTCCGCTAACTTGTGACTTGCCCAAACCGATGGTGCCGATCCTAAATCGACCAATTGCCGAACACATTATCAATCTTCTCAAACGACATCACATTACAGAAGTTATTGCCACGCTCCATTATTTACCTGATGTCTTGCGAGACTACTTTCAAGATGGTAGCGACTTTGGCGTACAAATGACCTACGCCGTGGAAGAAGACCAGCCACTGGGAACCGCCGGTTGCGTTAAGAACATTGCCGAACTTCTAGACGAAACCTTTTTAGTAATTAGCGGAGACAGTATTACCGATTTTGACTTAACAGCAGCAATTGAATTTCACAAACAAAACAAGTCTAAAGCCACTTTAATTTTGACTCGTGTTCCCAACCCAATTGAGTTTGGGGTGGTGATTACCGATGAACAACATCGAATTAGTCGATTTTTAGAAAAGCCTTCTACCAGTGAAATTTTTTCTGATACCGTCAACACTGGTACATATATTCTAGAACCAGAAGTTTTAGAATATCTGCCATCTAATATAGAATGTGACTTTTCTAAAGACTTATTCCCCTTACTTTTAGACAAAGACGAGCCGATGTATGGCTATGTCGCTGAGGGTTACTGGTGCGATGTTGGTCACTTAGATGCTTATCGCGAAGCTCAATATGATGGCTTGGAACATAAGGTAAAACTTGATTTTGCCTACAAAGAGGTGTCAACCGACTTGTGGGTGGGTCAAAACACTTATATCGATCCAACGGCTCAAATTGAGGCTCCGGCGGTTATTGGCGATAATTGCCGCATTGGTGCAAGAGTCCAAATTGAAGCCGGAACCGTAATCGGGGATAATGTCACCATTGGGGCTGATGCCAATCTCAAACGTCCAATTGTTTGGAATGGAGCAATTATTGGCGAAGAAGCACATCTATCGGCTTGTGTGATTTCTCGTGGTACTCGTGTAGACCGTCGCGCTCATGTTTTAGAAGCAGCTGTAGTCGGTTCCCTTTCTAGCGTGGGAGAAGAAGCGCAAATTAGTCCTGGTGTGCGCGTTTGGCCCAGCAAAAAAATCGATTCTGGGGCAATTTTAAATATTAACTTGATTTGGGGTAACACTGCTCAACGAAATTTATTTGGGCAACGTGGCGTCCAAGGATTAGCCAATATCGACATTACGCCAGAATTTGCGGTGAAGTTGGGAGCTGCTTATGGTTCTACTTTGAAACCAGGTTCTAAGGTAACGGTTTCCCGCGATCAGCGCAATATCTCGCGGATGGTGACGCGATCGCTCATCGCTGGTTTAATGTCTGTAGGCATCGATATTCAAAACCTCGATGCTACCGCTATCCCCATCGCTCGCACAGTTATCCCCACTATGTCAGTAGCTGGTGGTATCCATGTGCGGGTACATCCCGATCGCCCTGATTATATCCTGATTGAATTTATGGATGCCTTTGGCATCAATATTTCCAAGGCAAAGGAAAAGAAAATTGAGGGAGCTTACTTTAAAGAGGATATGCGGCGATCGCAAATTCACGAAATTGGCGATGTCTCATACCCCAGTCAAGTAATTGACCGCTACTGCACAGCTTTTGAAAACTTACTGCATATTGAGACAATTCGCAACAGTCGGGCAAAAGTAGTGATTGACTACGTTTATGCTGTCTCTGGTGCAGTATTGCCGCAAATGTTAGATAACTTTGGCGCTGATGCGGTGGTGCTAAATGCCAGTTTGAATAAAAACGCCATGTCCACATCTGACCGCGAAGGACTCATAACTCAGCTGGGTCATGTGGTGGAAGCACTGAAAGCTAACTTTGGCGTTCAGGTAACAGCAAATGGCGAACAAATGATTTTGGTGGATGAATCGGGGATTGCGATTCGCGGCGAAATGTTGACTGCGCTGATGGTGGATTTAATCTTAACTTCTAATCCCAGAGGGACGGTAGTAGTACCAGTTCATGCTTCCAGTGCTGTTGAACAAATTGCCCGTCGCCACGATGGTAAGGTGATTCGCACCAAAGCAAATCCTACCGCATTAATGGAAGCTTGTCAAACAAGCCCAAGTGTGGTACTGGGAGGCAGCGGCGACACAGGCTTTATTATCCCGCAATTGCATCCGGGATTTGATGGCATGTTCTGTATTGCCAAGCTAATTGAAATGCTAACAATACAAGAGCGATCGCTTGCTTCTGTCAGGTCAGAATTACCCCGTGTAATTCACAAAACTTATACAGTCCGCTGTCCTTGGACAGTCAAAGGGGCATTAATGCGGTATTTGGTAGAAACTCATCCAGCACAAAACCTGGAATTAATCGATGGGGTCAAAATTTGTCAACCCTACGATGACAGTTGGGTGTTAGTTTTACCAGATGCCAGTGAACCACTGGTACATTTATATATCAACAGCAACGATCGCGATTGGGTAGATGATTCCTTAAGACAATACCGCACCCGCGTTCAAACGTTTGTGGAAAGACAAGAAGAGCAAATTCCAGTAGAGGTGTAAGGAACTAGGGACGCTTGCTTGGATTTAGGGACTGGGGACGCTTAGACGCTTGGACTTAGGGACTAGGGACTAGGTAATAAATAATCTTGTTATTTCCTGCTTTGGTAATCTCTAATTCTTATTTTCTATTCCCTACTCCCTATTTCTCAAGTGGTTGATAGCTAGAGAGAAACTTGCACGTACATTCCGACAGAAATTCTCTCAACTTCTGCCACAATTTTATCGGTGATAGTTTCCAATAGTTTTAATCGATTTGTGGGAAGTTCAATAATCGCTATCGTTCGTTCAGTCAAATTTTGCTGGTATTTCAAATTCTTGTCTGATGTGATAAAAACATCATCAGGACTTACGCAACTGGCACAATTGGTATCAGTGCATCCGTTAAAGTTTAAAATAAAGCACCTTTTGTCAATCAGTTAAAATACTCAAACTTCCTGAGATGAAAATGATAATCGTGCAGCTTCG
>JAHHID010000049.1 GCA_019359015.1 Spirirestis rafaelensis WJT71-NPBG6
GATTGTTTCTTAGCTCTACATTGACTGCTCTTTCTTGACCTCAGTCTGGTCTATTATTTGACTGACGCGCACAAGTTGCTTTATACTTACTTTCAAACTATAATCTTTTCATGGTTCGGTCTCCAAAAGAGTCCGCTCTTTCGCGCTCGCTCATCTGGCACTTATTCAATATAACGAGTCCACACTTTCTTGTCAACTATTTTCTCAAAATTATTTTGGGAATACTTTGGAAACGTCTCAAAGCATTGCAAATAAAAGGTTTTCATTTATAGCGGTGCTCGAAGTCGAGAAGTTGATACTCTGCGGACTAACTAAACTTCCAAGAACGCTCGAAAGCGTCTAAAAGTCCGGGGATTCTTGGGTCAATGGGAGGCAACGCTTAATGGCTCACTAAAATCTTGGCTGTGTGCCTTACGGCTGCAACTCCCTTAAGAGATAGTATTAGAGAAACGCTGCAAGGTCTCTATCAGTCGTATAGCCGCAATTTTTACAAACATGAACACTTCTGAAAGTACTTTTTTCCCTGTCTGGGTTCCTTTGGACAAAGTACCGTGGATTGATGTTTGCCAAGTATCAGAGCCATCGCTCGCACACTCATACCTTGAGCTTTAGTCAGATAAAGTGTTTACAGACCATTGTTTCTGGTGGATATTTTTCTGTTGGCGTAGCAGTGTCTCCACTTCCTCTACACTCTCTTTAATAATGAGTCACCGCTTTGCGCGGGTTATCCGTTGTAGAAAGTGGTGAACCCACCTCTGGTAGACGGGTTCCCACAACAATAAGCACCTACCATTCGCACACGTCGATTTTCCTAAATGGTCATAGCCAAAGGAATACAGAACTAGGGAACGTGTTTTTCTGCGGTTTTCAATAAAGATGCCTATTTACTCTAAAGCTAATCTGGTGAATGGCTATAATGATTGCTTTGTTTGATTTTTACCGCTTGTAAAGCGACTATTTACAACTTTAGGTTGGGTTTTGGAACATCTACATCCTTTCCAATACCTCAATTCCTAACAAAGAAAGTCCCAGTTTCAGGGTTTTAGCAGTTAAATCGCATAGCACTAACCGAGATGTCCGCAACGGTTCTTCTGCCTCCAAGACTCTAACCCCACGATCGCGATCATAAAATAGATTGAACTTCTGGCTTAGTTGAAATAAATACTCACACAGACGATTGGGTAGTAAATCTTGCTCGATCGCACTAATAACTTCATCCAACTGTAATATGTGCTTCGCCAACGTTATCTCTGTTTCATGCTGCAACAAAACTTTCGCATTCTCCCCTAACTGCTCAAAGTTAATGCCACCCTTACGGCTAATTCCCTGAATTCGGGCATAAGCATAGAGCATATAAGGTGCCGTATTACCTTGGAGAGCCAGCATTTTCTCATAGCTAAAGATGTAGCTACTGGTACGGTTTTGGCTGAGATCAGCATATTTGACTGCACTGATCCCAACTACCTGAGCAACTTTGTTAACGAATTCTTCTGTTTCTTGGCGCTCTTCTTGTTGTAATCTTCTTTCTAGGTCAGCACGGACTTTAGCGATCGCACCATCCAACAAATCCTGCAATCGTACCGCGTCGCCAGACCGAGTTTTTAACTTTTGACCATCTTCACCCAGCACTAAACCAAAGGGTGCGTGAACAAACTCTATATTATCTGTAATCCAACCAGCTCGCCGTGCCACCTGAAAAATCTGGGCAAAATGGTTAGTCTGTTCTGCACCAACTGGATAAATCACCCGTTGAACTTTATCTACCTTAACCCGATAACGAATTGCGGCTAAATCCGTAGCTGCGTAGTTATAACCACCATCGGATTTTTGGACAATTAAAGGTAGAGGTTCACCATCCCTATTTGTAAAGCCTTCAAGAAAAACGCATTTCGCTCCCTGATTTTCTACTAGTAGTCCCAGTTGATGCAATTCTTGTACTACTTCAGGCAACAATGCATTGTAGAAGGATTCACCCCGCTCAATAAAGGGAGCAATCCCCATTAAATTGTAAATTATTTGGTATGCTCTACTCGATAGTTGACAGACAATTTTCCATGCTAGTAGAGTCTTTTCATCACCAGCTTGTAACTGTACTACAGCCTGTCGAGCAGCTTCCTTAAACTCGTCATCGGTATCAAACCGTTTTTTCGCTTGACGGTAAAATGAAGACAAATCTCCTAAATCTAGTGTCTCATCAGTTGTCAGTGCTTCTGGGTATTCCGTTTGCAAATAGGCGATAAGCATCCCAAAGGGAGTTCCCCAGTCTCCGACATGACTAATCCGGATTACATCATCACCGATAAATTCTAAAATTCGGGAAATACAATCTCCAATCACCGCTGGACGCAAATGTCCCACATGCATTTCTTTCGCTATGTTGGGACTGGGATAATCGACAATTACCCGCTTAAGATTTTTGGTGGGTGCTATCCCCAACCGAGGATCAACCTGAATCGCGTTTAGTTGTGCTTGCAGGTATGCTGTTTTCAGTTTGAGATTGATAAAGCCAGGATCAGCAATTTCTGGCGGTTCGCAGATATCAGTTACATCCAAGTTCTGAATAATAGCGGAGGCGATCGCTCTTGGTTGCTGTCCCACCTTTTTCGCTAAGGATAAGGATACATTCGCTTGATAATCACCAAATTTAGGATTGCTTGTAGATACCAAAATTGGATCAACTTCTGCGTATTCCGCGCCAAAAGCTGCTCCCATCGCTTGTTGAAATTTTACTTTAAGTTGCTCTTGTGTAGCGTTCATCTTTAATTTGCGTTTACGCCAATTTGTGGCTTTTGTTTTAAGTTCGGCTAACACATGCATTGTAAGCCTTACTCCTACTTCCAGATAATTATGTAATATAATACTACACAGTTTTCTTGCCGGGATGTGGAGGTACGATCGCAACTAATTAGTATAATCGTCAAGAATATAAATTATTGGCAGATTATTGGCAAAGATTCTTATTCTCCTACTTCCCAACCGTGCGATTCATGTATAAAGCTTTAAGTGCGATCGTCAACTCCTTTACTCGAAGATAGATAGACAGGTGAACCGAAAAGGTCTACAATTTGACTGATTGTAGTAATCTTACCCATTGCCCAATCAACCCAAACATAGTAAAAAATTTTGGTGATTCGGCTCAATTGCGCTGATCACTCTATTAAGATAAAGACGTCTTTAGTAGAGGGCGACAAACAAATGGATGTAAAGTTGATTTTAGTTGGATTAACAGTTATCTTTACCGTTTCTTGCTTGTTTTTCGGCACTAAAAACGGCTTTTATGACTCAGACAACTACCACGGCAACGGATCGGCACATTAACAAACGCCCTTAAACTCTAGTTTGATGGCTTGCCATTATCTACGTTTTTCCGAACCGGCGCGGGTTCGGAGGCGTCCTCCCCAATTCCATAATCCGCATTCGGGCGGCGCAGTTAGGAACTTACCTCTAGGTCACAAGACCAAAAACCGCGTAAATCTAGGCTTTTGGGAAATGTGTAACTAAAGATAAGGTTTAAGGGGAAAAGAGTATGAGTGAGGATCTGTCAGCATCCTCTCGCATTGATGTTGGGGAGGGGAGAAATGAATTAGAATGTTTTCCTTATGGTGTCCATCATAAGGATGAAGGCATCTGTTTATTGGTGCGGATGGGACCACACCGCATCTTGCTTGACTGTGGCTTAAAAGATATTTCATCGCTGGTAAAGGGGCTGAAAAAATCGGCAAAGCGAGGCAATTCGCCGCTACCAGCAGATTTAGTTTTAGTAAGTCACGCCCACCCAGATCATGCTAGCGGGTTGCTGGCACTGCATGAGGCTTTTCCCTTATTACCTATATACGCCAGCGAGGTAACAAGCAAGTTACTACCGCTGAATTGGCAAGATCAGAAAATTAACGAAATTCCCGACTTTTGTCAAGCATTGCCGTTGCGATCGCCTGTGGAATTTAAAGATGGTCTAGTCGCAGAATTATACCCCGCAGGTCATCTACCTGGAGCCGTGGCGATTCTCCTCACCTACACGACCCAGCAACGCTCTTACAAATTACTATATACAGGTGACTTTTTCTTATCGAATTCGCGGCTGGTGGAAGGTTTGCGTTTAGAAGAATTGCGAGGATTAGAGTTAGATGTGCTGATTATTGAAGGCAGTTATGGCACATCGCGTCATCCGCACCGTCGCAACCAAGAAAATCAACTAGCAGAACGAATTAATCGGGCGATCGCGGATCGTTTATCCGTACTATTACCTACATCAACATTGGGTTTAGGTCAAGAACTTTTAATGCTCTTACGCAGCCATCACCACTTCACTGGTCGTGACATAGATATCTGGGTTGATGGTACTGTGGCTACCGGATGCGATGCTTACTTAGAATTGTTACCCCACCTTCCCCCGTCGGTGCAAAACTTCGCCCGTCATCAACCGTTGTTTTGGGATGAACGAGTGCGTCCCCGCGTGCGTCGTTTGCAGCCAGAATATCGTCACAGTGTTGGCAACAGTCCTTGTATTGTCCTGACCGACTCTACAAGTGATTTGGGTGAATACTGCCAACTAGGTATGAATTCTTGGGTAATCCTCTCACCAGAAAAAAGTCATATACAATTTAATACGCCAAACCAAGCACAAACCAGTGTCGAAACTTATCTTTTGGCACAGCATAGCGATGGTCCAGGTACCACCCAGCTAATTCATAATTTGCGACCCCAGCACGTCATTTTCGTTCATGGTTCCCCCGGCTATTTGGCAGACCTCACAAGTTTGGAAGAATTGCAAAATCGCTACCATGTACATTCGCCGGCAGGGGGTACATTAGTAGAATTGCCGATTGGCGATACATTTTTGCAACCAGCACCCCCAGAGACTAATTATGAGGGTGAATTAACAGAATTGGGAACGGTAATCACAATTACCCTCCCGGATGCGGTTACCGCTGACCCTAGGTGGCAACAATTCGGCGATACTGGCTTAATTGAGGCGCGTTGGCAGGGAGAAGAACTCGTATTGCGAGGTTTGTCGCAACGAGAACTACTCAATCAAAATAGCGATCGCTTTATTTGGTCTGATGTCGATTGCTGCGGTACCTGTAGACATCAAAGGGGGCAGCGGTGTTGGAACCCCGCTTCCCCCCTGTATAACTTCAAGGTAACTCTTGAAGGTTATTGCCCTGCCTTTGAACGTTTGAGCGAGAGTTAATTGTTAGCTGTTAGTTGGAGCATTGTTGATTGACGGTTAATAGTCAACAATCATCCAATATTCACTAACCACTAACAAATAACCACTTACTCTGGATTTGAGTCTGTGTAACGATTGCGGATGCGTTCAGCTTCTGGACAATCTTCAGTCATAAGAGGTTCGACGTTACCACGGGGCACTGAAGCTAATTTTTGCGTTACAGCGCCAATACTTTCAAGGCGAACCATCTCTTCCCAAGAACAAACTTCGTCCTCTTCTTCTGTCTCATAGCGTAGGGTCACTAAATCTCCCTCTATGTCCAGGATGCGGGCGCGTTCAATCCAGCGTTGCTGGTCCCGCAAGAATACACATACCTCCCGCCCGTCGCAACACAGTTGATAAATCTTGCGGTGTAGCATGTACTGCTTCTGCCTTTTTAAACGACGTAGTTAAACCTGTCAACATGTGGGTTTTATCCCAATATATAGTACCCTTAAGAAGCTAGTTGCACGGTTGGTGAACAACTCTGTATCTTGATCCAAACCATTATATTTGATGATTGGATGGTATACAGCTTGCTTACTGCACCACTTAAACTGAATCTCTTTGGGGGTAACATTAGAAATGTCTACTTATATAGTAGAGACGTTAGGTGCAACGTCTGTACATAATTTGGGACTTGTCCTGATAAGCGTGAGTATTTTCTGGCGAATACTTTCTACCATTATGTAATAAATAATACTCCAAAACAAGTGGTAAGTGCGGTTGTTTAAGTTGCCTACTTGTAATCATTGGCATTTTTGGGAAGTCTTTACCCCTATGTATTTGATCTTAACTCATTCTCTTGTGACCTTAATGCTTTTAAACAACAACAATACTAAAAGTTCTTCACTAGGTCTTTATCTCTGTTGATGACACTTACGAAGAGTCAACTTGCAATCGTGCAAGATCCACCCTTTGATAGAGTGTCAGCTTCGTTTGTACTGTGTGGTAATTTGATTAACAAACTTGACGAGGATGCCTCTCGTTTAATTTGAGCGACGCGAACTGCTTCATCTAGTGCCGCCAAGGCAGTCAAATCCTTTGAATCATAGCTTTTGGTAGCTAAAACTTGATGAGGTAGACCCTGGGATTCAACACTAAGACATCCGGTTTTAAAAGCAGATTCAACGATTGCGTGAATCATTTTAATTCGGGCATAGTTAGCAACGTATTAGATACAGTTTGCAACATTTTCCTAGCCTGCTAGTTGATATCAAACAGTATTTAGTAGTGATTATATTATAGCAGCAGTGTGATTAAAAATACATACTTCAAAGAAGTAAAGTTCTGGCTAAACCTGTAAAGAAAGGATAATGATTCAATTTTATGGTTCGTCACACTTAATTCTTACTTAGATTTAAAATTTAAATCCATACTAGTAAATGCTTAATAAAAGTATAACTATAGTAAAAATCTATACTTTAATTAAAGTTTACATTTAATTAAAGAAAAAACTGACGGAAATCCTCATCCTTTTGACTCAACTGTACCCAGTCCAAGTTTAAAGCTTGGAACTTTTGCACCAAGCGATCGCACGCGGGGCGTTCGGTAGCGTAATGCCCAGCATCAATTAAAATAAGATTGCGATCGCGGCTTTCTTGAAACTGATGGAACTTACAGTCAGAAGTCAGATAAGCTTGAGCACCAGTTTTGACGACAGCCGAGATATAACTTGCTCCCGAACCACCTAAAACAGCAACTCGCGAAATTATCTGCTGTAAATCAGGAGTTGGAGAAAAAAGAAGCTTTGGGGGAGCAAGCCGGGTTTGAATTGTCGCCAGTAAATCCTGTAAACTCAGAGACGGATTTAAAACTCCAACGCGCCCATATCCCAAACCAGCTTGTGTGGGTACTATCGGAGCGACTTCCTGAAGTTGTAAAATTTGAGCTAAAACATCAGCAGTACCATCATCAACTTGGTCAAAGTTAGTATGAGCGCTGTAAATGCCGATATTGTGAGTAAAAGCTAACCGTGCCATTTCGGCGATCGCTTCCCCAGCGCGTAAAGATTTCGGCGGACTAAAAATCAACGGATGGTGAGCAAAAATGAGATTAGCACTTTTGGCGATCGCTTCGTCCATTACCGCCAAAGTAGGTGTTAAACAAACCAACACTCGTGCGCTTGACTGTAAAACTCCCGGCTCAATTTGCCACCCGCAATTATCCCAGCTTTCACACCAAGCAGGATTTGCCCATTCTTCAAACCAAGTAATTAAATTAGCGATTTTCATAAAATGGATAATGCATAGCTTAGTAGTAATTGTTAATAACTAATAACTAATTCTTATTTGGAATATTCAACTTTAATGATAACTGCTCGCGAAGTTGGTGGAAAGGTTTATTCCATACTGGTTGAGTATTCCAATTCCATACTGTCACCGGGATGAGTTGATTAGCAGCAAGATATCTTAGCATACGGCATTCATCCTCTGGTTCACGAGAAAAGCAATAAGGATTACGGTAGCCTTTGCCACAAGGTTTGTAATAATTAGCTTTTTTAAGACAGATACGTTGCAAAATTTCCTCGCATTTGGCAAGCAAATAATCTAAAAACTTTAAACTAAAGGGTTCTTCGTTAGCGCGAGTTTCTGGTTCTTTTTGCACCCATCTTGCCCAGTCAAACCCATACATAAAGTCGTGGACGTAACGGAAGCGTATTTTTCTTTTAATTCCGCATAACTCCAGAAGCGATACCATCTTGCCACCAAAACATTGTAAAAACTCAACAGCATCATCTGCTACCAAAGCTTGATTTAACATACTACTTACTAAAAAATCAAAATCCCAGAATATGTTTTCTGGGAAGTTGTCCAACTCAGCAAAGATTATCTGCTCCAAAGTATTATGTAAGGATGTGATTACTTGAATATCACTGGTTTTTTCAACAATCAAACTTCCCAGTTCTGCAAAGCTGGTAGCTAAAATTTTCTGCGGATTGAGAGAGAACTGATTAATAGACTGCTGGGCAATGATTTCATCAAGAATACTGAAACTATGAATAGGTGTCAGATTTTGCTTCATATAAATTGAAATAAACCCAGCAGTTTACAGTTTTATAAACTGCTGCATCAAGCAACAAATCTTAGTTTAATCGAGCAGTAGAGAAGAAGTAAATTAAAATAAATAAACTTAACTTTTTAGTGATTATACTTATTACATGAGTAAGTGCATTACCCCAGCCCTACCCAGAAATATGGACAACCAATTCTCTAGTATGACTGCGTTGACGATGTTCCCAAATATAAATTCCCTGCCAAGTTCCCAGGACTAGATGACCTTGATTTATGGGGATGTGTTCTGAGGTATGAGTAAGGGCAGTGCGGATATGCGCTGGCATATCATCGGGACCTTCAGCATCATGGATGTACTTAGCTGATTCGGGCACAATTTTTGCCATAAAATTAGCAAGATCCAAAAGTACATCTGGGTCGGCGTTTTCTTGAATCAGTAAACTAGCTGATGTGTGGCGTAAAAATAGTGTACAAAGCCCGATTTTCACGCTTGATTCTGCAACTATAGCCTCAATTTTTGACGTGATATTATACAAAGATTTGCCTGTGGTGGGAATTCTCAGTAACTTTTGATAATGCATACAATAAAATTGTTAGTTGTTTAGTTCTTCAGCTTTATGGAAGTACTCAATAACGGCTTTAGCTATAACTTCATTACCATCTTTAGCAATCGGTTGAGATTGCTTTGGTTGCTGGGCTGGTTGATTGAGAAAGTCCCAATTTCCTGCAAAAAATTCTGTAGGAGTAAGGATTTGATGCTGATTATAATTAGTAATACCTTCCAAGAGAAAAGCAGCTTCGGCAAACTCTTCACGAGTGACTGAAACAATTGGCACTCCTAGCCGTGTCGCTTCAGCAAAAGTGCCGAAACCAGGTTTAGAAACAACGCGCCCACAAATCGACATAAAATCGACAGGTCGGTATTTTTTATCAGTTATTTTCACAAAATTAGGTAAATCCGGGGCAGATTTATCAAAAACGATAAATTGCCAATCTGGAAATTTTCGCAGATTTTCATAAGGAATTTGCTGCAAACCCAAGCCACCAAAAGTCAGTAAGATGGTTTTTTCTATTGGGGCAGTTATTCCCCAAGTAGATCGTAATTCATCTGCCGGATAATGAGGAGAACCACCAGTTAAGCCTACATCTGTGATATTTGAGAAAGCTTGCATCGGTTCATGGAAGGGAAGACGAAACAAGCGATCGCTATACGAATAACAATCACTAATCCAATTGGCAATTTCTTCAAACTGACCTCCCCAATCTCGATATATAAAGTCCCAGCCAAAGTTACTCATCATCCAACAGGGAATATTAGCTGCTTTGCCAATCAAGGAAGCGAGAAAGGGAATATCTGCCAAAATAAGATTAACGCGATTTTGGCGAATAAAGTTAACTTCAGAGGCAATCAAGGAATTTTGATTTTTTTTAATTTCAAGCAACTTTTCCAAGGTCGCTGCTTTATCCATCGTCAAGCTGTCTGCTTGGACAACACCCAAATCAAATGCGCGGGGACGATGAATAAAATCCCCTTCTATATAGCACTCTAGCAACCACCGTGGCGCACTCGTCACCATAATTAACAATACTTCTGGACATAACTTTTGAATTGTCGCCGCTACAGATGCAGTGCGGGTAGCATGACCAAAGCCGTGATTAGTGATGGCGATATATAAAATTGGACGTTCCATATTAAATTGGGGATGGGGACTAGGGACTGGGGACTGGGGGACAGGGGGACAGGGGGAGCTTTCTTGAGCAGGGGAAGAAATATTTCTTCTTTCTTGCCTTTTACCCTTTACCCTTTAACGCCACATGCTTCAAGTCGGCACAGCCGCCCAACGCAGTGGCTCCCCTTTCCCCCTCCTCAAATTGCCCGATGCCGAATGCCCAATGCCCCATGCGATCGTGCCCATTACTTATTTGCAAAATCTCTGAATTTCCTCAATTAATTGGTCGATTTCTGATTCTAGTGTAAAGTAATGGACGCAGGCGCGTACACAATCTGGATTGGCAATTGTTCGAGTTAGCACCTTTTGTGACTCTAAAAAATTTACCAGCTGCATGCTGGCTTGGGGTTTGTTATTTGTCAGTTGAAATGAGACTAAACCGGTTTCTGGTGGGGAAGTTAGCAAACATTTGACATCGGATAGCGTCGCCAAACTTCGCCAAAGGAACTCACTCAAACGGCGAATTTCCTGATAACGTTGTTCAGCTGTTCCCCATTCGTGATGGATAGCGATCGCTTCCCTTAAACCAGCATAAAGCGGATAATCTGAAGTAGCCACTTCATAGCGTCGTCCATCTGGATGCCAATCTTCTGGGTTACCTTGACTATCTGTGGCAAAGCTACGCCAACCAATAAAAGTCGGTTTCAAGCTTTCTCTTACTTCGGGTCGCACATACAAACCACCCACACCCGCAGGACCACACAACCACTTGTGAGCTGTAAAAGCATAAAAATCTGCCCCCAATTCTGTTAAATTCAAAGGCATTGAGCCGACAGACTGTGCCGCATCTACGAGAATTCTTACATTTTTCTGTGTGCACACTTCCACAATTTTGTCAAGTGATAAAAGTTGACCCGTATTCCAGAGGATGTGACTCAACACCAGTAGACGAGTATTGGGGCGTAAGTGTTGGGCAATCACATCAACGGGATCGCCTTCATTTAAAGTTGCCATTACAGGACAAGTGGTAATTTCTACTTTTAACCTGCGCCCAATTTCCTGTGCGATCGCCACAATCCCATGATGTTCGCAGTCTGTAAGCAGCATATGGTCGCCGGCTTGCCATTCAAGACCCCACATAGCAATATTGCAACCTACAGTTACATCCTCCGTGAGAGAGATTGTTTGGGGTGGTACATTTAATTCCGACGCGATCGCATCTTTTACCGCTTTTTCTTCCCGTACAAGCCAGCGATATGCCTCAGCGCCAAAAGGACCTATATGCTGAATATGTGCTTGGGATAAAGCGATCGCGTCCAACGCCCTTTGCGGCATCGGTCCTTGTCCCCCATAGTTAAAATAAGTCTTATTAGCTAAAGCTGGAAATTGCTGACGATGGCGATGCAACTCAATTTGTGCTGTAGAAACCATATCGATTTTAGATTTTAGATTTTGGATTGATAATAATTGGCATTTCTCCCCCTTGCCCACTCCCCCACTCTTCCGCTCTCCCGCTCTCTCCCCTCTCATCCCAAACAGCTCTTGCTTAGATTACTCCGATTAGCGCTAATTCTTGCTAGCTTAAAAGAATGTTAATTAATGCTGAACATCTGCTGCAATACCAACGGTGTAAGCGGCGACCTTTTTTAGATATTTACGGTGATAAAAAGCAGCGAGATCCCGCCAATGACTTGCTGCGAAAATTGCATGTAGATAAAATCGCTCATCAACAGAGTATTTTGACACCCTTGAGTTATCACGAACCTGATTATCCTTATGGAGACTGGGAGGCTGGGGCAAAGGGTACTTTAGAATTGATGCAGCAAGGCGTAGATTGCATTTATAAAGGAGTGTTGCTAATTACTTATGGTGAAGAATACACCCTGCTTTCGCGTCCCGATTTACTCTTCAAACAGCCAGGACAGTCAAGTTTTGGAGATTGGATGTATGTGCCGACGACTATTGAACTAGGTAAGCGTCCCAAACAAGAATATCAAGTTTCGGCAGCATTCCACGCTCAGGTGTTAGCGACGGTGCAAGGTGTTGAACCTGAAGCCGCTTGGTTAATATTGCGTACTAAAATGACGAGCTATGAGGTGGAGTTATCTAAATGGACACCGCAAATGCAGGAAATTTTAGAAGAGTTTATTCAAACTTTAGAATCACCCGCAGCGCCAGAGGTATTTATTGCCCGCCAAAAATGTAATCTTTGTCATTGGTACAGTAGTTGTTATGCGATCGCTCATTCTGAAAAACACCTCTCACTATTACCAGGAGTCACACCCCTTCGCTACACTCAACTCCAAGCACTTTCGATTACCACAGTAGAATCATTAGCTAAAACTCTTCCAAGCGAACTAGAAAATTTGGTTGGGTTTGACAGCGAAGTAGCGCTGAAAATGGTAGTGCAAGCTGAATCTGTAGTCAAAAATCGTCCGTATATCTTACCCTACGCTATACCAACAGAAGATATCAGATTTACAGCGCCTATCGAGATTTACTTTGATATTGAAGCGCAGCCAGACTTGCATTTAGATTATCTCTTAGGAGTTTTAGTAGTTGACAAACAAGCCAACACTGAAAAATTTTATTCATTCTTGGCAGAAAAACCAGAGGAAGAAGAATTAATTTGGCAGCAATTTTTACAATTGGTTTGGCAATATCCTGAAGCGCCAATTTATCATTTCTGTGTTTACGAATTTGATACAGTCAAACGACTGGCGAGACTTTACCAGACTCCGCAGCGAGATGTAGCACCCGTACTGAATCGATTTGTGGATGTATATGAAGAGTTAATACAAAGTGTGGCATTGCCGATAGAAAGCTATGCCTTGAAAGCGATCGCTAAATGGTTAGGATTTGAGTGGCGTGATTCAGATGCCAGTGGTGCTAAGTGCATTTACTGGTACGATCAGTGGTTAGAAACAGGCGATCGGACTTCACTAGAAATTATCCAACGCTACAACGAAGATGACTGTCGTGCCACCCGCAATGTTAAAGAGTGGCTAGCTAACTTTTTTCAAAATGAGTATTATTTTCGCCAACATAGAATTCTTTCTAATTAAGCGCTAATTACTAAATAGGTAGCCGTAAATAAAGGAATCTTAGTAGTAAGGGGATCAAAACCCTTAGCAAAAGCCAAGAGCGAAAATAGAGTTCACTATGAACAAAAATATTTTTTTTATTTACTTATACTTACGTACGTTAATAGTAGATATTGCTTAATAGCTATTTATGATATCCTCTTTGTGGTTTTGACATTTCACAATAGCTTCCCATGCAGCTAATTAAAAAAACTTTCACCTTGCCGCAATTAATTTACTTTTTTATCCCAATTATTGTCATCAGCATCTTATTCTTTTTCCATAATTTACCCATCAACGCAGTCGAAATAACAGACATAGATTTTATCGGGCAAGCTACTTTACCAAATAATATAAGTTTTCAAAACACCACCATCGGGGGATTATCAGGAATTACATACGACCCCAAAAAAAACCTTTATTACGCCATATCTGATGACCGTGGTAAAAAAGCTCCAGCGCGATTTTACACCCTAAAAATAGATTTGAGCAAAGGTAAATTGACAAATGGTAGCGTTGTTCCGGTAAGTGTTACCACATTGTTAAACGAAAATGGTCAGAAGTTTAACCCTGGTGAGACCGATACAGAAGGTATTGCTTTAACTAGTCAAGATACTGTATTTATTTCTTCTGAAGGGGATGTTAATCAATTAATCAATCCTTTCATTAAAGAATTTGCATTGCCTTCTGGCAAAGAAATTACAACATTATCAATTTCTAAAAAGTTTTTACCAGACAAAAATGGTAAGCAAGGTATTCGTAAAAACTTAGGGTTTGAAAGTCTTACCATCACACCCAATGAAAAGAATTTGTTTACAGCTACCGAAAACGCATTAATTCAAGATGGTTCAGAAGCAAAACCAAATACTAGTAGTCCTTGCCGTATTTTGCAATATAACCTACTCACTAAGCAGCTAGAAAAAGAATTTCTTTATCAAACTGAACCAGTAACACCGCTTTTGGATATTTCTAAACATTTTGCTAGCGGTTTACCTGATTTACTTGCTGTTGATAATCGAGGTAACTTCCTTAGTTTAGAGCGGGCTTTTACAGGCTTAGGATTTTATATTGCTTTATTTCAGGTTTCCTTAGAAGAAGCCGATGACATTCACAATATTGACAGTATGAAGCAAGCTGATACAAAAAACATTAAACCAGTTCAGAAAAAACTACTATTAGATTTAAGAAAATTAGACGTGTTGCTAGACAACATTGAAGGTTTAACTTTTGGTTCAAAACTACCTGATGGACAGCCCTCATTAATTCTTGTCAGCGACAACAATTTCAATTCTGTGCAACGCACTCAAATACTAGCCTTTAGACTCAAGATGGAACCAAGGCTTATCAGGTTACTACGTCGTTTAGTCCCGCCAAACTTCAAGCGTTAACTGCTGCGTCGTCTTAGAATACCTAATGTTGAATTTGTTTTGAGAATGTCTTTAGCATCCTGCCAAGAAATAAATGCCCAGCCCTTCTCTTCTCTAGGAGAGGCAGCCCCAACCAGACCAAGGCGAACAGGTTCATCAGTACGAAAGAAGGAAACCCTTGCGGGTTCGGGGGTGACGCTCCTTCGTCGCTACCGCTGCGCTAACGTAATCGACGGGAAGCGGAGCCACTGCGCTATCGCGGCGAGCCGCTCTTGTTGCAAGTGGCATCCAAGACTGCGACCCTTGGGCTAACTCCGGACAAATGTGGACAGCCTTCTTCTGAGTTAGTCGTGGGGTATTGAGGATCTTTAATACAAGGCTGTCCACATTTGTCTATTTTTTATGAAACCCCCTCACCGACCCCTTTCGACTCCCAACACCCTCAAACCTAGCTCTTCAACACCCACGATAAGGTAATCACACGGCTGGGTATTTATTTTTATCGATCACTCTTACTGTAAATATGAGGTAATTTAATTAACATTATGTTTTTTTTACGTATAATTTCTCATCCGCATAGCTTAAGAAATATGTTACACAATGTTTAGAAACTTTTACATAGAGCGGAAGCCTGAACTTATCAAAAGTTCACCTTTATTTGTATTATTTTCCATCTCACCTAATTGAGCCTATAAAATACTTTATCTTTTAATCAGATAAGATTAGGTATTAAAAAGAATCTTTTATTAATTTTTTCTTAAAAACATATTTTTATGGTAGCCAATAAATTTAATAATATGGTAACGCCAAAAAAAGAATTAGATGTTTATATAGGAAAATTTTTAAATAATCGATATTTAATTAGAGATTTAATTGGCAAAGGTGGTATGGGTAGAGTTTACCTAGCCGAAGATGCTGCAAAAGGTGGGATGGCAGTTGCAGTCAAAATTCTATCGTTGAGTCTGGTAAATGACCAAATGTCCCAGCGCTTTATTAGAGAAATTTTTATTGGTGCTCAATTAGGTCGCAAAAGTAAACATATTGTCCGAATGTTGAGCTACGGAATTACCGAACAAAAAGTTCCCTTCTGTGTAATGGAATATCTTCCAGGTAAAAATTTAAAAAAAATTTTACAAAATCAAATATTAACAATAAAGCAGTTTATAGATTTTTGTCATCAAATTTGTTTAGGGTTACAGTGCGCTCATCAAGGTATCAGCCTCAAAGGACAGGTTTATCCGGTTATTCACCGAGATATTAAACCAGAAAACATATTTATAGTTGAAGATGCCAAAGCTGGAGCAATAGCAAAAATTCTTGATTTTGGTATTGCCAATTTTTTAACAGAGTGTGGTGGTGTGACACTTACAGATTCTTTTATTGGCAGTTTACCTTACTGTTCTCCAGAATACATAGAAGGACGTAAACTGCTGGATATGCGTTCTGATATTTATAGTTTAGGAGTGTTAATGTTTGAGATGCTAACAGGCAAGCATCCATTCTACACAACAAGCCAATTATTTAGTACTTGGTATCAGGCTCACCACTTTGAAATACCACCAAGCTTTGATAAAGTGAATACTGAAGCTAAAATTCCCCATAAATTAGAAGAATTAGTAATAAGTTGTTTAGCTAAAAATCCAAGCGATCGCCCACAAGATATTAGCCAAATATTAATAACATTAGAAACAGTAAAAACACAGATAAATGATAAAAGCTTCAATAGTAGCAATTGCTTGGAAAGTTCATATACCTTGCAATTAATACCTTTTATCTCAATATCAGAAAAAAATTGCTTGCACCAAGTTTGGCCTACAAATAAACCAATTAGCATAATTGGTTTTCCACATTTACTAGATACTAGTCAAGGAACTATGCCAACTTTTTGGGCAATGTTACCTAAAAAAGAAATTAGCAAATTTTTAGATGAAACAAACGGCACTGAGTTTATATCTAAAATGAATCTCTATCCAATGATATTATGGACAACGGTTTTATATAATGCCGATTTGCCTTTAACACGGTGGTTGTCTTATTTATTGGATATGAAAGATAGTAGAGGACAAAAAATAGCGCAGATATTAGCAGAGACTGGCTACTATCATCTGCTATTTTTTGCTTTTGAAGAACCAACTAGTTGCCTTCATGTCAAGACTTTAACTCTCACTGCTAGCCAGCGTCAGCAACTTGCAGATTGGTTAGAGCTTAGTCAAAATTCCTCTGAAGTTATTAATTTTAATCAAGCTAAAGTTATTCTTAAAGCAGAGTACGAAAAGATTAAACCAGAAATTTTACGAAAGTTAGCACTCAATCAAAATCACAGCAAAGTCAATGTTAAAAAAAGCCTATCTAAAGTATTTTCTAATTTAGTTAAAAATGTATTAAAACCGGAAAACTAGGATAAATGAGTTAGATAAAATTTAATTTTTCACTTGCGAAAATGCAGAGGCTTGAAAAGTGAATAAAAGTGCATTTACTTATTCAAATAAGACTGAATTACTTGCAAATCGTTATAAACTTAAGCAGTTAATTGGCAAGGGAGGTATGGGTGAGGTATTTTTAGCTTCGGACATGTTGTTAGGGGGAATACCAGTTGCTATAAAGTTCCTTTCTCAAACAGTTTCAAATCCTCGGCTCCAAGAACACTTTGCCCGTGAAGCTCGTACTTGTGCAGTTTTAAGTCAAAAAAGCCTACATATAGTCCGGGCACATGATTATGGCGTGAGTGAACAAGGCAAACCATTTTACGTGATGGAATATCTGTGCGGCAAGACTTTAAAGGATTTAATTCCTATACCTTTGACGATGTTTATTACTCTTTTCCGGCAGATTTGTTTGGGTTTACAATGCGCTCATGAAGGAATTAATATTGACGGAAAAATTTATCAGCTAGTTCATAAAGATATTAAACCAAGCAATATATTAGTTATACCCGATCCGATATTAGGTCAGTTAGCAAAAATTTTAGACTTCGGAATTGCTAAATTTTTAAGTTCTTCAGGAACAACCAGCACAAATAAGGGGTTTAATGGTACTTTGTCCTACTCTTCCCCGGAACAATTAGAAGGAGAAAAATTAGATAATCGCTCTGATATTTATAGTTTGGGTGTAACAATGTATGAAATGCTTACAGGTAAAAAACCCTGGCAGCCAGAAACACACTTATTCGGGGCATGGTATAAAGCACATCACTTTGAAGCCCCAAGAGCGATCGCCGATGTTAATCTCAACCTCAAATTGCCCAAAGAGCTAGATGATTTAATCATGGCTTGTCTTGCCAAAGCACCAAGCTCACGTCCTCAAAATATCAGCCAAGTCCTAAATATCTTAGAAAAACTAGATCAGTCTACTTATCTCGGCTTGCCTAGGACTTTAATAAAAGCAGGGTCCACTGCTAGCATCAGTTCCTTATCCCCCCCATCTCACACCACATCGCTCAAACTCCTCAACCCCCGCACCTTTCGTGTGGCTCCCCCTTTCCCCCTCTCTCCCATCTCTCCACCCCTTCCCTTGGGTTCTGGCTTACCTTTAATAGTAGAAAAAGCCTATCGTCAACTATTTTGGCCCCAAGACAAACCAATCCAGGAAATTGTTTTTCCCCAACTTCTGAACGTTGAACAACGATTCGCAGCACTATTGCTGATGATGTCTAAAAAACAAATAAGCAGCCGCGCTTTTTGTACTCGTTACAACCAATTTATCTTTGTCACATCTCCACACCCGATGCTGCTGTGGTTGACTGTGCTTTATAACAAAGGACTCGAACCCAAGTGGCTTCCTTGTTACCTGGATATGCAAAATCCTCAAAATCAGAAATTAGTGTCTTCATTGGCTGAAAATGAACGCTACCCTGTGATTTTCTTTACTTTGGAAGCACCCCATTCCTGCGCCAATGTGATTACTAGTCGCATCGATCCAACTCAGCGACAAATGTTGAAAACCTGGGTAGAACATAGTCAAAGTTTACCACCCTCATCTTTGCCCCAGTTGAGTAAAAACCTCTTAAAACAAGAGTATAAAAAATTGCAATCCCATATATTGCGGCATCTGACATCACAGCCAAAGATAGGGCATTAGGCATAGGGAATAGGGATTTTCTTCAGGGTAAAGGACTCATGTGAAGAAGTAATTTTAAATAACTCCCTCCCTTTCCCCTCCGTCTTGCGAGCGTGCCCAATTCCCAATTACCATGAACTAACAAATAACTCATTTAGAAAAAAGCTTGACAAACAAGCAGAAAATAGGCACAATAGGGAAGCTTGGAATTAAGGGACTGTAGTTCAATTGGTTAGAGCACCGCCCTGTCACGGCGGAAGTTGCGGGTTCGAGCCCCGTCAGTCCCGTTAAATTAGTTTAGATTGAGTATAAAAAATATTAAATCTAAGCTACATTAATCATGCTTTAGCGAAGAGAGAATTTGCTGTGACTGTCAGAGTGCGTATTGCTCCGAGTCCAACTGGGAATTTGCATATTGGTACGGCGAGAACCGCTGTATTTAACTGGTTATTTGCCCGTCACCAAGGCGGCAAATTTATTCTGAGAATTGAAGATACAGATATCGAGCGATCGCGTCCGGAATACACCGAAAATATCCTGGAGGGACTGCGGTGGTTAGGACTAAATTGGGATGAAGGACCATTTTTCCAGTCCGAACGCCTGGATATCTACAAAGAAGCAGTCAAAAGCTTGCTAGATAAACAGTTGGCTTATCGCTGCTACACCACCTCCGAAGAACTAGAGGCTTTGCGAGAGGGTCAAAAAGCCAGAAACGAGGCTCCCCGATACGACAACCGTCATCGCAACCTCACCCCTGAACAACAAGCAGCTTTTGAGGCAGAAGGACGTAGCTTTGTAATTCGCTTCAAAATTGAAGACGACCGGGAAATTGTTTGGAATGACCTGGTACGGGGAAACATGAGTTGGCAAGGCAGCGATTTGGGTGGTGATATGGTCATCGCTCGTGCCGCAGAAGATGGAATTGGTCAGCCACTGTACAATTTTGCAGTTGTGGTTGATGACATGGATATGCAAATCAGCCACGTCATTCGAGGAGAAGACCACATTGCCAATACAGCCAAACAAATTCTGCTTTATGAAGCCTTTGACGCAAAAGTTCCAGAATTTGCCCACACACCCCTAATTTTGAACATCGATGGGCGCAAGCTTTCCAAACGGGACGGTGTTACTTCCATCTTTGACTTCAAGCAAATGGGTTTCACCCCCGAAGCTTTAGTCAATTACATGACCTTATTGGGTTGGTCGGCTCCAGACTCAACGCAGGAAATCTTCACCTTAGAAGAAGCCGCCAAGCAGTTTAGCTTTGAGCGTGTGAATAAAGCAGGCGCTAAATTTGACTGGGCAAAACTGGATTGGTTGAACAGTCAATATATCCACCCAATGCCAGTGGATAAATTGACAGATTTGATTATTCCCTATTGGGAGAAAGAAGGGTATAAATTTGACCAAGGACGGGAACGTTCTTGGTTAGAGCAGCTAGTTACTTTAATTCAACCGAGTATGACTCGTTTGACAGATGCGGTAGCGATGAGCCAACTGTTTTTCAGCGAAACAGTACCATTTAGTGACGAGGCGATCGCTCAACTAAAGCAGGAAGGTGTTGCTGCTGCATTACAGGCAATTATCGTTGCTGTAGATAATCAGCAACTAAGTGAATCTAGCGCCCAAGACATTATTAAACAGGTAGTGAAACAGCAAAACGTCAAGAAAGGTTTGGTAATGCGTAGTCTCCGTGCTGCCTTAACTGGAGATGTTCACGGTCCCGACCTGATTCAATCGTGGTTACTACTTAATCAGATTAATTTAGATAAGTCGCGCTTGACTGAGGCTATAGCAAAAGCTAATTAGCCATTCTTTGCATATAGTCGGAATTCTGGGGGCGGACGTTTGTACGCCCCTAATGATTCGTAACAGTAGAAAGTCCTGAATGCTAAGTTTTGGTAGAGAATAAATAAGAAAGAAGATAAAAAATTCGGGAGTCCGCATTACTGAATAATAAATAATTCCCAATCTAAATTAAGTAGTCAATTACTCGCGTCTTGGGAACTTGGCGTGTAAAATTAGTGTCTTAAAAAACACTTAGAAAATTTCTGTAAACAAAATGCCGAAAACATTACTAAATAGAGGGATAAGATTATCGTTCACGATAGTTACGCTTTTAGTGGCATCAGCAATTAATACCGTTGCTTATGCTCAAGAAGTGCCACCGCCCATATTTGGAGATATTCGTGTTGGCGGCAAGTTTTCCCCAGACCCTTTGGTAGTTCGAGGTATGAGTGGTGGTTCCATACCTGCCAGAAGAGTCGTTGGGAGAGCAGAAACTGCCACGGGTCCCTGTACAGGGTTTGTGAATGAAGAACCAGGTCATACTTTGGAGCTAACAAGTAAATTCAACTACCTGAAGTTACAAGTATATAGTCCGGAAGATACTACACTGATTGTCACAGGACCAGGTGGCAGCTGGTGTAATGATGAGTTTGACGGCGAGAATCCCGGCATTGTTGGTGAATGGCTTCCTGGAACTTACAAAATTTGGATTGGTTCCTACAACAAAAATAGGTATCTGCCTTACACTTTAGAGATTACAGAAGCAAACTAAAGGGAATAATTGTAGCAACTTACTTTCCAAGGCAATGAAAATTGGCTTGAACAGTAGTTTTAAGCCTTCCTATGTTGGTATGGAGGCAATAGCCAATGGTAGAGCAAATATTACGCCAGCGATAATCCGTTTCATCACGAAATCTCCTTTACTAGTTCGGAGAGAAGGCTCCCGCCATACTGTACTCAACGGCTTCAACGTCGTTTGTCTAAAACTCAAAAAGGAAGCCCAAAGAGCAATCTTTGGAATCCCCCGCTATACCTGGTACTCCGGGTTAGCGGTGGGAGGATGTCAATCAATTATTTTCGGTTGAGCCAGCAAACTTTTATGTGGCTTGATGTCTCATGCCTTAATCGTATAAATTGGAGCTAATGTACAGTAGTGATTAAAGTAATAAAGAATACCATTATTTTAGGAGCAATTTCTTATGTAACGTTAATAACGTATCTTGAATTTTAAGTATATTTAACTACATTATATATTAGACAAAATTATCGATTCCCCACTTACTCAATTTATTTTTTGGTGGATTGTATTAGAATTAAGTTAAATTTAATTAAGATTATTAATGGTGTCATGGATTTGCCGTAGCGCTTCAATAGCTCTATGGCGATGCATGTAAAACATCAGATTAAACAAAAATGGATTTATAAACATCCGTTTCACAGGGTAGTGACAGGGTTAACAAAAAAAGGATGAAGGATAAAGGATGAAGGATAAAGTACTAAGCTTCGGTTCGAGCCGCAAAAGTATACTTCATGCTCCGCACTTCAGCCTGAACTTGTCAGCACCATAAGTTACTACTAGTTAATTGTATTGGCATCTAGAGGCAAATTAAAATGAAATTCTCTTGGAGAGTCCTAGTACTCTGGACATTGCCTGCTTTAGTAATTGGCTTTTTCTTCTGGCAAGGAGCATTTGCTGGCGCTCCTGCGGACATGACTAAGAACACAGCCAGTACCCGCATGACCTATGGTCGCTTTCTGGAATACTTGGATGCAAATCGAGTCACCGCCGTGGATCTTTATGAAGGTGGTAGGACAGCAATTGTCGAAGCCGTCGATCCAGAACTCGATAATCGCGTTCAACGGGTGCGGGTAGACCTGCCGATGAGCGCTCCGGAGCTAATTTCCAAGCTTAAAACCAAAGGAATTAGTTTTGATGCTCACCCGATGCGGAATGATGGAGCAATCTGGGGACTGTTAGGTAATCTGATTTTTCCAATTTTATTGATTACTGGACTGTTCTTTTTGTTCCGACGCTCTAGCAACCTTCCTGGTGGTCCAGGACAAGCGATGAATTTTGGCAAGTCCAAGGCTCGCTTTCAAATGGAAGCGAAAACAGGAGTCAAATTTGACGACGTAGCAGGTATTGAGGAAGCTAAAGAAGAACTACAAGAAGTGGTCACCTTCCTAAAGCAACCAGAAAGATTTACCGCAGTCGGGGCACGCATTCCTAAAGGAGTGCTGTTAGTTGGACCTCCGGGAACTGGTAAAACTTTACTAGCAAAAGCGATCGCTGGGGAAGCTGGTGTACCATTCTTCAGTATTTCCGGTTCGGAATTCGTGGAAATGTTTGTCGGTGTCGGTGCGTCCCGCGTGCGCGATTTGTTCAAGAAAGCGAAAGACAACGCTCCTTGTATCATCTTTATCGATGAAATCGACGCTGTAGGCAGACAGCGGGGTGCTGGTATCGGTGGTGGTAACGATGAAAGGGAACAAACCCTGAACCAACTCCTCACTGAGATGGATGGTTTTGAAGGTAACACCGGCATCATTATTATTGCGGCTACCAACCGTCCTGACGTATTAGACGCAGCATTATTGCGTCCTGGACGCTTTGACAGACAAGTAAGTGTTGATGCACCGGATATCAAAGGACGCTTGGAAATCTTGCAAGTTCACGCCCGGAATAAGAAACTAGATAAGAGTGTATCTTTAGAAGCGATCGCTCGCCGCACTCCTGGTTTCACTGGTGCTGATTTAGCCAACTTACTCAACGAAGCGGCAATTCTCACCGCCAGACGCCGTAAAGAAGGTATGACCCTGGCAGAAGTTGATGACGCAGTTGACCGCGTTGTGGCTGGCATGGAAGGTACTCCTTTGGTAGATAGCAAGAGCAAACGCTTGATTGCTTACCACGAAGTTGGACACGCTTTGATCGGCACATTGCTCAAAGACCATGACCCAGTGCAAAAAGTTACCCTCATCCCACGAGGACAAGCGCAGGGTTTAACCTGGTTTACTCCCAACGAAGAACAAGGGTTAATTTCCCGCTCTCAGTTAAAAGCAAGAATTACTGGTGCTTTGGGTGGTCGCGCAGCTGAAGATGTGATTTTTGGTCATGCTGAAGTGACTACTGGTGCCGGTGGAGACTTGCAACAGTTGTCAGGAATGGCACGACAAATGGTAACACGTTTCGGGATGTCGGATTTAGGTCCGCTGTCTCTGGAAAGTCAGCAAGGAGAAGTCTTCTTGGGTCGTGACTGGACAACGCGCTCTGAATATTCAGAAGCGATCGCTCGTCGCATCGACTCCCAAGTTCGAGAAATTGTCGAGCAGTGTTATGACTTAGCCAAGCAGTTGATTCGCGAAAATCGCAGCGTTACCGATCGCTTGGTGGATCTGCTCATCGAAAAGGAAACTATTGACGGCGAAGAATTCCGTCAGATTGTGGCTGAGTACACCGAAGTACCGGAAAAGCAACAGTACGTACCTCAGTTGTAATGTATCCAGCATTTCCGGAATTGGATTTGAAACAACTGTAGCAATAAGTGCTTTCAGCAAACGTTGTTAAGGGAATGGTAAATACCATTCTCTTTTTTTTTAGTTTTTATATATTACAAAAATAGTACAACAAGAGAATAATTAAGAAACCGCAAATAAATACAGATGAACACAGATAGTGATAGCTCAGTTTCACAAACAAACAAAGTGAAAGTCCGAAATAATGAAGATGGGAATTGTAGATAAAGGCATTCCCATTTTTATTTATAAAAAATGAATAGTAAACATAAATTATTAACTTTAATTACGGCAACAGTTGCGTTTTCTTCTTTGACTGTCGGGACTGTTTTAGCGCAAGCGAAGTTAACAAACCAATCGAAAGTAACTCTCAACGGTATCGGAACAGTGCGAGTGGGAATGACTGTGAAAGAAGCAACAAGAGCTGCTGGAATAAAACTAGTTGGCGATCCGCCTAATAATAGTTGTTACTATGTTAAACCGCAAGGGGAACCGCAAAATATTGGTTTCATGGTGGCAGCAGGTCGTATTTCTAGGGTCGATGTGTCTAAGAACAGTCGCATTACTACTTTTAGCGGTGCGCGTATTGGGGATACAGAAGCGCAGATTAAATCTCTCTATCCAGGACAAATTACAGTTACACCTCATAAATATATCCAAGGTGGGCATTACTTAACCTTGATACCGAAAGACCGCGCTTATGGTAACTATCGCTTAATATTTGAGATTGATGGCAAGCGTGTTACTGAGTTGCGATCGGGTAAACTGCCGGAAGTGGAATTTGTAGAAGGGTGTTCTTAATGAGTAGACCTCTTGCACTCATTCCCTAATACCCCACCCCCAACCCCGGACCGCAAGCGGTCCGGGGAGCGTTTGCGCGATTCAAATGCGGGGTGGGGTTCTTTATTTTTGATTTATGCAAGAGGTCTAGTGCTGAAATTATGTCGGGGATGGCATACACCATCCCTATTTTTTATCTTTCTATTTCGTCTACTGCTTTGGGAACTCCCGCAGTCAACACTTCATGTCCTGTGGGTGTAACTAAGACATCATCCTCAATGCGAATACCAATACCAACCCAACGCGGGTCTGTCTGTGGTTGGTCTTCTGCTAGTTTGGTATCTGGGACAATATAAAGTCCTGGTTCTACTGTCAGCACTTGACCTGGTTGTAATATCTGCGGTTTATCCTCACCATGCTGATAAACTCCTACATCATGGACATCTAAACCTAACCAATGACCCGTGCGGTGCATGTAATAAGGTTTATATTTTTCTTCTTCGATTAACTTGTCAATTTCACCTTTGAGAATGCCGAGTTCAACTAAGCCTTCGGTGAGGACACGCACTGCTGTATCATGAATTAATTTGTAGGGGTTGCCGGGTTGCACTTGAGCGATCGCTTGTTTCTGTGCTTCTAAAACAAGTTCATACAGTGTCTTTTGTTCAGCCGTAAATTTGCCACCTACGGGAAATGTCCGCGTAATATCTGAGTTGTAATAACCATAAGCACAACCAGCATCAATCAGCAGCAATTCGTTATCTTGCATCTGCCGATTATTTTCGATATAGTGCAATACGCAAGCATTCACCCCAGAAGCGACAATTGAAGGATAAGCAGGTCCTATCGCACCCTGTTTTCTGAAAATATGTTCGATTGCTGCTTGAACTTCATACTCATAACGACCAGGTTGGCTAAATGCCATTGCGTAATTGTGCGCGTCAACGGCAATATCGGCAGCTTTCCGCATTAATTCCAACTCGGCTTTACTTTTCACCAACCTCATGCTGTGTAAGATTGTACAAGTATCTTCAATGGCAGTTGGTCCTGTACCGCGTTTGGGAAATGAGCGCAGTAAGCTTTGGTAATGTTTGAGAATAATGTCATTGAAAGAGCGATCGCGTCCTAAATGATAATAAAGGCGATCGGCTTTTTCCAAATATTGCGGCAATTTTTCATCTAATTCCGCGATCGGGTAAGCTTCATCCGCACCGTAAATTTCCTTTGCTGCATCCACCCCGCAGCGATAACCACTCCAAACTTCCTTTTCTCTATCCTTCGGTTGTACAAACAATATAAAGCGGTGTTCTGCGTGATGGGGTGCTAAAACTGCTACCGCTTGGGCTTCGTTAAAACCAGTCAGGTAGAAAAAATCGCTATCTTGGCGATAAGCATATTCAACATCATTGTGCATCACTGAAGAAGGCGCACTGCGAAAAACAGCAGTCCCATTGCCAATTTTTGCCATCAACTGCTCGCGACGTTGCTTATATTCTGCTTGCATAGTTACTTGATAACTCAAATTCTCGTTGTAAGTACGTGGGCAAAGTCAAACCTAGACATATAATTTATTGTTTTTTTTGCCAAACTGGCAACACAGCTAAGTTTGATTTGTGTCTTTATATCTACCTACTTATCTTAACTCTTGGCAACTACTGACTTCATATATCGCGCTGTTGGGAAGCAGCTCTTTTGTTCAAGTAAGTAGGTTCGAGAATAAACATAACGCTAGTTATGGCTAGTAACAATAACTAAAGTGATTAATACTAACTTTTGACAGATGACCACCAGGAGCGCTTTGAACTTTATTTCTGTACCTCTACTTAAAAGTTAGCAAATGTTTTGCACAAAGCCTGACATGGAAGAGAAAATAATTATTCCTACTTTGAACTTTCTAGATAAAAATATTAAGAAAAGCAAAGTTTATTTTGAACAAAACAAAATAAAGATAAAGTTCAAATTTAACTGAATTATGAACATTCATATCGTAGTGTTTTATAGCCAAAAGATGACAGTTATAAAGAAAACATTAAACAACCGGAAAAGTGTTTAAATAACACTTGAATTTAATTCAATAAAACAGTTAAAACTTTATGAAACTGCGTCATAAACAAACAACATGTTTGAAGCTAAAAATCCTCTAAGTGCGACAAGTACTGTATTAACATCAGACATAACTTCAAATACTTCCATCAAAGATGATTTAAATACTTCTTTGAGCTTAGGGAAAGCTTCAGAATCCTTACAAGATGAAGCCTCGGCGACACTAAACCCGAATCCTAATCCTTACCTAACCAGTGCGGCGATTGTTCCTGATTTCAACGGCGATGGTAAAGCGGATAAAGTCTGGGTCAATAGTGTAACAGGTGAGACTCAGGTTTGGCTGATGGATGGTTCAACAGTTACTGAAACTGGTTCTCTGGGGACTTATGACGTATCCTCATGGACTTACAATATTGCCGATTTTAATGGTGATGGTAAAACTGACTTTTTGTTACACAACAAGGCAACGGGTGACAATGTCATTGCGCTAATGGATGGGACAAAAGTTGCTAGTTCAGCTTCTTTAGAGAAGGTTGATCCAGCGTTGACTTCTAGCATTGGTGATTTCAATGGCGATCGCAAAACCGATATCTTGTGGCATAACACCCAAACCGGTGAAAATACCATTTGGGAGATGGATGGCTCAACAGTCACTTCTTCTACTGCTTTAGATAACTCAGACCCAGCATTCACTCCTACCATTGTTGATTTTGACGGCAACGGTAAGAGCGATATCTTCTTGCGTAACGCGACAACCGGTGAGAACAAAGTTTGGTTTATGGATGGTGCTCAAGCCAGTCCGTTTGATCTTCAATCGCAGGATGCAGCCTGGAATGCAACCCTTGGCGATTTCAACGGCGACTTTAAGACTGACATCCTGTGGCGCAATGAGACAACTGGGGAAAACAAAGTTTGGACAATGAATGGCGTCCTCGTTAATGAGGGTGCTCTAGCAACACTTGATTCCAACTGGCAATCTAACATTGGCGATTTCAACGGCGATGGCAAGACCGATGTCTTGTGGCACAACACCCAAACCGGCGAAAACACTGCTTGGTTAATGGATGGCACCACAGTTAGCAGCGAAGCTGTTCTAGCGCAATCTAATCCATCTTCAGTAGCTAGCATTGGCGATTACAACGGTGATGGCAAGAGTGACGTGTTCTGGCGCAATTACGAAACTGGTGACAACACCATTTGGACGATGGATGGAACGAATGCAACTGAGACTCCTACGGATGCACTTTCTCCTGAGTGGTATACCATGTAATTCGTAGTAAGCGTTTTAACGCTTAAATTAAGGACTTCAGTCCTGACTGCGAATCGCTCTTATCAATCGTAGTAAGCGTTTTAACGCTTAAATTAACGATTCTTGTCCTAACGCGCGATCGCTCTTATTAATTACTGAATATGACTTGTATATCAATGTGGATATGCAAGTCATATTTTTTGACTTTCATCAAAACTCAGAATAATGTTTTTTATCTAACAGTTCAATTCAGCAAATAAACTGATGAAAAATGATATATGTTTTTTAGATTAAATAAAAATATTTCAAAATAATAAGTATAAGACCAAATATAATTTATTTTCCCATCAAAAATTACGATATAAAAAATATAAAAATGGCATATGATTTAACAAAATCAAAATATTGGATGTTATAAACTAACAGAAAACTCCAAAACAACTAGTTAAAAATAGTTAGGAGAATTAGTAAAAAACACAATCTATGTTTGAATCTAAAGATTCCTTAATTATTTCTACAGATAGTGCCTTAAAATCAATAGAATCGGTAAAAAATTTGGGAGACAAGCTTAATTTAGATAATTTTTTAGGTTTGGGTAAATCCTCAGAATCTGCACAAGTAGCAGAAAATCCGAACTCAATTTTCAACAGTCCGGCAATTCTTGCCGATTTCAACGGTGATGGTAAGACAGATAAATTCTGGCGCAACTCTCAAACGGGTGAAACCTCAGTTTGGCTGATGGATGGTACAAGAGTTGCTGAGGCAGGTAATTTGGATCAACTTGACTCATCCTGGAATTTTAAGATCGCCGATTTTAACGCTGATGGTAAAAGCGATATGTTTTGGCGTAATAGTCAAAGTGGCGACAACTTTATTTGGTTGATGGATGGTACAAAAGTTGCCTCTGGAAGTTCTGTATTGCAAGTTGACCCATCTTGGAATAGTGACATTGGCGATTTCAACGCTGATGGCAAAACTGACATCTTGTGGCGCAATGCTCAAACTGGTGAGAATGCTGCTTGGGTGATGGATGGCACAACAGTTACCACTGCGGCTTTTTTACCGACATCTGATGCCAACTGGACTCGTAGCATTGTAGATTTCAACGGCGATCGCAAGACCGATGTTTTCTGGCGTAATAATCTAACTGGTGAGAATAAAGTTTGGTTTATGGATGGGACCAAAGAAAGTGAGTATTCTCTATCCCAACTCGACCCATCCTGGAATTACACCCTTGGCGATTTCAACGGAGATTCCAATACTGACATTTTGTGGCGCAATGCTCAAACCGGAGAGAACAAAGTTTGGCAGATGAGTGGCATCCTGATCAATGAAAATACTTTAACAACACTTGATGCCAACTGGAATCCTAGCATTGGCGATTTCAATGGTGATGGCAAAACTGACATCTTTTGGCGCAACTCTCTAACGGGGGAAAATACTGCTTGGCTGATGGATGGTACAAATATTGATACTTCTGCTTTTATGCCGAAAGTTGACCCAGCCTGGAGTTCTAGTATTGGCGATTTCAATGGCGATGGCAAGACCGACATCTTCTGGCGCAATACTCAAACTGGCGATAATACAATTTGGGAGATGAATGATACCATAGCCACTCCCACCAATCTAGACCAAGTTCCTCTAGAGTGGTATGCCTAATAAAATTGTGTCGTGTTAGTCGTGATTGCGAGAAAGCCAATTTCTTAAAGTGATATCACGTCGGTCAATTCGTCATTAGAAACATTTTTGTAGTAAGGACTTCAGTCCTTATCTAAATAATATAAGGACGCGCATTCCTTAGTACAAACTTACCAAAGGGAGGGTCCAAGGGGAAAGGGTCGGGGACAAGAGGATTAAAGGGGAGGCAGTGCGGTCTTGGGGTTTCCCCAAGTGGAGCATCTGCCGTGAAAGGGTAAGCGCGGAGGGCAGGGGAAAGGTTAATAAAAATCAAGAGTTTTTTTAAATAGCTCTTTATTTCCATACCTTTCCCCTTTCCCCTTTACCCCTCTTTTTCATCCATCTCCCGATTTCCTATTCGTTAGATAACTGTTGCTGATATTGCATTGCTTTGGCATTATCGCCTAAAGCAGAGCAAGCAACTCTTAAACTGGTAAGAGCTTGTTGTTCGCTGCGACGGTCTTTAACTAACCTAGCTAAATTTAAACGTTGTTCATAATATGTAATCGCTTTGGTATAATCCGCCAAAGCAGAGCAAGCAACTCCTAAACTGCTAAGAGACTGTTCTTCGCTACGTTTATCATTAAGTTCTCTGGCTATATGCAAGCGTTCTTCATAATATATAATTGTTTTGGCATAATCCCTGATCGCATAATAAGCATTACCGAGGTTTTTCAGCACCTGAGATGCATTGCGGCGGTTGTTGAGACGCGCTAGTGTGACACACTGTTCATAATAGGCGATCGCTTTGGGATAATCGCTCAAAGCATACCAAGCATTGCCGATATTTTTTAGCACTTGTTCCTCACCCCAATGGTCTTCAAGCTCGCGAACAAATTCTAGGCTTTGCTGCTGATACTCAATCGCTTGGGCTATTTTGCCCAAAGCTTTATAAACTAATCCTAGGTTATTCAACGCCACCACTTGAGTCCGCTTATCTTGCAAGTGCTGTCCTATTTTCAAGCACTCTTGCAAAAACTCAATTGCCTTTTCATGCTCGTTTAGGTGACGATAAGAATTCCCCAAATGAGAAAACGCTTGCACTCGCACCCGCAAATCAGAAGAACCCTTGGTTAAAGATAGACACTGCCGAGAGTAAGAAATTGCGCTTTTATAATCTTCTGAAGTGTATGCAATTAGTGCTAAATAAGAAAGCGTCTCCGTTTGTGTTTCTAAGCCTCCAAATGCTTGAGACAATGCTAAGGATTCTTGTAAAGACTTGATCGCAGCACTTAAATCTCCTGCTTGTTGTTGTTGAATTCCTTGTCGCAGTAGCTTAGAAGCTTTTGATGAGTAATCGTCATTATCTTGTAAAAGTAGCATTTCACCTTGTAAATTTTTATCAAAGTTGTGGCTAATTGTGCCGCCTTACCTTGCATTCGTATGTATTGTAGTTACTGGCAAGGAAACTGTGTTTTTTGGGTTAAGATTGCATTCGCCTTTTTAGATCAACTGATCCGTGATATTTGTAATGATATGTTTAGTATTCCCATAGCTTGGGCGTATCTTTCATAATGGAAAGAATTCTCGAACCTGAGGTGATGGATAGTCTCACTGAGGCTATTGAATATGACGCAATGGATTTCACAGAGGTAAATATGGATTTTGCCTTGAAGGCGATCGCTCTTGGACCCCCAGAACAAGGTATAGTGTTGGATGCTGGCACAGGTCCGGGTCGTATCCCTGTTATAATCTCTCAAATGCGTTCTCAATGGCAAATTATCGCTATTGATGCAGCTCAAAGTATGCTGGAAGTTGCCGCGCAACACGTTCAGCAGGCTAACTTACAATCTTCAATTAGTCTGGAATTAGTGGATGCGAAATCTTTGCCTTACGAGGACGGGCATTTTGATATGATTATCTCTAATAGCCTTGTTCATCACTTACCCGATCCGTTGCGGTTCTTTAAAGAACTCAAGCGCGTGTTAAAATCTAACGGCGGCATTTTCATCCGCGATTTATTTCGACCAGCCAATGCGGAAATCATGAATGCTTTAGTTGATAGCATCGGTGAAGAATATGATGAGTATCAAAAAAAGTTATTTCGCGATTCTCTAAACGCTGCACTGACCCTTGATGAGGTAAACCAGCTAATTTCTCAAGTTGATTTACAACAAGTAAAAGTTTATCAAAGTTCCGACCGCCATTGGACAGCCCAAAGAAGTTGGAATCAATAAATTTTTAATTTTTTACCGTGTAGTTACTATATCGTTATTAGCTGCCCATTGTCTGATATCTTGGCGAGCGATCGCAGCTGCCATTAAATCGGGAAATTTATCAGGAGTGCAAGCAAACGCGGCAATACCAAATTCTGTTAATGATAAAGCAATATGGCGATCGTACATCGGAGCGCCGTCATCATTCAACGCTAGCAAGGCGATAAATTGCACCCCAGCATTCACCATCGCTGCAACTCGCTTGAGCATTTCTTTCTTGTCGCCGCCTTCATACAAATCACTTATTAATATTAAAATTGTATCTTGGGGCTGTTGCACAAAATTTTGACAATATGCTAAGGCTCTATTGATATCAGTGCCACCACCCAATTGAGTGCCAAATAATAAATCTACCGGGTCTTGCGCTTCATCAGTCAAATCTACAACTTCGGTATCAAAAGCAACTATCCGCGTCTGCACTGCTGGTAAAGATGCCAATACAGATCCGAAAATACCTGCATAAACAACAGAAGTTGCCATCGAGCCACTTTGGTCAATGCAGAGTATGATGTTACGTAAATTACTTCGCTTGCGTCCATAACCGATGCGAACTTCCGGAATAATAGTACGATATTCGAGTTGATAATGCTTGAGATTGGCGCGGATGGTGCGATTCCAATCAATTTCATTGTGTCGGGGACGACGATTGCGGATGCTGCGGTTTAAGCTTCCCATAACAGCTTGACGCATCGGGTTAGCGAGTTTGCGTTGTAACTCTTCGACGACGCGACGCACAACCATACGAGCTGTATCTTTAGTTTTGCTAGGCATAATATTGCTTAAAGAAAGCAAATTCGCCACTAAATGTACATCTGGCTCAACAGCTTCCAGCATTTCTGGTTCTAACAACATTTGACGCAAATTGAGACGGTCTAGCGCGTCGAGTTGCATCACCTTAACTACCGATGAAGGGAAATAAGTGCGGATGTCAGAAAGCCAACGAGCAACTTTTGGGGATGAAGAGCCTAAACTACCAGAGCGCTCCGAATCGTACAATGCACTCAAGGCGTTGTCCATTGCCAAATCAACACCGCTTAATCGACAACCTGTACCATCAGCTTCTTGACTTCCTAACAAAAGTCGCCAGCGGCGTAAACGTTCGTCGTCATTTTGAGTCATACTTTAGGTTATTTGAGAAATTTTTATCTATTGATTGGTCTTTTTGTATTCCACATTAATTCAAATTCGGCTTTTGTAATTTCAAATTCTTGTATATCTTCTTTTTGCATGCGTCTATCACTTAACATGCCGTAATTATCGCCCAAGTGCGTATGATCATAAAATAGAACGTTTCCGTTTTCGTAAACCTCTATTTGTCTAACAACGCGTGAATTCTCATTAATTTCCATAAAGTAAGTACTAGTACCCCACTCATCAAACTCACCACCAAGGGATTCATCCCAGAAGCATTTGCAGTATTTCATAGCTTTCCCTGTATAGAGAAATACAATTTTAATTCTTGTCCGGCATCGCCATTCAAGATTAAATTAAACAAAATATAAATCCTCCTATCAGCAGATTTTTTGTATTAGGCAACAGACGCAAAGAATAATAAGAATACTCATTTATGAGTGTCATAAGTCTCTTATATTATTAAAATAAATAATATTATTCAGTTAAGCTATTATGAGCTTTTATATGATAACGATGACGGAATATCTCTCGGACTTCCATTAAAATTATTCCCAGCCTATTTTTACCACTGCCATTAGCACCACAACCCCAGTAATAATCAATAGGAGAATTTTCGACTATTTCTGCATCTTTTGTAGAAAGTAAAATTTCTCGGATATCCGCATGAGTTTCAAATTTGCGTAATACCGCTTTTTGCATAATATCGTCTTTAACTTGTTCCCAATCAGCACGTAGGGGACGAGTTCTTTAGCGTCCCATTTTCGCCGCTTCTTTCGGTGTTTTTACTAAGCGGATTTGTTCGGCATCAAGGGTTAGAGGAAATTTTTGCGCTTGAAAATAGTGTTCGCTGGTAGACCAATATAACCCATCTAATTCAAAGCCCTGTGCTGAAAAGTTCGAGAAACAACCGTATCTTTCACGAGTGTTGGAAAAGTAAATTTTCATAACGATTTATGACACAATAATAAAATTGTTGTACAATAAGTAAAAAGTAGCTTATAGAGCGTTTTATGCTTAAAAGTAGGTGCAAAGTCTCCTTGACTAACCTTTTATGTTGTAAGTGCTAAATCAACTAAGCAGCCCAGAGTAAAATCTATTTGCTGGTTTTATAAGGCGATCGCTGTTGGTGGAAGTCTTAGACTTAATTTCTTAAGAAGTTTTCTGGCACGATGGCGTTGCCGCCCATCCCGCAAAGCGCGATCGCTTCATCAGACGAAAAAACCAACATCACACCCCGTAACTAAGATTATGCAATTATGTGGGTATAAGTAAGCAAGAGCTACGTTTTTTATGTTATAGTTGTCTTTAATTGAGTATTATTTTCGGTGATATGACTCCTTTTTATAAAGTCTCTACTGAATCTAAATCTCTACACTTAAGATTTCTTGGAGATGTTTTATGTCCATTTACGTCGGTAATCTGTCTTATGAAGTTACAGAAGAAGACCTGAAGCGAGCTTTTGGTGAATACGGCACAGTAAACCGCGTTCAGCTCCCCAGTGATCGCGAAACAGGTCGTCCGAGAGGCTTTGCCTTTGTCGAAATGGCAAAGGACGAGGAAGAAACAGCGGCAATCGACGCGCTCGATGGCGCTGATTGGATGGGTCGTAGCTTAAAAGTTAATAAAGCTAAACCCCGTGAAGACAGAGGTTCCTCTGGTGGTGGTGGTGACAGACGAGGTGGTGGTGGTGGATACTCTCGAGGTCGCTACTAAGCTTTGAGAGCAAGAGTTTAACTCGTTGGTCTTAAGGGTAGACTCCTTGTCTGCCCTTTTTTGCTCACCACCCCTTGGGCTGAACCTGGACAAAAATGGGCAGCCTCTGTTGCGAAGCTTTGATGGGAGGGAACCTCCGCTTAAACTTCGCGCTTCTATACAGACTGTCTGTTATGCTCGATGAATATTTCACGTGCAAGGCTGTCCATTTTTGTCTATCGTTTGTAAAACCCCGAAATATCAATTTAATTGGAGATACAATGACGCAAATAATTCCCGGCGAAAATGAAGGAATTGAGTCAGCCTTACGCCGATTTAAACGAGAAGTTTCCAAAGCTGGAATTTTTCCAGACATGAAAAAGCATCGCCACTTTGAAACACCTCTGCAAAAACATAAGCGTAAAGCAGTTGCTAGACACAAACAAAGTAAAAGACGTTTTCGTAGTAATTGAGGATAACTCCTCACCAACGGTTACTTTCACGTTTAGGGGCTTGGCTTGTGATAGTAGCCAAGAGCGAAGAGTATTTGACAGTTTTACGCCCGATAAACTGAAAATCTCCCTCAGTTCACTGGTGTTTTATCAGCATTCAACTGCTGCACAAGCGTGAAAGTAACCGCTTCGGGTTGCACCGACGTGCTTTTGCTGATCGCGATCGCAGGATGCCTTTTGGGATCTTCGTTGATTTCAACGAATTCAAGGGGTGAGGAAGTGTAACTTAATTCCTATACATCTCTACCCATTGCTATTGATTTTGGGTAGGCTTTTCTGTTGCCATGCGTTCTATGCCGATATCAACCGAAGTTTGAACATTGGGCGAAAAGTAATTCCTAACTTTATTAAGGGAATAGAGAAACTGCCGTTTGTCAGGCTCTGTGGTTGACCCATTACGAATGCATTTGTGTAGAAATCACTAGCTTTGGCTAGCTTTGACTAGTTATGTATAGACATTTGTGAGCGGCGATCGCAACTCTATATTCTAGATAAATCATAAAGTTTGCCCCGATCAAAAGTATGACACACTATTTGCTCGAAACACTCTTCCCCCAGCTAAAATAAAATACATTTGTGGCTTTTTAAATAATAGTGTGTTCCTTGGTTAGATGAATGATAATCGACAATAGCGATCGCACTACTCCCAAAGCACTGTTGAATAAAAAAACAGAGATTTCCTCATCATAATTGTGCAGCATGCGCTAGAAGGGGAATTATTTGCGATTAAGTAACAAAAAAGCAAACGAAACTTGTATTTCCCAGATTATTTTAGCCTTATTATAGAAGCTGGAAAAATTATTGCTTGTCCTCAATTATCGCTTCATAAAGTATTCGTGTTGGCAACACAACCATGATGTTTGGTGTGAGCATCGCGTCCGCTTGGTAGTTATGCTCAATCGTCTGGATAGCTGATGCCTCATCTACGGATGGATATTCTTTGTCAAGTTCTAATTTGCCTGATTGAGTTTGCATATATTCATTTTGGTATCGGAAATTTTCAAGTAATAAGGAGTAATATGATTAACATGTTCTTCAAGTACTATTTGAATTAGCAATCTGCTGTATGAATATTTAGCTTGGAGCTACAACTCAGATCAGGCTTAACAAAACTCAACTATAGTTTTTAATTTGTCAAAACTCCTTGTTCTTGAAGTATCAGTTTCTTTCCTTGATAAACTTGCAAAGTGTTGTCTGCCACCCGATAGAGATACTCTCCATTGCGGAACTGATAACCGAGGAACCGACTTGGCGTAACACCATCCGCACCAGTTGTGTGGATTGTTTTGCCAGTCAGACGAATCGATTTACCTGTCCTCAAATCCTTTCCATAATATGTAACATTGTTGCAAGTTACATATCCTTCTGGGCAGTTTCTTGTAATTGTGACGTTAAAATTTTTGGTCTTTAAAGTTTCAGCATTAGCTGTTTGAGCCCAGAGAGTAACAACTGGCAGTAAAGCAAGCAATGCGGCATATTTTTTGTAGTTCAACATTTTCTATTTCCTGTACATTAATTTAGTAGCTGTTTGATGGATACACATTGATTGATCCGATTCCGAAAAAAAGCACCTCAAAATAAAAAAATGTTAAAAGCCCAGTACAATGACTGGGCTTTTTATAAGAGATGGCAGGGATATATTCCCTGATTTTTAGTTATAGAAGTTAGTTATAAGTCGCTTACCTAATAATGACTACAATGGTGTCAAGAGCGATTTCGGAAAAATAGAAACAACATTGACAAAGTAATCAACAACTGCCATCGCAGTTGTTGAAAATGAGTACAGGAGTTCACAAAAAAGCCAAAATTTAGCAATGTCCCTTGGACTGAACCTGGACAAAAATGGACAGCCTCTGTTGCGAAGCTTTGAGCGGAGGTTCCCTCCGATCAAACTTCGCGCTTCTACACAGACTGTCTGTGTTCGCGTTGGCGTTCGCGGAGCGTGTCGCAGACAAGCCTCTCGAAGAGAAGCGTCTCGTAGAGATGCCCCATAAATATTTCAAAACAAGGCTGTCCAATGGGGAGCATCCCAATTTTGCCGCAATACCCGCGCGTGGGTATCGCTACACAAACAAAGCCCCAGGCTTATAGCCTGAGGGCTTTTTGCCAAATTGGGATGCTCCCCTCCCGCCCAATGAGTGTCTATCGTTTGTGAAACCCGACCAGAAGGTATTTTTTGGCGTATTTAGATGAACCACGCACCAAAACTGTCCAATGGCTTCAAACACTATTCTGGCTGCTCAGACAGCAATTGTGCCATCACTTCGTCCACCGTTTTGTTAAGGTACACGGCTCGTTCATCCGCTGCCCTCACCCAATCGATTGGACACCAGTGGTGTTGCCCATCGGGGGCGTTATGCTTCGTCAACTTGAGATATTTACCTTTATCTATAGAATCGATATTGGCAATATGCACATCAGATGCCCCTGACAAACCGCCGGAACCTTCTGCGTAGACGGGCATGTGTTCTTTAATCTTCGATATGTCCATGACTGTGTGCCTCTTCATTGATAGAATGCGCTCTGTCTCTCGCCCAAATTTAAGCAAACTGGGTTTTGATTCATACGCTACAGAATACGCTGCATCCCAAAAAATCTGCCTCGCTCTACAGACAGATGGATGCTTTTCGCACTTCACAACAATTGCCACGCGCACAAAGAGCGTGCGATCGCGCAGGGTTTAGGTAAGAAACAAGGAAAGCATCTGGTACAAACTCCTAGTTTTGGGATAGGGGTATGGGAAAATACCTAACAGAGGCAAGCATTGGTCTAATCAATTTGTTAGCGTTAAATACCTCAGAAAACTAAAAAACAAGAACAATGGCTAAAAATATTCATAGCAATTCACCATTTTCTTCGGATCTTCCAACTTTTAGCGTTCGCACAGCAAAGCCAAGTTCTGAGTTTTATTCTATTTTTTCTGAAGAAGAAATTTTTGGGCTAATTCATGCGTTAGAAGTCAGACGAGAAATACCTCTAAAGTATTCTTATAAAGGTAGAGGCGCAAAAATATGGAATGATTTTTATCGAAAATATATTATTCCTAAATGGTATAGGACATCAAGTTTAGAAATTGACCTTTTAAGGAAGAATTTTGAATATCTTAATGGCAATCATCAAAAATGTGAAAAAGTAAATATTATAGATGTCGGCTCAGGAAATTCATATCCAGTTAAAGAATTTGTCGGTAGACTGAGTAAATTGAATAAAATTAATAAATATATAGCCTTAGATATTAGCGAAGAATTACTTAAGTTAGCCAAGGAAAATTTTCAGAATTGGTTTCCACTAATCGAGTTTATAAGTCATCCAATTGACATAGAAAATAGTTGTCTACCCAAACTTTGGTCAACAAATCAAGCTCACCTCAAAACTGACGATACACCAAAAATAATTTTACACTTGGGTGTGACAATGGGCAATCATCAAAACATAACTAAAGTCCTGAAAAACTTTAGAGACAGCATGGGTAATAATGATTTACTCGTTTTCACTAACGAAACTGGTTCTAACTCTAATTGGGATGGAAAAGTGAGAGGTGGCTGCAATTATCATGCAAAAGAAGTGTATAAATGGAATAAAAACAAGATTGGAATTAAATCTGAAGATTGCGAACTTATAAGGAAGTATGATTTAGAAACAGATAGCATAGTTGCTAATATGAAATTCCGTCATAATTACACTATAAATTTAACTTGTGGGGGAGTAGATAAGAACATTCAAATTTTGGAAGGTGAAGAAATTACTATTTGGAGACATCATAAGTATGAAATACCTGAACTTATGCAAGAAATAAAAAAAGCCGGACTACAAGTTGTCCATTATAGTATTGACAAATACTTATCACATATGATGGTGATTTGTGAGGTTGCTAGCGCTTAGGCTGGAAGCCTAGGGCTACACGAACTAAGCCCACCTACGTGGGCTGATTAAGAGTATCTTTTTGCCTTTTACTTTCTTTACGCTCCTAACAATTGAGCGATAATAGGCAAGACAACAGCAGCGTTCTCTTCATCGAATTCGGGAATATTTGTAGAATTTGATGCATTTTTTGTGTTGAGTCCTTGTTTGACTTTTTCACCCATTTGTCGTCGTTCTGGAGCGGTAAAATTGCTAAAAGTGCGTCGCAATAATGGTAGCAAAGCGGTAAACAATTCACCAGGTAATTGAGTTATCCAATTGTCTAAAACTTGCCAAAGGATATCATCGTGTAGAAGCAATAAACCACTACCTTTTAGAAATCCTTCTACCCACGCGGCTGCTTGGGGTGGTTCAGTGGCGATAGAAAGCGCTAATCTCATGCGTCGCGCTGCTTCATCTGCGTTAAAAATACCAGCATCTAGCAATAAACGACAACAGCAACCAGCTATTAGTTTGTGTAGTCTTTGGTTGTCGGAAATTTGCGATAATACTTGTTGCCAAGATGTTATGTGTTCTTGGTTTTGCAGTAAAGCGATCGCACTATTCACTTTCATCACATTATCGTACATTGCTGCCGCTGCATCGTCATCCAAAGAAGCGCAAGCACCAGGTAAAGAAATGCAAATTCTCGTTACTAACTTATCTACTACATGAGTTATCATCTTCGTATCTGAGGAGCGGACGTTACCGTAACGCAATACATTTGCTAATGGTGGTAATGCTGCCATTAAATGTGTGACATCACTAACTAAAGCCGCAGCATTTTCCAAACGCGACATCAGATAAGTTACAGCATCAGCTAAATCTGATAATATTACTTGATTTAAAAAATTTGTCAGCGTTGGCAAATCATTTGCTGCATCTGCTTTATTACAAGCAATGTTTGCAGCAGCATCTTTAACAGTATTGCCCCAAATACCAGCTTCAATTAAGCTGACAGCAAATTCTGGATGCCATTGCAAACGCCAGAATTCGTGAAAAGTGCCCTTTTTATTGCTTGTTTGTTGAAGTTGTCCCCAAGGAATTTCTAAAAGATTGAGACGATGTAATAAGTGCGATCGCTCTAAATCATTATTATTTCTTAAATCTAAATCTAGAGTCTTTTCGGTTACTTCTGCCCCGATTCGCAAACGTTTTTGTTGCCGCATTAAATCTTGCTGCAACGGCATCATCGGCGTTTCTGGTGGAACTTTGCCCAGGCGATCGCCAACTATGAGTTTATCGTGAATGAGACGCATCGGTAAATCACTACCAAAACAAAATACTGCTTGGATAGCTTCATTTAATTCTGGCAAACCTGGGAGACGGCGATTTCTCAAAGCCGCCAAAGATTCCGCCAACCGGACCGCTTCAATTACATGCGCCGAGGAAGCATCTAAACCTTGTTCGCGTAATAAATGTGCAACCTGCGTTAGCCAGCGAATTACGACTTGGGAGTCGGGAGCGGGGTGTGGGGGAGTGGGGAGAGGGGGGGCTTCGGGGTCCCCACGAAGTGGGGTTGGGGGGAAGGGGGGGAAAGAAGAATTATCCTCCAAGGAGTCCCCTTGTCCCCCTTGTCTCCCTTTCTCCCTGTCTCCCTGCCCCATTCCCCATTCCCACAGATGATGATACCAACCCGGTGATTCAATACCAGCACCGTAGCCGCTGTTATAAGATAAACGTCCGTAAGTCCAAGGTATCCAAGTCGCTTCTACCTTTATTTTGGGTAATCCTTTAAGTATTGCTGTATCTTCTTTCACAGATGATATATCGGAAAGTGCTGGAGCGTGCCAAGCGCCACAGACAACTGCAATTCTTTTATAGCCAGCTTTTTCAGGTTCGCGGATAGTTTTCCGCATATATGCTTCGCGCTGTGCTTCTATGGGGTCTGTTGATGGTGGTGTATCCTGACGCACAGCTGACATCGCTTCGAGAATGGCGGCGAACAAATCAACGCTGTTATGACGTTGTTCTACCATATGTTCCCACCAGCGATCGCCGTCGGTGTAACCTGCGGCTTTTCCTAGCAAAGCCAGCGGATCTTCAGGGAGGGAGGAGGGGGGGAGCGAGGGAGTGGGGGAGGGGGGAGATAAAGGAGATGGGGAAGAAAATTCCTCCTTGTCTCCTTGTCCCCTTGTCCCCTTGTCTTCCCCTATCGCCATCCGATGCGCTAATGGTAAGTCCATAAAGCGCACGGGGATGTTATTAGTTAAGCCGTAATGCAGTGCTTGCCATTCTGGTGAGAAGATGGCGAAGGGATAATAAACGCAGTCTTGGGGCTTATCTGGTACATATATTAGTAATGCGACTGGTGGCTGCATTGCTGGGGAACTTAGCAATGGTAGTAATGATTCGGCGTCGGGTGGTCCTTCGATGAGGATAATGTCTGGTTCAAGACTTTCTAAGGCTTGACGCAGGCTGCGTGCTGAACCGGGACCGTGATGTCGTATGCCGAATATGTGGATAGTCATGGTGAGGAGGGTTTTGAGTCAATCAAAACACATCACTTATTGATTTGCTTTTTCAAACGCGATCGAGTTTTGGCAAAAAAATGTCTAATGAAGGCGATCGCATAAAATGTCTGCATATTCAGACTAGACTACATTATCTCGCGGCTCGGAACTATTACGAAAACGCGCTTTGAACTCCGGATAATTTTCTAAATCCTCTAATGATTGTAACGGAGGCATTTCAATCCAATTACCCTCTGTATGTAGCTTGTCTACATAAGCATAAAAGGCTTCTTGATCGTCTCGATGAGTAAGAACATAATCGTGCAACTCTTTTTGGTTCATTGCTTGAAAGTTAGGTTTACTCATCCTATATACCTCCATTTACCGTTAGGATATATTTCTATGATATTTTCCTCACCCGCTAGGATAAATACGTTTCCCGTTCGTTCATCCATCCGAACGATATTGATCGGTAAGTAAAGTTTAGTGAACCAACAGCACAACACATAGCACTGTGTTTTTTGTTCTAGCGTAGGGATAATTTGGACTCCTCAATATCGCTACCTAGCATGAGTATAACAGCTTCCAAACCACGCAAAACTTGATAAAACAAAAACATATAGTTGACGACGTGCGTAGACGCAGCTTGCCCCATAACGCGATCGCGCTTATTTGAGGAACCGCGATCGCCTTGGTCTTTGCGTGATACTTTCCTCTAAGATACTTCCCGACAAGCGCGATATAAATCTTTCCACCCATCCCTTTCTTTCACCACCGTTTCTAAATACTCGCGCCAAACTACTTTATCCTGCACTGGGTCTTTAATCACCGCCCCAATCAACCCAGAAGCAACATCTGCTGCTTGTAAATTTCCATCACCAAAATGCGCCGATAGCGCCATACCATTATTCACAACAGAAATAACTTCCGCTGTACTCAAAGTACTACTAGGCGATTTAATTTTGGTTTTTCCATCTTCGGTAACACCACTACGCAATTCTCGAAAAATGGTGACGATGCGGCGAATTTCTTCCAACGCTGGGGGTTCGGCTGGCAATTCTAAAGCTTTTCCTAGACTTTCCACCCGTCGCTGCACAATTTCGACTTCCTCATCCACAGTTTTTGGTAAAGGCAAAACTACTGTGTTAAAACGGCGTTTCAACGCGCTGGAAAGTTCGTTCACACCTTTATCGCGGTCATTTGCAGTCGCAATTACACTAAATCCCTTCCGCGCTTGCACCTCGGAATTAAGTTCAGGTATGGGCAGTGTTTTTTCGGAAAGTACAGTAATTAATGTATCCTGCACATCTGCGGAAATGCGAGTTAATTCTTCCACGCGGGCAATTTTGCCATCTTCCATCGCTCGCATTAACGGACTTTGAACCAAGGCTGCCATTGAGGGACCATCAGCCAATAATTTGGCATAATTCCAACCATAGCGGATTGCTTCCTCACTCGTCCCCGCCGTACCCTGAATTAACAGCGTTGAATCTCCAGAAATCGCCGCAGCCAAATGTTCAGAAACCCAAGATTTCGCCGTTCCCGGTACACCAAGTAACAATAATGCCCTATCCGTCGTCAAAGTAGCCGTCGCAACTTCAATTATTCGTCTGTCTCCGATATACTTTGGCGACACCTCAAAACCATTCTCTAACCTCCCCCCCAAAAGATACGTTACCACCCCCCAAGGCGATAACTTCCAATTTGGCGGACGTTGCTTATTATCCACCTTTGCTAACTCCGCCAATTCAATAGCAAACTGCTCCTCCGCATGTTCCCTTAAAAGAGTCGTCTCTTTATTTACCTCAATCTCCTTCTCTGTGCCCTCTGTGCCTCTGCGGTTCGTTCTCTTTCTTTCACTCATTACTCACCTCTTAATTCCTGTATCATTTGAAAACGAAACAACAACGTAGCCAAAAACTCATTCACAAAATCTTGCCAAAACGAACCCTCTTCCACAACAGCGCACAATTCCCCAGCAGCTTCCACAACCGAAGGTTCCATATAAAGGGCGAAATTTTGAAAGAGCGATCGCATTTTCCATTCATACTGCTGATTATAAACTTCAATGTATTTTCGTATACTTGATAGTACAAGCTGACTAACTTTCGCACTCCAAGGCGTTTGGTGATGCTTCAATAACGTATACGCGGGATGATTCACATTCAGCAATTTGCCCTGATTCTGCAATAATGTCTGCAAAATCAAAGTATTCGCTTTATCTTGTCCTACAACCTTCAACAACCCAACAATTAATTCCTCACCATTGCTCATAAAGGTGTGATAAAACTTACTTGCATCTGGCAGTAAAACTTCTGCCCACTGTGAATCTTGACTTTTGAAAGCTGCTGTCGCCCAAGCTTCCAACAGCATTTTTTCCCACTCGCTACCATCAACAAATTCCAATAATTGCTGCGGCGTTTTGCCCCAATTATTACACCAAAAACTAGGTGGTACGGAACAAAGCATTTGCAACAATAAGCTAGCTTTCTCCCCCAATGCAGAACTGTAACGAGACTGATCGATCCCGTCGCGGATCATTTGGCGATCGCCCTTGGCGGCGGCTTCCGCATCGCACGTTGAAGGCAAAGTCACTTGCACAGAGTTGTGGTTAAATGTAATTAATGGGCGAACTACCTGTATCATCCGCTGACACAATCTCGATTTCGGCAGTTTTGACAGCAACTTAGCGGCAACATCTCGCACTTGCTTGCGTTTATCATCTAATGCAGCTTCTAAAAACGGCTCATCGTTGATGCTCAAATTGATTTCTAAAGCTGCTAATAAACTCGCTCTCTCTTCAGCGCTTTCCTTTTTCCAAGTTTTCTTCAGTTGTTCTCGTGCTTTATCTGGATCTTGTTCGCGAAGTCTTTGCAGTAGCGCTCGCCTTGCTTGTTTGTTACCAGTCTGCCAAGTTTTATTAGTAATTTCACTGCTAACATAATTCCAGTCTGGGTTCTGCTTTGCCAGCCAATATCCCCGTTTACCCAAAACTGGTAAAATACAAGCTTGTAAATTATTTTGCTTTTGCCCTAACGTCAGCACCTGAGGCAAGTATTCTGGAGGAACTCTTTTTCTAGCGGCGGCTGCCACTGTTAACCATTCTGGCAGAAGTTGGGCATATTTCCCACCTAATATCAAAGCTAGATGTTGCCGAGAAACAAGACTGCAATCAAGTAATTCTTCAGATTCACAGGCTTTTTGCTCTGGTGGCTGATTAATGATAGATATTTTACCAGCGCATTGATAAAGAGCGATCGCACCAGCCGCACTCAGTAAACTTCCTTCCTTGTCGCTGCTATCCAAACAACTCAAAATTTCACCCAACTTATTATCAGGTGGTATCACCTTTAACGCTTGTCGTTCAGTACCGACTAATGCTACTTTTACAACCTCTTGCCATAAATATTTCATAATTTTTAAAGTAGAACAAATATACCATTCGCATATACGCTTAGAGGCAAGAAGCGATCGCCATTCCATTCTCCAAAAATGCCGATAAAATGCCCCCCACTGAGTGCCAATAATTGCCACGCTTTTTGAGAAACTAAGCCAACTACTGGAAGCATATATCCATCGGCATCACACACAGCACGACAGGTTCCATCATCATTAAAGATAGGCATTACAGCTTGTAACGCTATAGGAAACTGTTCGATCCAAGGATTGCGTGCCAAAGCTTTGGCGTAAGCTTGCATCATGTCTTGGATGCTACTATATCCCGGCATTTTATCTATCGGTGCTGCATCATGATGAATTTTAACTAGCGATCGCAACGGATAAGCACTCTCGAAAAATACTAACTCTGCATCTATACTAGTTCCTGGGATCAAGCTAGTATCTAATGGTTGACTACCATAAGCAAAGTTTAAAATTAGGGCAGCTTGTTGAGTTTTCTCGCCCCATAACCAATTAAACTGCGATCGCAACTTGTCTTCTTCAGTGACACGTTGACCTAATATTAACCAGCGATCGCGTACACCTGAAGACGTTAATAATTCTTCTTGATTCTGCGTCCAACCAATTTGGGTGCGGATGTCTGCTTGCATTTCGGCTGGTAAACTTTCCCAACGTTTAAAGCCGGAAATCAACAAATAAACACGTCCCAGCTGTGTCAACAGCCTTTCTTCCCATCCGATACCAGAATGTGGTATACTTGCCATCTCGCGCAGCATACGAGCAACCCCTGGCGCTTGAGCATCTACAAGCCTCGCTGCTGCGGTATCCCAAAAACTGTAAGGTTGTCCTTGAGCTACAGCTAACCCCTGACGTACCAAATCGCGCAACCAAAGTTCTAAATCCTGCATTCCCGCAGTTACTTTGTTGTAGCGCATCTGAGCACGCTTTGCTTGAGCTGCTGTATCAACTACTTTCTTTGTGGATTCAGTTTTTTTATCTGGTTTATGTTTGGGTGTATCAAGACTTGCCTTTTGTGGCAAAGTTTTTTCTGTAAAAGCTTCTTTTTGATCGGTAAAAAGCAAAAACAAACCGATTGCGTGTTTGCACGGTGTTTTGCGACTGGGACAGGTACATTTAAAAGCAAGTTCTGTAATATCAATCTGTGTTTGGTAAGTATTGCTACCGCTACCTTGACACTCACCCCAAATAGCTTGTTGGTTGTAACCCAACGACAACCATTTTGAGCGCACCGCTAAAGCTTGAGCATTCTTAGCGGAACTGGTATCCGGTGCTAGCGCTAGAATTTGTTCCTGAGTCCAGCTTGCAGACATGAGTATTGTTGCTGAGTGCGCTGTGATAACTGCGTTTCCTCGTCCATGTCAACCCTTCAGGGCAAAGTCAAAAGTCAAAAGTCGGTTGACTATTAACCATTGACTATTGACCATTAAACCTTGTTTTCGTTATCGGCGGTGAATTCTCTTGCTTCATAATAACGGCAACCTTCACAAGGTCCTGAGGGATTGACAGCACAGCGTACATAGCCAGATTTAGCATTATATCGGCAACTGATGTCACCGATGAGGTAGCCGACTCCTTCGAGATAATAGCGATCGCTTAAATTTAGTCGAGAATTTTGCCCTAGTTGCCTTCTGGGAAAGCTCATACCAGCTTGTCTCATTTGCGTTTCTCTCCGCATATGACTTTTACGGATCATCCACAGGGAGAACAGTGACGGTAAGAAACCAACGGCAATAACCAAGAGTGTCTTTAACACCTTATCTTTACCTGTTTTTGGGTTATATTTTCAAATCGTAAAACACTTGCAACAATCCAGAGTCGTAGGTTTTCACATCTTTGAACTTAAGTGTTGTTTCTAGGCGATCGCGCACAATCAGGGGAATACCGTCTCCTAAAATAATTGGGTGGATTGACAGAATCAATTCATCGAGTAAACCCTGTTTTAGGAAATAATGAATTATCTGCGCTCCCCCAACTAACCAGATATCACCACCGCTTGACTGACGCAACCTGTTAATGAAGTTTTTCAAATCACCACCCACAAATTCTACATTGTTATCTTTTTCGCCTTGTAAAATTTGTGAGAAAACAAAACCTTTTTTGCCTTTGTATGGGTATTCTCCAAAACCTAGGATTTGCTGATACGTCTTATTACCCATGAGTACCGTGTCAATTTCGGCAAAAAACTCAGCATAACCGTAGTCAGAATCGGTAAATAGCCAATCTACCTCTCCTGATGTTCGCGCAATATAGCCGTCAAGACTAGAGGCAATAAACAATCGTATTTTTCGCATACAGAAATGTTGCAAATTTCTAAGAGCTTATTTGTCAAGTCATAAGGTGCGATCCTCGTAGTGTAACGCACCTCTTTAACTTGTTACAAGGCTCTGCCTGGTAACGAGAAAATAGCCCACGTAGGTAAGCTCTGTACGTACAACGCTAGTGGTTTCTAGCCTAAGGGCTTTAAATTTATTTAAAAAAATTATTTTAATTCAATATTCAGTCAATCTTGGATAATTTTTCCGCCATCTTTCCAGCTTATCGATAGAAATTGATTTAGTTACGACATTAACATCATTTCCTCGCCAATCAATTTCTGAATCTGTCGTAAAAACACCGCACTCTAATTGTTCTAATTGAATATCCCAATATTGACTAAATCTATTTTTTAAAGTGATGACTTGTTCAAATACTTTATTTCTGTGTTTGTTTCTTCTTTTTCTTTCGGTTGCCCCTGTCGCTTCTGTATCAATAAATTTAGTTTCGATTAAAAATAAATTACCTGTATATGTTAAATAAACAAAATCACACTTTCCTAAATCTGTATAATCAGAAATTGGAGACTTTTCAAATAAAAGTAGTTCTGAACATAAAGGAAATAAATCTTTCATATTCAAAAATAAATAAGCTTGTAATAGAAGTTCTTTGTCATAAGGAAAGACAACAACTCCCTGAAAAAATCTTTTAATATCTTCCTGACTTTGAGGCTGAATTTGTTTACAATAATTAACAAATTTCTTTAGGTCATTTGCGGTCATCAAGTTCTGTTTGCTCCTCACCCTGGTTGCCGCTATATAGTCACGGCATTAAAAAATACCATTTTCCACAGGTAATTATCATCAGCATAAGTAACTAAAAAAACGGTTAGCTACTTAATATAGTACGGCAAATTACTGATGACGGAGCAAAGAAAGACGGGAAATGGGCATTGGGCATTGAGGAGTCAGTGCGTTAGGGAGGGCACTTGCACAGAGGGGGTTTCCTCACAGTCAGCCATCTGTCGTCATCGGGGATCGGGCATGAGAACGCTCTTGAGCTTGGACACTTAGACTGGAAAAAGAATTATTACATTGCCCATTGCCCAATGCCGTATGCCCTTTCTTGGTAAACTAGTATTGAATTTTAAACTCAGCACTTATGCATTCAATTACCAGTAAGTTGTTTTAGCTCCGTAGGAAATCCGGCGTTGTTGAGAGCCTGAAAAGCGGTTATCGAATCTTGTACCCAAAATTGTCTGCCCAGAAGGACAGCTTGACGGCTGTTTAAAGCCTGTATAATACCTATCACTGGAACTTTTGCTTTTTCTCTGTCCCCTGAGTGTTCTTTCAAAATTGTTCTTACGCGATCGAGTTCTTGGATGTCTGCTGTTTGTTGAGAAGTTAATTCCAACATAACCAGTTGTACTGTTTCTACTTGTTCGGCATCTTCTACAATAAATTGAGGTTTATCGTCTTTTCGCTCTATTTTGCCCCAAATAATCAAGCGGGAATCAACTTGAAGTAGTGAACTTATGCGTTCATAATATTTGGGAAAAACTACCGCTTCCGATTGTGCAGTTAAATCTTCTATTTGCAAAATAGCCATCGGGTCGCCTTTTTTTGTCATGACCTTTTTGACGCCATTTAGCATGACAAGCGCACAAACCATAATTCCTTCTTTTTGTTCAGCAAATTGCGTAAGGTTAATAGGAGCCAGATATCGCGCTGTTTGCTGTATTGATTTCAGCGGATGATCGGATACATAAAAACCTAAAAGTTCCTTTTCTTTGCGTAATTTTTCCGGTTGGGGTAAATCAGGAACAGGATTTGCTTTAGGAGCAGTTTCAAAAGCTTTGCTTATTTTATTATTATTTGTATTATTAGAAATTTCACCTAATAAATCAAAGAGATTTCCTTGACCGCTAGCTTTATCTCTGGCGCGGGATTGTGCCCAATCATATACTAATTCCAGGTCTTTGATTAACTGGTGGCGATTGGATTCAATTTTATCAAAAGCTCCGCAGTAAATTAGGGACTCTAAAGCACGGCGATTAACAGCACGCAAATCCACGCGATCGCAAAAATCAGGTAGAGATTTAAACGATCCTCCTTCGTTCCTCGCTTCCAATATACAGGCGATCGCATTCTGTCCCACATTACGCACTGCACTAAATCCAAACAAAATCTTTTTTCCAAGCGGCGTAAAATCCACTTGACTAACGTTAATGTCTGGTGGTTCTATATCAATATCCAAACTTGTACAGCTAGCAATATACTTCTGTACTTTATCTGTGTCACCACTGTTAGCCGTTAACAGTGCTGCCATATACTCTAATTTGTAATTAGCTTTTAAATATGCAGTTTGATAAGTTACATAAGCATATGCCGTCGAGTGAGATTTATTAAAGCAATTAGAAGCGATTAATCCATCTTTAATTACAAAATTATGGTCTGAACTCACGCCTATGTCATAGACATTTTGCGTTCCTAAAGATTTACGTGTAATAATTTTAACCATATAACTAGGGACTGGGCGCAACCCGTTCAATTAATTTATAGATATAGATAATAGAGTAAGCAGCCCCCGCTCTGCTAAAAATTGATGCTAAACATGATAATTCACAGGCAGCCATACACAGACTTGCAGCAGAAGTTATCAAACTGTACTAAAATCTAAGATTTGAGTCATAAAGGAAGCAATGCATGGCATCGATCCGCGAGTTGCACACACAGCTAATTAAAAAAGAACGCTCTGCCGTTGAAATTACCCAAGAAGCTTTAGACCGAATTCAAGCGTTAGAGCCAAAATTGCACAGTTTCTTATGCGTGACGGCAGAAAGGGCGCTGTTGCAAGCGCGGGAAGTGGATGCCAAAATTGCCGCTGGCGAAGAAATTGGGATGCTGGCGGGGATTCCCATAGGCATTAAAGACAATATGTGTACCAAGGGTATTCCCACCACTTGCGCCTCCCGGATTCTAGAAAATTTTGTGCCGCCTTATGAATCAACTGTGACGCAAAAACTGGCGGATGCAGATGCGGTGATGGTGGGTAAAACCAATTTGGATGAGTTTGCAATGGGTGGTTCTACAGAAACCTCCGCTTATCATATCACCGCTAATCCTTGGGATTTGTCGCGGGTTCCTGGTGGTTCTTCTGGGGGTTCAGCAGCAGCGGTAGCGGCAGAAGAATGTGTAGTTTCTATCGGTTCTGATACTGGTGGTTCGATTCGCCAACCTGCATCTTTTTGCGGTGTTGTCGGAATGAAACCAACTTACGGACTGGTTTCGCGTTACGGGTTGGTGGCTTTTGCTTCATCTTTGGATCAAGTTGGACCATTTGGACGCAGCGTTGAAGATACAGCAATATTATTGCAAGCGATCGCCGGTCACGATCCCAAAGACTCCACGAGTCTGAAAGTTGAAATTCCCAACTACGCTGCCAGCTTAAAACCAGACCTCAAAGCCACACGTAAGTTGAGAATTGGTATCATTAAAGAAACTTTTGGCGAAGGCTTGGATTCACAAGTTGAACAAGCTGTAAATAAAGCGATCGAGCAACTACAACATTTAGGAGCCGAAATTGATGTAGTTTCCTGTCCTCGGTTCCGCTACGGCTTACCTAGCTACTACATCATCGCCCCATGTGAAGCCTCAGCAAACCTAGCTCGTTACGATGGCGTTAAGTATGGCTTACGCGCTCCTGATGCCGACAATCTGCTGTCAATGTATACTCGTACTCGTGCCACTGGTTTTGGTGCTGAAGTCAAACGCCGAATTATGATTGGCACTTATGCTCTTTCTGCTGGCTATTATGATGCTTTTTATCTGAAAGCACAAAAAGTCCGCACCCTGATTAAACAAGACTTTGAAAACGCTTTTCAGCAATTTGATGTTTTAGTGTGTCCCACTGCTCCCACTACAGCTTTTAAAGCCGCTGAAAAAACTACCGATCCCTTGAGCATGTACTTAGTTGACTTGATGACCATTCCCGTAAACCTTGCTGGTTTACCTGGTTTAAGTCTGCCCTGTGGTTTCGATAGCAATGGTTTACCAATTGGATTACAGCTAATTAGCAATGTGCTGCGAGAAGACCAACTGTTTCAAGTCGCTTACGCTTATGAGCAATCAACTAATTGGCATTTAAGTAAGCCAACACTAAGTTAGTTATCAGTCATTGGTCATTGGTCATTAGTTATTAGTCACTTATCTGGATAATTATTATGGACTCCTAACTCCTAACTCCTGACTCCTAACTACTGATTGTTGACTACTGACCCCTCATTATTGACTTCTGGGGTGAAAGTAACTTCCTTAATTGCCCCAAGATTTCCTAAAATTTGGGGTTCCTTTTTATTCGCAGTAACTAACACAGCACCTGCGTTACCAGAGCGTATAGTTAACTGTTTTTTTGCTGTCCAAGTTTTTCGCTCTCCCTTCTCTAAATTTCCCTCAAATGTAGTCTTACCATCCTCTTTTACTTGTAACCATGATGTGTCTTGAAGTTCCAAAGTTACTTCAACTGTTGAATTTGTGTCAGTGTTTGGAGATGCTGTCAAAGCTGGGGTAGATGCAGCTGTCGGTAAAGGTAATGTTGTTGGTTGAACTGATGAAAGAATAGGTGCTATTTTTTGCTTGGCTACAATTGAAGAGTTTTCTTTCTGACTAACTGGTTGAGTTGGACGACGCGGATTGAGTATATAAAACAATCCAAAAGAAGCTGCTGCTAACAAGAGGATATACGGTACTGCCAGAGGTATGTATAGATTTGGTTTTTTCTCTACATTACTACTATCATTTGCAGAGTCAAAAAGGAAAAAATTAATCGCGAAAGAGCGAGCTAAAGAAGTACCATCTAACTCTAAAATATCTCCATAGCGACGAATAAATCCTTGCACATAAATAGGCTCAGGCAAATCTTCAAATCGTCCTTCTTCTAAAGCTTCTAAAAAAGTTTGTCGAATCAAAGTTTTAGCAGCTATTTCTTCTATACGTATAGATTTTTCTTGTCGAACTTGCCCTAAATATGCACCTATTTCCTTGAGTTGCTCTTGTTGAGGCTCATTGAAAAGTGTCACAATCTTCTCCTGATATCCACTCATTATTATTCTTAAAGAGACAAACTACTTAAACAAATGTATATAAGCTTACTAATTTGGTAAACTTATTAATAATAACTTGCTACATAAGAAATCATAATTCTAACATATTAATGCATCCAGTTAAACAATGACTATTGTATCTATAAATACCTTTCCAAATATAAAATAGCGTACATGATAATAAAAAAACCGAAACCTATAATACAAGTGTTATTGAAATTACTATTTTGGCTGGGAGTAGTTGCGGCGATCGCCTACTGTACTATTTGCTTATATCTTTATTTTCAGCAACCTCGATTCATTTTCTTTCCCTCTTCTGTTATCGAAAAGACACCAGAATTATTTCAGCTTCCTTACGAGGAAGTTTGGTTACCCGTACCAGCCACATTTGGTAAGGTGGAACACATCCACGGTTGGTGGATAAAAGCAAACCAACCTAACCCCAAGGTCCTGCTGTATTTGCACGGTAACGGTATCAATATTGGTGCAAATGTAGCTCATGCTAAACGGTTTCATCAACTAGGATTTTCGGTTTTGCTGATTGATTATCGCGGTTATGGTCGGAGTGAAGGCAGTTTTCCTAACGAAATGCGGGTTTATCAAGATGCAGCTACAGCTTGGAATTACCTGGTGCAACAGCGACAGATTCCGCAAAAGGAAATTTATATTTATGGGCATTCTCTAGGAGGAGCAATAGCCATCGATTTGGCAGTTAAACACCCAGACGCTGCCGGTTTGATTGTGGAAAGCTCTTTTACCTCGATTCAGCAGTTAGTAACTGCCAGGAACATGTTTTCGATGTTTCCCGTCAATTTAATTCTGACACAGCGGTTTGAATCGACTAAAAAAATACCACGCTTGAAAATGCCAGTTTTATTGATTCACGGCACAGCCGATTCTACTATACCGGCTTTCATGAGTGAAAATCTGTATGCTGCTGCACCAGAACCGAAAAAACTGATTTTGGTTCCCGGTGCAGAACATAACAACACAGCAGATGTTGCCGGCTTGCAATATCTGCTATGGGTGCAATCTTTTGTGGAAAAAGTGCAAGGTCTTAAATAGCCATTAAGTTTCATCAAACCGTATTGTTCAAACATTTGTAGATAGAAAAAAGACTGTCAGGGTGCAACCAAGCGTCAACTATCTACAATAGTCAATCATCTGTATCTAAAGATAGATGCATACTTAACTTTAATTTAACAACTTTACTTAGAAAAAATTCATTATGGAGAATTAGCAGTTCATCATAATACTTAAATTGAAGTAACAAGAGCAACAGTATTTATCAATAAATACTTTCGTACTTAGATGCTACATTTAGTCTCTGCATCTGCTATTTATAGTGACTGGCTCAATACTGAGAGAAAACTCTTGCCTATAAGGTGTAAGGCTTTAAAAGGCTAAATAAATCGTGAGCATAGCAATAATTTTTACAGCTTTGTAGATGACGGTAGAAAATTGATACTTAACCGTCCGGATTGGGTATGAAAGCATCGAAGAAATTACACATGTAAAACCACTTTTTGAACGAGAGTTGGCAGAGGCTTAAAATATGACTACCACACCTGTATATTTATTAACAATTCCTGGAAATTCTTCTATTCAAATTTCTCAAGACGAATTGCGATCGCTTTTAGGTCAAATAGAAACCAAATTGCACCGCAGTAAAGTTTATCGTAATGCTTTGGCTACGTTACAAAATTTGCTAGGTCCTTCATCTGAACAAGCTAAGGTGTTGTTTAAAGCTATTAGCCGAGAAGCGATCGCTTTATCATTTCAGCAATTTACAACACAGCAAGCAAAAGTTACAGACAATCAACAGAGCAATACTGCTGACTCACCATCTGTTGAACCAGAAAATCGCGACTTATCGCAGTCCTTAAGTAGTGTTCAATTAAACACAAACAATCCCGAAACAAATACTCATGAAGGTAATTTACAATCGCATAATCAAGTAATGGCAAGCATAACCGATCATTCCGTGAAAGCCAAAGAAAATAATGCGATACCTTCTGAAGCAGAGACTTCCCCAACAGTACGCTCCGCTAACGCAAACGCCAAAACGCCTACAAAGTGGCTTAAACGCACTAGAAAGCCTTCCAAAGCGGAAATAGCCAAGCAACTTGCAGCTGAACAACGGATAGAAACTCTGCGCCAAATCAGTCAAGAATTACGACAAGCGCGTGAGTCTCAAGGTCTTTCTCTCTCCCAACTTAACGTTTACACTCACGTCCCCATCCATCATATGGAAGCACTAGAGAGTGGCAATTTTGAGTTTTTACCAGAAGATGTCTATTTGCGTGGCTTTATCCGCGTGATGGGAAATGCTTTGGGACTAAATGGTACAGCTTTAATTGCTTCCTTACCTGCACCTGAGATCGCCAAAGCAATTTTACCCATCAGTTCTCAGCTGAAAAATAGCTCCGCAGGATTGGGATTAGATATACGTCCGGTGCATTTGTATGTTGGCTATACAGCTTTGGTTGCAGGAGCAGTCGGAGGATTGTCTTTCATGTCTCAGCAAGCAAATGCCGACAGAGCGGTGATTCCAGATGAAGTTACGCCATCATCAGCTTCTCAATCATCTCAACGAATCGAACCAACGGCTACACCCGGACTTAGATCTAGTAGTTCTGGTATCAGTGTCGGATCTGATATTGCTCCCCCAGAAGCACTGTGATTAACCTAAAAGTAAAGGGGTAAAAGTAACAAGCAATATTTCTTACTTTCAGGACTTACGCATTGACAGGAAGTTGACTATGTGCATTCAAGCCAACCTTTTGTTTAAGATGTTCCAGAATGAAGTCACGAGCTACCTGAAGAGATAAATTTCTTTGGAGTTCATACCAGTTT
>JAHHID010000050.1 GCA_019359015.1 Spirirestis rafaelensis WJT71-NPBG6
GATAATGCTAGTTTTCACAAACGCAAAGATATTATAGCTAAAATATCTGAAGAATTTCCCAACTTTGTTTTAGAGTTCTTGCCTGCTTACAGCCCTGATTACAATATTATCGAGTTAGTCTGGCACTGATGTAAAGAATATATTGCTCATCGCTTATTTAAATCAGTAGATGAATTAAAATGACTGCTAGATAAGCTGTTGAATCAAGGCGAGTTAGTGATTAAGTGGCATCGGAAAATCCAAAACAAAGGTAATGTCAGCTATATTGCAGCTTAAATGCCGATTAGCTTACCACCATTAAAAGCAGAGGATAAAGCATGGGCTGATACACTTCTACGCGAACTAGGAACTAAGGATGCTTGAAAGGATTATTCAGATAAATTCTTCTCTTGCGAGTACCCAATGCCCAATGCCTAATTCCCAATGCCCAATGACGCCAGTTGCCTCTCCTGTCGGAGACGCTGTGCGAACAACGGAGGACACCTCCGCACGAAACTAGCGCTCCCCAATGCCCAATGCCCAATTCCCAATCCAAAATCCTATGAGTGACCCAAATTTAATTCAACAACCAGAGACACAAAAAAATGCAGCGACTCCATTACGCTCTGTAACTGGATCGATGATTTCCGCAGGACTAGCGAGCGCATCATACTCCTTATTAAATGCGATCGCTATCAGTTTCGCCAATAACCCGATCCATTCACAAAAGCAATTAACTATCAGAATTGCCTCCGCAGTGCGTACTTTAGTTCTAGGTGTAGTTACCTTAGGAACAGTGGTCTTTGCTATCGTAGCTCTTGGTTTGTTCGCTTTAGGAATACAATTACTGCTACAGCAGTTGAAACAAAAAAGTTAAATTGCGCTGGCAGTTTGCGGTATAAATTGATGTTTTTTCCGCCAGCTTTGGGGAGGGATCTCGTTGTGTTGACGAAACTGACGGGAGAAATGACATGCATTCTGGTAGCCCAAACTTGTAGCAATTTGCTCGATACTTTGGTCAGTATTCTGAAGTAAAGAACGTGCTGCTGCCATTCTGCGCTTAACAATCCAAGTGTTGACGGTGTCTCCCGTCTTCTTTGCAACTCGATTAGTTAAGTAAGCCGATGAATAACCAACCGCTTGAGCTACATCACACAAAGTAATTCCTTCTTGATAATGAGCTTCGATATAATCAAAAACTTCTTTGAGTTGGGGAACCGCTGGAAAGTTGAACTCAAGAGGTTCTTCGATTGAAGTCTTTGGTGTCGGTAACGATGCTGACATTTGATGAGAATTGATCGCACACCAGTAGCGAATCTGAGTTTGCTTTTCTAATCGGGTGGCGATCGCTCTCAGCAATTGCTCTACTGTCGAGGGTTTGGTAAGATAGTCATCTGCACCCAATTCCATGCCTTTGCGGACATCTTCTGGGGTATTGCTGCCAGTCAGAAAAATGAAGGGAATAATCGCTGTTATTGGCTCTTGACGCAACGCAGTTAGAACGGCATAACCATCCATATCCGGCATCATAATATCACAAATTATCAAGTCCGGTGAATGCTCTTGTGCTAGCTGGATGCCAGTAACACCGTTATGAGCGCCTATTGTATCAAAACCTTCAGCTTGCAGACCGTCTAGGAAGAGATTACGGGTGATTGCATCATCTTCAATTACGAGAATTTTTTTGGCTGATTCTTGCATCATAATTAAATAACCAGAGTTTTTGGTGGTATAAAACAAACACTGAACTTTCTGCCGAGTAATTAATTAGTGCTGAGTAAAAGCTTTTATTCAAAACTCAAGACTCAGGAATTGCATTGGGCAACATGACAGTAAATTTAGTGCCTGCACCCACACCACTTTCAAGAGCAATTCGACCTCCATGTATTTCTACAAGAGTTTTGACAATCGATAATCCCAAACCACTACCAGGGATACTATCGACATTGCTACCGCGATAAAATGCTTCAAATATTTGTTGTCGATCTACAACCGGAATACCAATACCTACATCTGTAACTTGAAAAATTACCTCTTCATCTTGACAGCAAAGTTCAAAAGTAACCGTGCCACCATCAGGAGAATACTTTATTGCATTTGATAACAAATTACTTAAAATATGGTGCAGTAATTTAGGATCTAAATAAGCAGTTGAGCAGTTACCTGGGGTGACAAAATCAATTGATGTTTGCTTGTCACTTGCTAAGTGCATCTGTGCTATAATATCACGACAAAACTGTTGTAAGTCAACTGGTCTTGGGTTACATTCTAACTTAGCAGCTTCTGCCTTACCAAACAACAAAACCTCATCTAAGAGTTGGCTGATTTCATGGACAGCAGCTTGAATTAAATCAAGATAAGAGCGGGTTTTCTCTTCATTCCATTGGTGAAGATGCCGTTTGAGTAAGTCAGAAGAGAACGAGACAATATTCAGCGGTGTGCGGAATTGATGACACAGCATAGAGACAAAGCGTTCTCTGAGTTCGCTAAGTTTTTTTGCTTGTTCTAAAGCTTGGCGAACCTCTGATTCTGCGCTTTTGTAATCGGTGATATCAATCGCTGTGACGAATTCCACTGCTTTACCGGAAAAATCAAGTAATCCATCTAATACTTCAACACTACAAGCTAGCCACCGCTGTAAGCCACTTTTGGTGACAATCTGCATTTCTTGATATTCACAGCTAGCGGGATGATCTAGCTTATTAACTTGCCTTAGCTTTTTGCTTTTAATTAATTGCTTAAGGTTAAAGTTATTTAGTAATTCTTTTCTAGTATACCCTGTGAGTGCCTCAGCTGCCTGATTGACGTAGCAAAGCTTTGAGTTTTGAATTAAGAAAACACTAGCATCTGTGGTTTCTGCCAAAAGGCGAAATCTCGATTCATTCAGCTTGAGTGCTGCTTCAGTGCGTTTAAATTCTGTAACGTCCCAAATACTCCAGACTCTGCCGATAATTTTTTCATCAAGTCGCTGGGGTTCTGAGTAGTGTGCAAAAGTTCTCCCATCTTTTAATTCTAATAAATCGTACCTTTCGCGATCGCTTTGAACCTCCATTTCCCAAACGCAATCACAGAAAAGCTGTGGATCTTTAACTTGGCTCTCAAAAAAAGCTTTAGCTTGTTTACATTTTCTAGATATGGTTACTGACTTGGGAAGTTGCCACATATCCGTGAATTTCTGATTGTAGCAAAGAATTTCGCCATCAAAATTTACTGCAAGTATGCCATTAGCTGTAGATTCGAGAGTCGAACGCAGTAAATTAACAGATGTTTTGAGTTCTTCTTCTTTGCGCTGATATTCCGCAGATACTTCCTGATGTAACTCAGAGTTGGCATCTTTGGATTTATCAGCATACCGCTGCATACTAAACTCTACTATCTCTTGACTGCGATCGCTAGCGGTTGCACAAGCAATTCCCTTACCTTCATGTTCTATATAAGTGAGGGTAATCCCCATCAAAAACATCTGCCCTTTCTTAGTGCGGTAACGCGACTTCAAACAAAGGGAACCTTGTGATTTAAGCGATCGCCATTCTTGAGACCAAACTTCTGGCGATAAATCTACATCGACATCCTGCAATTTCATCCCCAGTAATTCCTCACGGGAATACTCAGTAATGCGACAGGTCGCATCGTTTACATAGAGAAACTCGGAGTTCTCTTCTAGACAAAAAGCAGCATCTGCAACCTGATTTATCAGTAAATGAGCCAATTGCAACTCTTGAGGCATTGAAACCGATTTAGAGTTGGATGGAACTAACTTGTAATCACCAAGATTCATAGCCCTACTTAGCCTTTCCAATCCGTCTGCACCAATGTCATAAATGGGCTTGTAATCATGAATTACTAAAAATTTTTGCCTTTGTATTAAAAGTATTAATTTTTGTAATCTCCCTTATTAAATTATCAGAAAATTAATCTGCTTAATAAAAAGTTATCAAACTTTACTTAATCTTCATAAATCAAAATATTCGTTTATAAAACAAATAAAAACGACAATAAACGGCTCGTTGAGACAATAGAAAGAGTAAATCAAACAATTTCTATTACCAACACTGACCGTTACCTTTTTTTGCTTTATATGGCAAAAAAAAGTTTTCATCGTTAATTTTCCCAAAAAGCTAAAGCAAATTTTTACTCATAAACTTAAAATATCTTAATTTATTACTTCAGAATTTTAACTCTAAAATCATGTATTAAGTCATCTGTCCCAAGAAATACACTTACTAGTAATAAATTTACCTAACTTTTAATCATCTATCAAAAGAGAGATAGTGTATTAATAGTACTTGTGCTTATCAACACAAAGCTTTGAGGTAAAAGCTATTTTGCATAAACAGAACTAGAAAGAACAAATGATTTTTTGTTCAGTTTGCCTACAATTTATAGTGTAATTTTTAATACTTATATTTTAGTTATTCAAGGGGATTGCCATAGCATTCAACTATCGCAAGGAATAGATTTGTAAGCTAGACAGAATGAGCATTGCAGCTATTGCTAAACAGCAAAAGAATTGACAAGGCGATCAAAAGATTATTCATTGTAAATACTTCTTAATCTCCCGTAGGCTTGTTTCCAGAAGCACAGTAGTAAGGTTTAGTACTAACTTATATACTTTTGCGATATTTAAGTGTTCTCACTGTCAACCAACCCTGGTCAAAAGTTACAAGAAAAACTCAGTTTTTGGTTTACTGCATTTCCCCAAAAATGAGTGTCAGGGCTGGTTGAGTAAGCTACAGAGATTTTTATGCCAGCAATTTTCTAGGATTTACGTAAAAGCAATGATTCAAAAATATACCGCGTCTACAACACAAATTACAGCAGAACCGTATAAGCAAAACGGTCATGTAGAATCAGGGGCAAACTCCAAATCGCTGACCGTTGCGGATGCGATCGCCGAAATGTTGGAGAACTTGGGAGTAGGCTGTGCCTACGGTGTTGCAGGAGGTGCGATGGCAAGCCTTTGGGGCGCCCTATCGAATAGTACCATGCAGGTACTAAACTTTCGCCATGAAGCCGGAGCCGCCTTTGCTGCCACTGAAGCCTACTTTGCTACTGGTACTCCTAGCGTAGTTTTCACCACCGCAGGACCGGGAATGACCAATGCCCTCACAGGCTTATTTGCGGCTCGTGGAGAAGGTGCAAAAGTGATTTTGTTATCAGCCTGCACCTCAGCAGCGAATCGCGGACGCTGGGGGATTCAGGAGACCAGCACCGATACATTGCCCAGTAGCGGAATATTCACTTCCGGAGCGCTGTTCAACTATGCAGTCACCATTGAATCTGCGGCTCAACTTCCGCAGATTTTTCGGAGAATTGCTCTTGGGTTAGCACAACCAGGCGGATTTGTCGCACATTTGAGCATTCCGACAGCTTTACAGACAGCCTTAGTTGATGAAACAACCCTGCCCGATTTAGAAGTTGGTTGTTTATCAGTAGCGCCATCAGAAGAAGCGATCGCCAAATCTGTAGAATTACTATCCGAAGGACCCTTTGCCATCTGGGTTGGATTCGGTGCGCGGAATGCAGCCGAAGAAATCCGCCAGCTTGCAGAAAAGACAGGTGCAGGAGTTATGTGTTCACCTCGCGGTAAAGGCATCTTTCCTGAAGAACATCCGCAGTTTGTCGGAGTCACAGGTTTAGGTGGTCATGGATCTGTCATGACATATATGCAATCTGGAACTCCCTTACGCACTCTAGTGTTAGGAACACGCTTAGGTGAACCGACCTCGTTTTGGAGTCCTCTAATGGTTCCCCCAGGCGGTTTTGTGCATGTAGACATCGACCCAGAAGTACCAGGAGTAGCTTACGCATCAGCTAAAACCTACCCCGTGCAGGCTGACATCAAAGCCTTTGTACAAGCGTTGTTGAAGCACATACCAGAGAATACCGCAGAGGAAATCTCCTTACCCAACCCTGAACGAGAACCAATCGAACCGGGTGCAGATACTCCAGTGCGACCAGAAGTATTGATGGCAGCCATTCAAAAAGTCATCGTAGAAGGTAGCGATGCCATAGTCATGGCAGAGTGCGGTAACTCCTTTACCTGGTCAACTAATTTACTGAGATTTTCTCAAACAAATCGCTACCGAGTCAGCACCGGAGTTGGGGCAATGGGTCACGCCGTCACCGGAGTTGTTGGAGCAGCGCAAGCGCGCAACGGTAAAGCTGTAGCGATTGTAGGCGATGGTGCGATGTTGATGAATAACGAAATCAGCACCGCCGTCAAATACCAAATTCCCGCAATCTGGATTGTGCTTAACGATGCTCGTTACAACATGTGCCATCAAGGGATGAAATTGTTGGGACTCACAGGAGCAGATGCATCAATTCCCCCCACAGACTTTGCGATGATTGCTCGCGGAATGGGAGCAGAAGGAATCAGAGTCGTCAAAGAATCTGATATAGAGGCAGCGTTAGAACAAGCGATCGCCTCAGAAGTTCCCTTCGTTATCGATGTCATGATTGACCCCAATCGAGCCGCACCTTCTAAAGGTCGCAATCAAAGTTTAGCGGCACAAGGAGTTAAAGCAACTCCTGCGAAAAATTCCCCAGTGCAAATTTCATTTCCAAATATCTAATCAGTTAATAGTGATTAATAGTTAGTAGTTAGTTCTTAATTGCGAGTTATTGATACTAATTACTAACTTTAATTGTAAATCTCAAATCCGTCTTGAAAAGGTTTGATGCCTTCTCTTCTCCTTCTCAATTGCAAAGACGCAAGCGCGAACGGAGAACAAAGGAAACCTTCGGTCAAACTTTTCGCAAAATTCAAAATCTAAAATTCAAAAGTGGAGTGTAGGGTGAACCTTTTTGACACAGTAGAAGAAATGGGTCATGAACAAGTATTATTTTGTCATGGCAAAGACCCAGATATCAAAGCAATAATTGCCATCCATGACACTAGCTTAGGACCCGCAATGGGAGCAACACGAATGTTGCCCTATGTCAACGAAGAAGCTGCTTTAAAAGATGCCCTTCGTTTAAGTCGTGGCATGACTTACAAAGCAGCTTGTGCCAACATTCCCGTTGGTGGAGGCAAGGCAGTTATTATTGCTGATCCCGCAAATAAAACCGAAGAATTATTCAGAGCTTACGGGCGTTTTGTAGAGAGACTACAAGGACGTTTTATCACCGGGCAAGACGTGAATCTTACCCCAGAAAATGTCAGAACAATTAGTAAAGAAACTAATTATGTAGTCGGGGTAGAAGAAAAATCTGGTGGACCTGCTCCCATCACAGCAAAAGGTATATTTTTAGGCATCAAAGCTGCGGTTAAATTTCGCCTGCAAAGTGAAAATTTAGAAGGGCTGAAAGTCGCCGTTCAAGGCTTGGGCAACGTCGGTAGAAATGTTTGCCAACTTTTACACGAAAACGGTGCAGAGCTTTTTGTCACTGATATCAGTCAAGACAAAGCAGAAGAAGTAAAACGCAGTTTAGGTGCAACTGTTGTCGCACCAGACGAAATTTACTCTCTGGATGTCGATGTATTTTCTCCTTGTGCATTAGGTGGAATTCTCAATAGCCAAAGCATTCATAGTTTGTCAGCCGCGATTATTGCCGGTGCTGCCAATAATCAGCTAGCTCAAGAAGAAATCCACGGTCAGATGATTACAGAAAAAGGGATTCTTTATTGCCCGGATTATGTAATCAATGCCGGAGGACTGATCAACGTTTACAACGAAATGATTGGCTACAACGAAGAAAAAGCCTTTGAGCAATTGCATAATATCTACGACACATTACTGGAAATTTTTGCCCGCGCTAAACAGCAAGGAATCACCAGCAATGAAGCTGCTAAACAGTTAGCGGAAGAACGGATTATGAACGCGAGAAAAATTAAGAACAAAGAAATGCTTGTTAGTCGTTAATTGATAGTTCATAGTTGGAACATTTAACCATTAACTACTAACTACTAACATCTTAAAGGAGTGCCCAGTGGAAAAAAATACCTTTGCTACATCCGCTTATATTGCAACTTCACCAGAGAGTGCCTACGAGTACCTTTGCAATCTAAAAAACTTAGATGAGTGGACACTTTATAGCCGGATGGCAGAGCAAATGGACGAAGATACCTGGCGCGGAAGTGCCTCAGGCTATCACAGAGATCTCTACTATCACGTTAAAAAATTACAGCACCCGCAGCTTCAAGGTATTGAGTGGCATTGCGGGCTTGAATATCAGAAATATTTTCAAGTTTACCCAGTTCTACTTTTCCCTAGCGATTACATTGAGCCAGGGACAGATGAAAAAGGTGTGTATTTTCACTGGTTAAGTTTTGTCGATCCAAAGCGACAAACTCAGATGATTATGCAAGGAATTCATACCGTACATACTTCTGAATGTCGTTCGCTCAAAGCTAACTTGGAACGCAAAGCTGGTCTGACATCAGCCGAAAAAGGGCGTTACTTTATTAATACTGACACCATTTATGTTGATGCTCCCATAGAAGTAGGAGTCGCGTATTTGTCAGACTTGAGAAACATGAACGACTGGGCACATTTAGTGCGACCAGATGGTGAAACTTCTGCTTCATCGGGTGAGTATCGCGATGAATATGGTCATAAAGTAAAAGTTTCGCTGCGGGTAGAACCTGTTAGCAAATGGTATTTGGTAGAGCATGAATTCTTCTATCCTGAGCAAGGATTTTACCAGCGCTGTCCGAGCATGTTGATACCGGCTTCTTATGCTTTCGGCGATCCGGAAGCTCCTGGTTTCATCTTGCACCGAATCACATTTTGGAAACATGGTGAACAACTACCATTAGGCAAACTTCAAATTGAAGACTTTGGCGCTGAGAACATGAACATCAAACGTTTGACAGAAGCCAAAGCCGGAAATCTACAATCGTTTGACCGTGGTATGAGCTACGCTCCGCTGGCTAAGTAGGCAGGAGGCAGAAGACAGGAGACAGGAGACAGGAGATAAAAGAGGAATTTTGCCCAAGGTTTCTTAGTAATTGTTTAGAATTCTCACTCCTGACTCTTAACTCCTGACTCCTGACTCCTAACTCCTGAATTATTAGATTCTAAAATTTTTATTAGATATGAACTTGAAGGAACATACTATTACATCGTTTGCAGTACTTGCCGACGGTCTTAATAATCCTAAAGGTCTGAGCTTTAGTCCCGACGGTAGTCTTTATATTGCTTTATCAGGAGTTGGGGGAGATGGAAAGAGCGTTCCCTCACCCAGCGGACAGGGTAATTTATGTTATGGCATGAGTGGTGCGATCGCCAAAATTGAAAATGGCATCGTCAAACGTGTACTGACAGGATTACCTTCTGTCGCATTTGCCGATGGCACTGGAGCCGCAGGTCCTCACGATATAAAATTTGATGCTCAGGGTAAGGCTTATGTTGTCATTGGCTATGCTGCCGATGCAGCTTTACGCGATCGCACATTAGGTGACACTGACCTGGGTAAAATTATTACTGCCGACTTGAGTACAAATACCTGGATTAGTACTGCTGACCTAGCCAATTATGAACTTATCAACAAGTCTGAATCAAGTTCATGTGAAGTCGTCAGTAACCCCTTGTCTTTTTACATAGACGGAGATAAGATTGTATTAGTTGATGCAGGGGCGAACACCGTCCTAAGTGGAAATATTGATGGCAGCGGTCTGAAGGTAATTGCTGCAATTCCCAACCAGATATTAACTAATCCAATCTTCCCTGGTTCTAACTCGCAAAATTTTGACCGGGGACACGTACCACCACCTAATGCTTATCGTCAGGCACCACCATCACAGATAGCAATTCAATCAGTACCTACAGATATTGTTAAAGGTCCTGATAATGCTTATTACGTCAGCGAATTTACTGGTTTTCCCTTTCCCGAAGGTCAAGCGAAAATATACAGAATTGATGTTGACGGACTAACAGTCTACGCAGATGGTTTTACCCAACTAATTGACTTAGCTTTTGATACTGAAGGTAACTTGTATGCATTGCAGCATATGAATGCTTCAGGTTGGAAAGGAAAACCAGATGGATCTCTGATCAAAATAGCCAAAGATGGTACTCGCACGACTTTACTGAGTGGTAATGGATTAGAGTCACCCGCAGCCTTCACCATTGGTCCAGATAACGCCTTCTATGTCATCAACCGAGGCGGTCGTCCAGGACAAGGACAAGTAATCAGGATTGAGAATACATCCGTGCCTGAACCCGCTTCTGCTTTAGGCAAGGGCAAAGCATTGGTGGATATCTTGACCACCAGCTAAAAAAGTTTCAAGCCGACACCTCTCCACCTGGAGGGGCTGTATCAGGGAATGCTTGATTTCCCCCAGTAACTGGGACTCGTTGTCTTAATAACTATCAAACTTTCCACAACTAACAACTCTCAATTTGAATATGAAACTCAAGTCATTTGTCCTTACATTTTTAACTGTTAGCGTTGGCAGTGTTGCTGTAAACCAAGCAGCACAAGCTGCATCATTCTCAGTAATCGCCGACGGTCTTGATAACCCCCGAAATTTTGACTGGGATTCACAGGGCAATATTTATCTAGCAGCGAGTGGTGCTGGCGGAGATGGAAACGGCGGAGTCAACTGTATACCATCACCCAGCGCTGGATATATTAATTTATGTTCTGGTAACACTGGTTACGTTGTCAAAATTGCTCCAGACGGTACACAAACAAAAGTACTCAATAATCTGCCGTCCATAGCATTAACACCCTCTGGCGAACAAGCTGCTGGTCCTGCGGACTTCAAATTTGATTCCAATGGCAACGCTTATGTGTTGTATGGTTTGGCTGGCGATCCAAACTCCCGCGATACCAAGTTAGGAAGCCCTGCACTCGGACAATTATACAAAGTAGACTTAAACAGCGGTTCGCTGACCAGTATTGCCGACTTTGCACAGTACGAAGCTGCATATAATCCCGATGGCAGTGATTTGATTAACAACCCTTATGGCATGACAATTAAGGGTGATAAAGCTTACGTTGTGGATGGGGGTTCTAACGTTATATATTCTGTGGGACTTGATGGCAGCGGTATTGGCAAGGTAACTGCGATACCTACAAACTTGATAGACCCAAGTACCCTCGAATTCCCACCTCTTCCTCCCGGTGCGGTGCCAGAAGAAGCACTTCAATTTGAGCCAGACGCTCAAGCAGTACCCACAGGTATTACAGTTGCTCCCGATGGTACTTTAACACTTTCTGAATACACTGCTTTTCCTTATCCAGAAGGTAAAGCGCGTATCCATTCAGTTAACCCTGATGATTTGTCAATACAAACCATTTATGATGGCTTTACACAACTGACTGGTGTAGCATACGACCCTGAAGGCAATTTGTATGCCTTGCAACATATCAATCAGTCAGAATGGAAGGCAATTGAACAGGGCGGTAACATCATCGACGATGTCAGCGGTTCTATCATCAAAATTGCCAAGGATGGTTCTCGCGAAACGATCTGGAGTGGTAATGGACTAGAGGCGGCTTCTGGGTTATTTTACCGTGATGGTGCTTTATATACCTCAAACCGTACCAGACTAGTAGCCGGGGAACGAGGAGGACAACTCGTCAAGATTGATCTAGAAGCTACGAAGAAAGTACCCGAACCCGGTGCAGCTGGAGGTCTATTCGCGATCGCTGCTTTAAGTGCGACTGCTGCAATGGGCAAACGCAAACGCCAACAAAAGTCCAGCGAAGAGTTGCTAGCTAAAGTAGAAATTCTCTAATTCCTTATTTCTGAGCAAATGCTCAAAAAATAAGCTGCTGTGTTCAAGGCAGCAGCTCAAATCCAAGCTTCCCAGACTGGATCTGGGAACAAAAACCCTGGAAAGAGTATACCTCAAACAACAGAGAATTCACTATGGGATTAGTCAAAAATTTATCATTTGCTTTAGCCGGTGCGGGATTTGCAGTTGTAGCAACAGCTACTCAAGCTTTCTCCTTAAGCTTGAAATACGACAGTTCCATCGGCAGTCCTGGTTTCGGTCCTGGGCAACTCTTTGTTCCTCAAGGCGTAATTGTGGATGACGCAACCGGGAACGTCCTCGTAAGTAACGGTCGTGGTGTTAACCCAGACGGCAGTTTTAACCCAGATCTCGGTAACAAAGTCGAAATATTCAACCCTCAGGGTACTTATATTGGATCAATTGGCAGTGGTAGACAGGGAGCAGGAGAGGGGTTCGACGAGCCAGGAGACCTAAAAATCAGCCCCGTGAATGGAAACTTGTATGTGGCTGATGTCTTCAACAGCGAAATCGATGTATTTGATCCCCAAGGTAACTATCTTAAATCCTTCGGCAAATTTGGCGGTCCTGTAGAAGGTAGGATATTCTTTGGACCTGGCGGTCTGTCATTTGATAAGAGTGGCAATTTGTATGTGACTGATTTTAGCGAGGACAACATTAAGGTATATACCGGAGATGGTGAGCTAACCAAAACCATTGGTAGCTCTGGTACCGGACTCGGACAGTTTCAAGGACCAGCAGGCTTAAGCGTATCCCCAAACACTGGGAATATTTACGTAAACGACCAGTACAACTACCGCGTTCAGGCTTTCGATCCTCAAGGTAACGCTCTGTATAGCTTTGGCTCTCGTGGCTCGGAACTTGGGCAGTTAAGAGAGGGAATCGGTTTAGAAGTGGACGAATACGAGAATCTCTATGTAGCTGATTCTCAAAACAACCGCGTCCAGGTATTCGATCAAAACGGTAAGTTCCTGACTGCCTTTGGTGAACCAGTTGCCAACCCAGGACCACCCGCCCCAGGAGAGCTACCCTTTGCCACCGACCCCGCTGACCTCGCACCAGGCAAGTTTAACTGGACTGCTGGCGCACACTACAACGATGGCAAGCTGTATGTCGGTGATTTCTTCACTGGTCGCATCCAGGTCTTAAAAGTAGAAGGTCAAAGCAAAAAAGTGCCTGAACCTAGCACAGCATTAGCTCTAGGGTTATTGGGAATTGGTGCTACTGTTGTCAAATTGAAGAAAGATAAGCGCCAAAGAACAATCATCAGTTTAGAGAAGCAACTGCAAAAGACTACAGTTTAGTCTCGTACTCTCGTTCCCAGGTTGAACCTGGGAACGGATTTTGGGAGGCAGAGCCTCCCGCTTGAGGCAGCAGCCCACTGTAGGCATTCCCTGTCTCTGACAGGGAACGAGAGAAAAGACAAGTATTTGAAAAAGTGTTATTAATTATGTCTGCTGTAATTAATCTGAACTTAACTAGTGTTAATGATTTATTACATAGCTGGCTTTCACAGCGGCTAAATACACAAAGTCTTACTTGGCTGGATGAAAAGAAGGAGCAGATAAGCAACGGGGCTAATGCGCGAGTGTTCTTTACAGCTTTCAGCGCCGTGCCTCGTTATACAGGCAAAAGTGACCTTGAGTTAACACAAGACGATTTGAAAGCAGCCTCGACAATAGTCACAGGTTGGGTTCCCGCTAATTGGAGTGTGGATCAAGCGGCTCGTACTTTATTGCTGCTGTCTTTGCCCGATGATGATGCTGATAAATATCTGCACACGTTGGAGCAAGTTTTCACCACTGCGGATGTGGGGGAATTAATTGCACTCTACCAAGCTTTACCGCTTCTACCTTACCCAGAAAAGCTTCGTCACCGTGCTGCTGAAGGAGTTCGCAGCAATATGACAGCAGTTTTTAATGCTGTTGCTTTAACAAATCCTTATCCAGCACAGTATTTTGACAATCTGGCTTGGAATCAGATGGTGCTGAAAGCTTTTTTTGTCGGCAGCCCTGTGAGTTTAATTCAGGGGCTTAACCAGCGTGCAAATCCAGAACTAGCAAGAATGTTAATTGATTACGCCAATGAACGTCAAGCTGCTGGGCGATCGGTTTCTCCAGAGATTTGGCAATTGGTGGATTTGGTTAAGGGATAGTGCTAGGGGTTTTAAGGTTTATTTTAGGTACTGATTTAAGCATTGAAGTGCTGACTACGAAAGAAGAAATAATATGATGTTTATTGATCCTCACATTCACATGACTGCCCGCACAACTTATGATTACCTGATGATGCGGGAATCGGGTATTGTGGCTGTAATTGAGCCGGCTTTTTGGTTGGGACAGCCCCGGACTAATGTTGGTTCGTTCCAAGATTACTTTAGCAGCTTGGTGGGATGGGAGCGTTTTCGGGCTGCTCAGTTCGGTATCCGTCATTACTGCACGATTGGTTTAAATTCCAAAGAAGCCAATAATGAAGCTTTGGCAGAGCAAGTGATGGAATTGTTGCCTCTGTTTGCTTGCAAAGAAGGTGTAGTTGCTATTGGTGAAATTGGCTACGACGACATGACACAGGCTGAAGATAAATACTTCCGTCTACAGTTAGATCTGGCAAAAGAACTTGACATGGTAGTGTTAATTCACACACCCCATCGGAATAAAAAAGCAGGCACCAGTCGTAGTATGGATGTCTGCATTGAGCATGGGTTAGATCCATCAAAGGTGATTGTGGATCACAACAATGAAGAGACGGTTGAAGAAGTTCTGGATCGGGGCTTTTGGGCAGGTTTCACAATTTATCCGAACACCAAAATGGGCAATGCTCGCATGGTGGAGATTGTACGTCAATATGGAAGCGATCGCATTATTGTAGACAGCAGCGCTGATTGGGGAATTAGCGATCCGCTAGCTGTACCTAAAACCGCTCAACTGATGATAGACAGAGGAATAAGAGAAGCTGATGTCAAAGCTGTCTGTTATGAAAACGCACTCGCAGCTTACAGCCAAAGCGGTCAAATGCAAGATTCAGATTGGCTGTCCCCCTCACCCATCGACCAACGCCAGTTATTTAACGGTAACTCCGTCCTGCGCGGACAACAACCAGTTGTTGAGTCTATCCGTGAATACGCATTGATTGAGTAGGAGTCAGGAATCAGGAGGCACGGAGTTGTAGAGACACTATATATCGCGTCTGTACGAAGTACCGAGTTAGGAGTTATTTTTCCACCTCCTCCGCTCCCCTACACCACGCTTCCCCCACTCCCCCTACCTCCCCCACTCCTATGAACACCGCCACCTTAAGTCGAAATTCCCTCTGGGCATATCTTCAATTATTGCGCCCTGCTAATATTGTTACTGCTTGGGCAGATGTTTTAGCAGGCTTTGCAGCTTCCGGGTATGTTGGCGAGTTAACACCGTTAGCATGGTTGCTGCTGGCTACTACTGGTTTGTATGGTGGCGGAATTGTCTTTAATGATGTATTTGATGCCAAACTAGATGCGGTAGAGCGACCGGAACGACCGATTCCAAGTGGTAGAGCATCGGTTTGGGGTGCAACTATCTTAGGAAGTATATTTTTGAGCGTTGGTGTAATCGCAGCTTTGCAAGTTTCTTGGAAGAGTGCAACTGTGGCAGCGATCGCTGCCTCGGCAGCTTTACTTTATGATGCTGTGGGGAAGCATAACGCTGTTTTAGGTCCGATTAACATGGGTGTTTGTCGCGGTGCTAACTTGTTGCTAGGTGTGAGTGTAGCGCCGGCAATGGTAGGAGAATATTGGTATTTGGCTTTGATTGCGATCGCTTACATCGCCGGTATCACTACCCTCAGTCGAGATGAAGTCAAAGTCGGCAAGAGTACAACTAGAGTAATAGCGCTATCACTGATTGTTATAGTCATTTTAGGACTTTTAGGACTAGGGCTATTAAACAATTATAAAGTTTTGACAGCATTACCATTTATCGTTCTTTTTGCGACGCGCGTGTTACTGCCTTTTATCAAAGCGGTGCGCCAGCCAAGCCCAGAACAAATAAGAATTGCAGTCAAAGCCGGGGTCTTGTCACTAATAGTCTTAGATGCTACATTAGCAGCGGGGTTCTCTAGTTGGAGTTACGGATTAATGGTCTTAAGTTTGTTGCCAGTGTCAATGGCGCTAGCACGAATCTTTGCGGTAACTTAAAGTTAAAAGTGGCAATAATAACTCAAAATAATAAATAAATAGAGCTGACAGTTATACGGTGAATCTAGGAAAATAACTAGATAGCTCCCACGGACGATTTCTAAAACAAAAAAATAAAAATATACTTTCTCTAATCCCTAGTCCTTAGCCTTTATTTTCAAGACAGCTCATGCACATTCTTATTTATTCCTACAATTATCATCCGGAGCCGATTGGGATTGCTCCTTTAATGACTGAACTGGCAGAAGGACTAGTGGAGCGAGGTCATTCGGTTCGGGTAATCACAGGTATGCCCAACTATCCTCAGCGCCAGATTTACGATGGTTATCGGGGTAAATGGTATGTGACTGAAGAAAAAAATGGTGTCACCATCCAACGCAGCTATCTGCGAATCAAGTCCAAACCCAATCTTGTAGATCGGCTGCTACTAGAATTAAGCTTTGTCTTTACAAGTATCCCCCAAGCTTTAAACGGGTGGCGACCCGATGTAATTCTTTTGACAGTCCCGCCGTTGATGGTGTCCTTGCCGGCTGCTTTGCTGGGTTGTTTATATGACTGCCCGGTGGTGCTGAATGTACAAGACATTTTACCAGAAGCTGCCATACGTGTAGGGCTGATCAAAAACAAATTCATGATCCGAGCCTTGGAAACACTAGAGAAATTTGCTTACCGCACAGCACACAGCATCAGCGTTATTGCTGACGGGTTTGTAGAAAATTTAGTGAGCAAGGGAGTTTCGCCTAGTAAAATTAGGTGCATTCCCAATTGGGTAGACGTAAACTTTATCCGTCCTTTACCAAAACAAAATAACGCTTGGAAAAAAGCCAATAAATTAGATGATAAATTTGTAGTTCTCTACTCAGGTAATATTGCGCTGACACAAGGTTTAGAGACAGTAGTAGAAGCAGCAGCTCGCTTGCGTCATCAGCCAGAAATTGTTTTTGCGATCGCTGGCGAATCAAAGGCTTTAGAAAGATTGCAGAAATATTGTCAAAGTTGTGGCGCAGATAACGTAGTGCTGCTACCGTTACAGCCGAGAGAACAACTACCCGAAATGTTAGCCGCAGCCGATATCGGCTTGATTGTGCAAAAGAGCAATGTGATTTCCTTCAACATGCCTTCCAAAATACCATTACTGTTGGCAAGTGGTAGGGCAATTATTGGTTCAGTTCCCGCTAGCGGTACCGCAGCCAAAGCAATCCGCAAAAGTGGCGGGGGTATAGTAGTGAAACCAGAGTCACCCGAAGCACTAGCGGCAGCGGTTATGGATTTATATAGTAATCCTGTGAAAACACAGATGCTAGGTAAGAAAGGAAGAGAGTTTGCAATAGAGCGCTATTCTTTTGAGCAAGCGCTCGATCAGTATGAGCAGTTATTTGTAGATGCGATCGCTAACCCAGCATTAGATTTAGATATTTTGCCAAAATTCACTTCTAGGGAATCACCTCTAGATATTTGATATCGCGCAACGCTGTTAAAATTTAGCAAAATATCAATTCTAAATAAAAAAATTATTTAATGAAGTTGTAACGGCGACTGCTGGCGCTTGTCACTTCGGTAAATTTGGATTATTTATGATTCCAGACAAGCTCAAACAAACCGATCAAAATATAATCGAGCTATTACGCGATCGCCTATCGCTACAAGCAACTTCAGAATTGCCTTCACCAGAAGAACAACTTGCTTATATAGCTCCTCAACTTGCCCAAGCTGGCATTCCCGAATTCGTTTGGGCAAGTGTAATCAATAGTTGTCATGCTACACTTACCACTCAATCATCATCTGTCAATCATGTCAATAATGTCAAGCCAATGCAAATTACCATCATTGGTGGACTTGGCAGAATGGGAAGATTTTTTACACAGCAACTTGTAGCGGCTGGACACAAGGTAAGCATTCTAGAAAATGATGATTGGGAATATGCAGATCAACTCTTAAATCAAGCAGACTTAGTATTAATCAGCGTTCCGATTGAGCGAACTGTAGATGTTATTAAACGAGCTGCAAAATACCTAGCGCCAACAACAGGAATATGTGACATTACCAGCATCAAAACTCAGCCACTAGCAGCTATGCTGGCATACCATTCAGGACCAGTCATGGGATTACATCCTATGTTTGGTCCCAATATAAAATCATTCAACAAGCAAAAAGTTGTCGTGTGTCCAGGTCGAGAAAATCATTTCTTTCAATGGTTTTTAGACTTCATGAAAAGCCAAGGTGGAGAACTAATTTTTTGCACACCAGAAGAACATGACCACATGATGGTCATAATTCAAGCAACGCAACACTTCTCTAGATTTAGCCTTGGTGTTTTCTTAGCACAAGAAGGAGTAGACATAGAACGCAGTTTATCAATGTCGAGTCCCAGCTATCGACAAGAAATTGATATCGTTAAACGTCTATTTAGTCAAAATCCAAATTTGTGTGTAGACATCATGCTTGCCACAGAAGAAAGATGTCGAGAAATTCGCATTTTAGCAGAAACTTACAGCCGTTTAGCAACCTTAGTAGAAAAGGGAGATAGAGCCGCATTAATCCAAGAATTTGAAAGCGCTCAAACATTTTTCACAGAGGAAAAAACATCTCATTTAAAAGCCTTACCCACAATGGTCAATCACCGCCAGAAAAAAGATTTAGAAACACAAATTAAACCTACAACACTTCTAAATCATTCATGAGATTCTCTGTTTATTTCTTCTCTTTGCATCTTCTCAGTCGCAAAGACGCTGCGCGTTCGCGGTAGCCTGCGGCAAGCCGCTACGCGTCTACGTTTTCAATTAATTATTTCCCTACCTCAGCATTCACAGATCAAAAACCATGCTGATCGACATCTTTCACGATACAGTTTGTCCCTGGTGCAGAATCGGCAAAAAGCATCTTTTTGATGCACTTTCGCAAACCGGAATAGCAGCCAATATTCGCTGGCACCCCTTCCTACTTGATAACACCGTTCCTGCAAGCGGTTACGATTTTCGCAGCTTTATGCAAACGAGAAAAAACATTGGAGATACAGAACTCCAGCAGATGTTTGACTACGCGCAAAAAGCAGGTGAAGCAGCTGGAGTCAAGCTAGATATTGACAAAATTTCTCTAGCAGTCAATACGACACTTTCCCACCAACTAATTGCTATAGCACCAGAAAACATTAAAAACGATATCGTAGAAGCAATTTACAAAGCTTACTTTGAAGACAATTTAAATCTCGGAGACATCGAAGTTATTATTGCCATAGGTACGGCACATCAACTAAATCCTACAGAACTACGAAGTCAATTAACAGATGATGCCGCAACCGATAAAATTCTGGCTGAATCAATATTTGCTCGGTTGAATAATATCAGCAGTGTGCCGTTTTTTATTATCAACAACCAAGTCAAAATTGACGGTTCTCACTCCGTAGAAGTATTTGTTGAAGCATTAAATCGTGCAACAATTTTAGAAACCTCGCCAAAAATATGATAGCTAGTATTTCGGAAAAAACCACATTAAATTTGCAACCGATTCAGCAACATGTTTCGGTTAGCTTCGATTATAAAGTTTACTTCACCAATGAAGTATTTAAGTTGAAAAACCCCATGCTGGCGCAATTAATTGCCGGCGATGGTGAGCAACAACCAAAGAAAGTAGTCGTAGTAGTAGATGCAGGATTATTAGAATTTCGCCGTAGCTTGCTCAGGCAAATAGCAGCGTATACCAAATATTATGGTGAGACATTAATCCTCGCTGGCGATCCGATAAAAGTTCCCGGTGGAGAAGCAGCCAAAAACAATCCCAACTTAGTCAAGCAAATTCACAAAGTAATTGATTCATCGGGGATATGTCGCCATTCTTACCTGATAGCAATTGGCGGTGGTGCGGTGTTAGATTTGGCAGGATTTGCCGCTGCAACTGCACATCGGGGAGTTCGCCTTATCCGTATTCCTACGACAGTGTTGGGACAAAATGATTCTGGTGTCGGGGTAAAAAACGGAATTAATGCCTTTGGGAAAAAGAACTTTCTCGGCACATTCGCCCCGCCTTACGCAGTAGTCAATGATTTATCATTCTTGAGTACATTAAGCGATCGCGATTGGCGTTCTGGCATTGCCGAAGCTGTGAAAGTCGCCCTAATTAAGGATGCTGACTTCTTTGAATTCATCCGCAGCCATAGCGAAGCACTGCGTCATCGAGACATGGACGCGATGCAACAGTTGATTTACCGATGCGCTCAGTTACATTTACAACATATCGCTACAAGCGGCGATCCCTTTGAAATGGGTTCATCTCGTCCGTTAGATTTCGGACATTGGGCAGCACATAAACTAGAACAGCTGACAAATTATAGTCTACGTCATGGAGAAGCGGTTGCGATCGGTATTGCTCTAGACACGACCTATTCCTATTTGTTAGGAAAGATTTCGCGCTTAGAATGGCAGTGCATTCTAAATACACTGGTTACATTAGGCTTTGTATTGTACGTCCCCGAACTCGAAGAAAAACTCTCACAACCAGAACATTCGCGCAGTTTGTTTCGTGGACTGCAAGAGTTTCGCGAACACTTGGGGGGAGAATTAACTTTAACGCTGCTGGAACGTATTGGTAAAGGAATTGAAGTTCACCAAGCGGATTTATCTTTGTACAAACAAGCTATTTCACTGTTGGAAGAGTTTGTAGAAGTGAAAAAGACAAAAAACTTTTCCTCGTTTCTCACTCCATCTGTATCTGAAAGTTTAACTTAGTCCTTTCCGGAAGCGTTAGGTTTAATTTATTCCGTAGTAAGGACTTCAGTCTTTTCCGGAAGCCTTAAAACGCTGACTACAAAAATGAAAATACAAAACAACATTCACTTAACGTATTGCACCAACATTCATCCTGGTGAAGAATGGAGCAAAGTCTTTAGTAACTTACAGCAATACGTTCTGGAACTCAAAGCCAAAATAGCACCAAAGAAACCCTTTGGTATTGGCTTGCGTTTAGCAGCAATAGCAGCCAAACAACTATTAAAAGGAAACACCTTAGCTGAATTTAAATCATGGTTAGCCGAACATGATTTATACGTGTTTACATTGAATGGATTTCCTTATGGTGGATTTCATCAGCAAGTAGTAAAAGACCAAGTTTATGCACCAGATTGGTCTAAGCAAGAACGGTTAGATTACACATTACAACTAACCAATATTCTCGCAGAATTGTTACCTGCTGAAATGGAAGGTAGCATTTCCACACTACCGTTATCCTACAAACCTTGGTTTAAAAAAAATCAAATTAGCCAAACATCCGTCATCAATAGTGCTACTTTGCACATAGCAGAAGTTGTGGCGGAAATGGTACGCATTCGAGCCGATACGGGAAAACTGCTGCACTTAAATTTAGAACCAGAACCGGATGGATTAATTGAAAATGCTGCCGAGGTAATTGATTATTTCCAAAAGCATTTATTACCCATCGGTGGAACTTATTTAGCACAGCAATTGGAGATACCTAAAGAAACAGCTGAGGCACTTTTACTAGAGCATGTGCGCGTATGTTATGATACCTGCCATTTTGCGATCGCCTTTGAAAATCCAGTTGATGTCTTCAAGCAATTTCAAGCTTTAGGAATTAAAATTGGTAAAATTCAAATTAGTGCAGCGTTGCAAGTAGATGTGCCAGAAGATGCCGAACAACGCCATCAACTAAAACAAAGGTTACTCCCTTTTGCAGAATCTACGTATTTACACCAAGTAGTTTCCAGCAACTCTAATCAATATTCAGACTTGGAAAACGCTTTACCAGATTTGGAAAATACCACCGCATCTCAATGGCGAATTCACTTTCATGTGCCAATTTTTATCCACGATTATAAACTGTTGCAGTCTACCCAAGACGACATTATTACTGTATTGGAACTGCTGCAAAATAATCATGTTTGTAATCATTTAGAAATTGAAACTTACACTTGGGATGTATTACCTGGTGAAATGAAGCTGGATTTATCAGCATCGATTCAGCGAGAGTATGAGTGGGTTTTAAATAAGATGTTGGCTGGAGCGTTGTTAGGTTAAAAATAAATAATATTATGTTCGCGTGTATTATCAGTAATGATATGGCAAACTTCGTAGAGACGTTCCGTCGGAACCTCTCTACAATGTCTGATTTGCGGGACATGATATTAAGATATTTATTCATGCCTATTTTAAGCATTTTAAGCACTTCAGTGCTTACTACTTAATTAATTTTATTTATATTATGCAAAAAACAGTTGTTATTAACGTAGTCGGATTGACACCCAGCTTATTGTGTGAGTATACGCCCTTTTTATCGCGTTGGGCTGCTAGTGGGAAAGTCGCGTCGGTGGAATCGGTGTTACCTGCTGTGACTTGCTCGGCACAGGCTACTTATCTTACAGGAAAGTTACCGAATGAACACGGAATTGTTGCCAATGGTTGGTATTTTCGCGATGAGTGTGAAATTAAATTCTGGCGACAGTCTAACAAATTAATTCAGGCTCCGAAAGTGTGGGATATGGCAAAAGCGATCGCTCCTGACTTTACCTGCGCGAATTTGTTTTGGTGGTACAACATGTACTCCTCGGTAGATTACGCAGTCACTCCCCGACCGATGTATCCTGCTGATGGTAGGAAAATTCCGGATATTTACACTCAACCGGCAGAATGGCGATCGCAACTGCAAACAGATTTAGGACAGTTTCCCTTATTCAACTTCTGGGGTCCCAACACATCGATTCAGTCTACCCAGTGGATTGCCAATTCAGCAAAGTGGTCTGAAGAACACTCTAACCCAATGCTGACACTCGTCTATTTACCGCATCTCGATTACTGCTTACAAAAATTTGGAACTGACATCAACAAAATAGCGAAGGATTTACAGGAAATTGATGCAGTTTGTGCCGATTTGATTGAGTTTTATGAAAATCGCGGCGCTCAAGTCATCGTTTTGTCAGAATATGGCATTACTGATGTATCTCAACCCGTCCACTTGAATCGGATGCTGCGGGAAAAAGGCTTGCTAGCAGTGCGCGAAGAATTAGGACGAGAATTGTTAGATCCAGGTGCTAGTAAAGCATTTGCGGTTGCAGATCATCAAATTGCTCATGTTTACGTTAACGATCCGTTTTATATTCCCAAAGTGCGATCGCTTTTAGAAGAAACACCAGGAGTAGCTCAGGTTTTAGATGAGAGCCAAAAGTCAGCTTACCATTTAGATCATTCCAGAGCGGGAGAATTGGTAGCGATCGCCAATCCAAATGCATGGTTTACTTATTATTATTGGCTTGACGATAATCGCGCTCCCGATTTTGCCAGAACCGTAGACATCCATCGTAAACCTGGTTACGACCCTGTAGAGTTGTTTGTTGACCCGCAAATTAAGCTTCCCAAAGTCAAAATCGCTGGAAAACTGCTGAAAAAACAACTTGGGTTTCGCTACTTAATGGATGTCATTCCCTTAGATGCTTCATTAGTAAAGGGTTCTCACGGTTGTATTCCCACGAATCCAGATGAAGGTCCATTATTTATTACCAAACAAACTCACCTGCTTGAATCATCAATACAAGCGATCGATGTTTGTCAGTTAATCCTCAGTCATTTAACTGTCGGCGCACCCTCGTTGCAAGTGTCACATCAATAATACAGCAGATTTAAACTTGGTGAGGTACAGAAGAACCCCTCCCCAACCCTCCCCGCTTGCGGGGAGGGTGCGCGATAGCGCGGGTGGGGTGTATTTTATTTACTTGCAATACGCTGTATAATTACCAAATTACATCAACAGGGTACTGAGTAATCTGACTGTCTACAGTCACAATTGGCATTTTCTCGACTTGGCTCTCAGCGATAATTATCCTGTCGAAAGGGTCGCGATGTAAATCTGGTAAATTTGTTACTTGTAAAGCATGAACCATTTGAATCGGTAAACCCTCAAATCGATTTATTGTCAACCGGCTTGGGATATAGATTTCTGGCGGTTCAGGTAAATTTAGCTTTCTTATACCAATTCTCTGTGAAGCTGCACATTATTTTCACCCCTCCCAACCTCCCCTTAGTAAGGGGAGGTGCCACAGGCGGTGGGGTTCTTTCTATGGGTCTTCATAAAGAATTGGTATTAAGCGTACTTTAATAACGATTTCCCACGCACTCGCAGCACTCAAGGAAAGTAACGAATTAAATTCCGCACATGCTCTGCGTCCCTCTGCGCTGACTCTGTGTTCCTCTGCGTTTAAAAACGCGCTCATTTTTACGGCAAGCTGTACTAAGAGTATTCCACTTATCCGCCTTATGCATAAATAAACCTTTTTGTCAAATGCATATGTCCTGAATTTAGGTGTATTTATGCTACCCCTTTACGCAGTGTTTTCACGAATATTTCTCACCCTACTTTCACTGATTTTCTAACCAGAGGAAGAGGCAATATATTTTAAATTACTCATCACTAATTATATTAATAAAGTAGTAGAAAAAGCAAAAGAATTGATACTTGTAACGAAAAATCCTTCATGTATCAATTCTTTAATATTGAGTACGCTTTACTAAGAAGAAATAGCAAAACTTCACTAATTACAACAAACTCGGCGACAAGTTAAATTACATTTTCATCAAATTACCTAAAATTGTCATTTGTTCAAACTTTGTTCCCAATGACAAATGACTAATAATTATTCTAGAGGAATTGCCCATGATTGTTGATTCGCACTCTTATACAACACTTGGCGGTGTGCGTGTCTCTCGCTCCATGACAGAAGTCAATATAGACACAGCACTAGAAGACATTTTATTTTATCTAAATTCTCAGCGTGGAGGCTTACTTACTAGCAGCTACGAATATCCAGGTAGATACAAAAGGTGGGCGATTGGATTTGTCAATCCACCCTTAGAACTAACTACAAGAGAGAATAGTTTTACTTTAAAAGCATTAAGCGATCGCGGCAACGTTCTCTTACCATTACTCTTAGAGCGTCTATCGCAGTCAGAACAACTTCAAGAAGTAATTTCCAATAAAGATAATATTACTGGGACTGTCAAGAAAACACAACAATTATTTGCCGAAGAAGAGCGCAGTAAACAACCTTCAGCATTTACAGTTGTCCGAGAAATTCTACATACTTTCTCAAGTAAAGAAGACGAGCATTTAGGGCTTTATGGTGCGTTTGGTTACGACTTAGTTTTTCAATTTGAGCCGATTTCCCAACGCTTAGAACGTCCTGAAGACCAGCGGGATTTAGTTTTATATCTGCCCGATGAATTAGTCGTAGTTGACTACTATCTACAACGCGCATTTCGTCTTCAATATGAATTTGAAACAGCGCATGGAAGTACTAATAATCTTCCCCGCACAGGTGAATCCATAGATTATCGCGGCAAACGTCTTCAACCAGCACAAAATGCCGATCATAAAAGAGGTGACTATGCCAAGCAAGTTGAAGTAGCACTAGATTACTTCCGTCGAGGCGATTTATTTGAAGTAGTTCCCAGTCAAAACTTTTTTGAATATTGCGAACAATCACCCAGCAAACTGTTTGAAACCTTAAAGAAAATCAATCCCAGTCCTTACGGATTTGTATTTAATTTGGGTGGAGAATATCTCATCGGTGCATCCCCGGAAATGTTTGTCCGCGTTGAAGGTAGACGCGTAGAAACCTGCCCGATTAGTGGCACCATTAGCCGGGGACAAAATGCCATTGACGATGCCGACCAAATTCTTTTGTTACTCAACTCACACAAAGATGAGTCTGAGTTGACAATGTGTACCGACGTAGATCGCAACGACAAATCGCGAATTTGTGAACCAGGTTCAGTCAGAGTAATTGGGCGTCGGCAAATTGAATTGTACAGCCACCTGATTCATACAGTCGATCACGTTGAAGGTACATTACGAGAAGAATTTGATGCCTTAGATGCATTTCTTTCCCATACCTGGGCAGTTACAGTTACAGGCGCACCCAAACGCGCCGCCATGCAATTTCTCGAACAGCATGAACGTAGCGCCCGACGTTGGTATGGTGGTGCAGTTGGCTATCTAAGCTTTAATGGCAATTTAAATACCGGCTTGATTTTGCGAACAATTCGTTTAAAAGATTCAATCGCCGAAGTGCGAGTTGGTGCAACAGTTCTTTACGACTCGATACCACAAGCTGAAGAACAAGAGACAATCACCAAAGGCGCTGTTTTATTTGAGACAATTCGCCGCGCCAAAGAAATAGACGAGAAAATGGAGGAATGCACTACCAACAAATTGAGCAAATGCATTCCTGATGTGGAACCAGGTAAGCACATCTTACTAATTGACCACGAAGACTCATTTGTTCACACACTAGCCAACTACATCCGGCAAACTGGCGCAAGCGTCACCACACTACGTCATGGCTTCTCAGAATCGCTTTTTGATACAATACGTCCTGACTTAGTTGTTTTCTCTCCTGGTCCTGGTAGACCAAGTGAGTTTAAAGTTCCTGAGATGGTCGCCGCTTGTGTCCGCCGTCAAATTCCCATTTTTGGAGTTTGTTTGGGGCTGCAAGGCATTGTAGAATCTTTTGGTGGCGAATTAGGAGTTCTCAACTATCCCCAACATGGTAAATCCTCGCGGGTTTTCGTCACCGATACAGATTCGGTGATGTTCAAAGACTTACCCGAATCCTTCGCCGTGGGTAGATATCATTCATTATTTGCCCTACCATTACAAATGCCGGCAGAATTGAAAGTGACAGCGATTTCTGAAGACAACGTAATTATGGGAATTGAACATCAAACACTTCCCATCGCTGCCGTTCAGTTTCACCCAGAGTCCATCATGACTTTGAATGGAGAAATCGGTCTAGCCATCATCAAAAACGTTGTGCGTAAATACACGCAAACTAAAGAGTCAGTAGTTATTAGTTAAGAGTCAGGAGTCAGAAGTTAGGAGTCAGGAGTTAGGAGTAGAGACGCTCCGGTTCCTCGCGTCTGTACAAGAGTCAGGAGTTAGGAGTTAGGAGTTAAGAGTTTGTCCCCCTGCCCCCTGCCCCCTGCCCCCTGCTCCCTGCCCCCTGCCCCCGCTCCCCCTGCCCCCACTCCCCCACTCCCACATGACGAACCAAGCCCCTCCCCGTCACATTCTCGAAGAAATTGTCTTGCAAAAAAAGCAAGAAGTCGCTCAAATGCAGCAAGAACTGCCTTTGGTGGCTGTGCAAAATCAGTTAAATAATGCGTCAAAGGTGCGAAATTTTCTCGGCGCTTTACAGCAAAGTCCTTATAGACCAAGCTTGATTGCCGAAGTAAAAAAAGCATCACCGAGTCGTGGTATTATTCGGGCAGACTTTGACCCGATCGCGATCGCCAAATCTTATGAAAGAGGTGGTGCAGCTTGTATCTCTGTTCTCACAGATGAAAAGTTCTTTCAAGGCAGTTTTGAAAATCTGCGTCGCATCCGTCCAGAGGTAGAATTGCCGCTACTGTGCAAAGAATTTATCATTGATGCCTACCAAATTTATACAGCACGGGCAGCAGGCGCAGATGCTGTATTATTAATTGCAGCTATCCTCACTGATGAAGAACTCCAAGGCTTTTCGCGACTAATTCACGAATTGGAAATGACTGCGCTGGTAGAAGTTCACACCTTAGCTGAACTAGATCGCGTACTCAAGCTAGACGGTATACGCTTGGTAGGAATTAACAACCGCAATTTAGAAAATTTTACGGTTGATTTAGCAACTACACAGCAACTTTTAGCAACTAGGCAGCAAGAATTGCAAAGCTTGGATATTACCGTCGTCAGCGAATCGGGATTGTTTACACCCGCTGATTTATCCTTAGTCGCTGAAGCTGGTGTGCGTGCAGTTTTGGTAGGAGAATCTTTAGTTAAACAAAGCGATGTAGAACAAGCTGTGCGTAATTTGTTTCCGAAGGAATAAGAAACATGAAAGCGATGGTGATAACAAACTTCGGAACTCCAGAAGTCTTTGCCGAACAAGAAGTTGATAAACCGACACTAAATAAAAATGAAGTATTAGTCAAGGTTTATGCAACCTCAGTTAACCCCGCTGATTGCGGGGTACGCCAAGGAATATTTGGACCTAGAGTCAAACTACCTGCAATTTTAGGTTATGACGTTTCCGGTGTCGTTGAAGCGATCGCTGAAAATGTCAAAGACTATCAGGTAGGCGACGAAGTTTATTATGCCATCGATCTTTTAGCAGGTAACGGCGCTAATGCAGAGTATCATGTAGCTAATGAAGCAATTATTGCCAAAAAGCCGACAAATATATCTCATTTAGAAGCCGCTAGCGTACCTGTAGCAGGAGGCACAGCTTGGGCTGCACTCATCACCAAAGCAAATATCAAAATCGGTGAAACCGTGCTGATTCATGGTGGTGCAGGAGGTGTTGGTACATTTGCAATCCAAATTGCCAAAGCAGCCGGCGCTTACGTTTACACAACCTGCGGTGGTTACGACACAGACTTTGTAAAATCCATCGGTGCAGATAAAGCAATAGATTACCGTCGAGAAAACTTTGTTGACATCATTATGAAAGAAACAGGTGGTCAAGGCGTTGACGTTACTTTATCTACAGTCAGCGGTGAACTTTTAGCTCAAAGTTTGATGGTGACAAAAACAGATGGTCGCGCAGTGACCGTCACAGGTGTACAAGGAGACCTCAACACCGCCATCTTCAAAAATATTACAGTCCACTTCGTACATCTAGATCGCACCCGTCCCAAACTTGAAGCCTTGAAAACCCTAATTGAACGGAGTCAAATCAAACCCGTTGTTGGGATGACCTTTCCCTTAAATCAGGTAGCACAAGCCCATAAAAGACTTGAGCAGGGTGGCGAAGGTGTGCGCGGCAAAATTGTTGTACAAGTTGCTAATTGCTAATTGGGCATTGGGCATTGGGCATTGGGCATTGGGCATTGGGCATTGGGCATCGGACTTTTCCCCTTTCCCCTTTTTCCTTTCCCCTTTCCCCTTTCCCCTTTCACGGCAGGTGCTACAACGGGGGGGAACCCCGGCAACGCACTGCCTCCCCTTTCCCCCTCTTCAAATCCCCTCTTCAAATCCTCATTTCCCTATGACTTCTATTTCTCATCACTTTGAAACTTTAAGAAATCGCCAACAGTGTGCTTTAATTCCCTTTATCACAGCTGGCGATCCTAACTTAGAAACCACCGCCGAAGCTTTACGCATCTTAGATCGCAATGGTGCAGACTTTATAGAGTTGGGCGTTCCCTACTCAGATCCTTTGGCAGATGGTCCGGTGATTCAAGCAGCAGCAACTCGCGCTTTGCAACGAGGAACAAAATTAGAGCAAGTGCTAGAGATGTTGCAAGCAGTGAGTCCCACCTTGAAAGCGCAGATAATTTTATTTACTTATTACAATCCGATTTTGTACCGGGGTATTAAGTCATTTTTAGCGGAAATTGCTAATGCTGGGGTGCGCGGTTTGGTGGTGCCAGATTTGCCTTTAGAAGAGTCAGAAGAATTAATTCAAACTGCTGCTAGTTTTGGAATTGAGGTAATTTTACTTGTAGCGCCAACCAGTTCTCAAGATAGAATTGTGGCGATCGCTCGTCAATCTCAGGGATTTATCTACCTGGTAAGTGTAACAGGCGTTACAGGGATACGTTCTCAAATCCAACTCCGCGTCAAGGATTTGATTACAGAATTGCGAAGCGTCACCGATAAACCAATTGGCGTTGGCTTTGGTATTTCCGGACCAGAACAAGCACATCAAGTTATGGAATGGGGCGCAGATGCGGTAATTGTCGGTAGTGCCTTCGTCAAAAGGTTAGCAACGGGTAGTCCCAGCGAAGGACTGCAAGCTGTAGAAAAACTTTGTCAAGAACTGAAAGTAGCGATTACCCCCGCCGCATCTTTGCAAAAAGTAGGTTCGGTTTAAATTATACCGATATTCCAAAAATCATCATTACCTATTAAAGGATTTTAACCAGTGGTAAGCATTCAAGATATCAACAGTATCAAACAAGCCGAGACAGCGCGACCAGACTCGTTAGGCAGATTTGGCAAGTTCGGCGGAAAGTACGTCCCAGAAACCTTAATGCCTGCATTAAGTGAGTTGGAAGCCGCATACGAGCAATATCGTAACGATCCAGGATTCCAAGAAGAGTTGCAAGGTTTACTGAAAGACTACGTGGGAAGACCTAGCCCATTATATTTCGCCGAACGCCTGACCAAGCACTACGCCCGACCTGATGGCACGGGACCGCAAATTTACTTAAAGCGCGAAGATTTAAATCATACAGGCGCTCACAAAATTAATAACGCTTTAGCGCAGGTATTACTAGCCAAGCGCATGGGTAAAAAGCGGATTATTGCCGAAACCGGTGCAGGTCAGCATGGAGTTGCTACGGCAACCGTGTGTGCGCGTTTTGGTTTGGAATGCGTGGTTTATATGGGCGTCCAAGATATGCAACGCCAAGCCCTGAACGTGTTTCGGATGCGTTTGATGGGGGCAGAAGTTAGTCCGGTGGAAGCTGGTACGGGTACTTTGAAAGATGCCACCTCAGAAGCGATTCGCGATTGGGTGACGAATGTAGAAACCACCCATTACATCTTGGGTTCCGTTGCTGGTCCCCATCCTTACCCGATGTTAGTGCGTGACTTCCATGCCGTAATTGGTACAGAAACTCGCGCTCAATGTCAAGAGAAATGGGGAGGAATACCAGATATTCTCTTGGCTTGTGTCGGTGGTGGTTCCAATGCGATCGGCTTATTCCACGAGTTTGTAGATGAAGCATCTATACGCCTGATTGGAGTTGAGGCGGCAGGTGAAGGTGTAGATACAGAAAAACATGCAGCCACCTTGACAAAAGGACGAGTAGGTGTATTGCATGGTGCGATGAGCTATCTACTGCAAGATGAAGATGGTCAGGTAATCGAAGCACATTCGATTAGTGCTGGGTTAGACTATCCCGGCGTTGGTCCTGAGCATAGTTACTTAAAGGATCTTGGTCGCGCTGAGTATTACAGCGTGACTGATAAGCAAGCTTTAGAAGGATTGCAGAGACTTTCGCAGCTAGAAGGAATTATTCCCGCTTTAGAAACCGCTCATGCGATCGCCTATCTAGAAACACTCTGTCAAGAGCTTGATGGTAATCCTCGAATTGTCATCAACTGCTCAGGTCGTGGCGACAAAGACGTGCAGACAGTCGCTAAAGCACTCAGTGTCGAGTAGTTAGTAGTTAGTAGTTAGTGGTTATTGGTTAAAAGTACTTTTTAACAACTAACTACTAACAACCATCAACTAACAACCATCAACCAACAACCAATATGATAGCCGTAACCCAAGCTCCATCTAACAACATTCCCGCCACTCCCGACCAAAATTGGTCTGATTTCTTAAAACAATTACTCGACAAGCGATCGCTCTCCATTTCTCAATCTGCGGATTTGATGCAAGGTTGGCTGACAGAAGCTATTCCCCCCGTTTTAACAGGAGCGATTTTAGCCGCAATTCAGGCAAAAGGTGTATCCACAGAAGAATTGGTTGGCATGGCTGGTGTTTTGCAATCTCAATCTTCTCGTGCAGGTGAGGTAACGTCGCACCTCCATCCCCTAATTGACACTTGCGGAACTGGTGGGGATGGAGCCTCAACTTTCAATATATCTACTGCTGTCGCTTTTGTAGCCGCTGCTGCTGGGGTAAAAGTTGCTAAACATGGCAATCGTTCAGCATCGAGCAAAACCGGTTCCGCTGATGTGTTGGAAGCTTTAGGTATAAATCTTAATGCCAGTCCGGAGAAAGTTGAATCCGCAGTTGATGCAGTTGGGATGACCTTTTTGTTTGCCCCAGGATGGCATCCAGCACTTAAAGCAGTTGCCGCTTTGCGAAAAACATTGAAAGTGCGGACTATCTTTAATTTGCTCGGACCTTTGGTGAATCCAATGCGACCGACAGGGCAAATTATTGGTGTGAGCGATCCACTTTTGTTAGAAACGATCGCTCAAGCATTATCGCAACTTGGATGTCGCAGAGCGATCGCACTCCACGGCAGAGAAAAGTTAGATGAAGCAGGTTTGGCAGATATCACTTACTTGGCTGTACTCCAAGACCAAAAAGTTCGCAGCATCACCCTGAATCCGCTAGAATTAGGTTTAAGTCACGCTCCCACTGAAGCATTGTGCGGTGGAGATGTCGAAGAAAATGCAGAAATCTTAAAAGCTGTTTTGCAAGGGAAAGGCACCCAAGCGCAGCAAGATGTAGTTGCTTTAAATACCGCTCTTGCGCTACAAGTTGGCGAAGTTTTTGATAGCAACTCTACAGATATTTTGGAAAATTGTGTTCAAGGCATTGCTCTTGCCAAAGAAGTATTGCAAAGCGGTGCTGCTTGGACGAAATTAGAACAACTCGCTGAATTTTTGCGCTAATAGCTATTAGCTACTCAGTTAAATATACAAAGGAAAAAGGCACATGATTGTCATCTTAAAGAATGGTACACCTCAAGAAGAAATTACTCGGTTAAGTCAAGAAATTAGTGAAGCATGGGATGTCACAGTCGAAAAAAGCGTCGGCAAACACAAAGTTGTTTTAGCGATGATTGGCGATACTCCTAGCATCAATCCGTTGCAAATCAAGGGGTATAGCCCTTGGATTGAGGAAGTATTACGAGTACAGCAACCGTTCAAACGAGTGAGTCGCGAATTCCGCTATGGAGAAGCTAGCGAAGTTGTTGTACCGACGCCTAATGGTAAGGTCTACTTCGGTGAAAATCATCCGATTGTAGTGGTAGCTGGACCCTGTTCGGTTGAGAATGAAGAGATGATTGTCGAGACTGCAAAGCGCGTGAAGGCAGCGGGAGCCAAGTTCATCCGTGGTGGAGCATACAAACCTCGCACCTCACCTTATGCATTTCAAGGACACGGTGAAACTGCTTTAGGTTTGTTAGCAGCTGCCCGTGAAGCTACAGGTTTAGGCATCATCACAGAAGTCATGGATACTGCCGACTTAGAAGCAGTGGGAAGAGTAGCTGACGTGATCCAGGTGGGAGCGCGGAATATGCACAACTTCTCATTGTTGAAAAAAGTAGGCGCTCAAGATAAGCCAGTGCTGCTGAAGCGAGGAATGTCCGCCACAATTGATGAGTGGTTGATGGCAGCAGAATATATCCTTGCTGGGGGAAATCCGAATGTAATTCTTTGTGAGCGGGGAATTAGAACCTTTGATGGCAAATATGCTCGTAATACCTTAGATTTGTCGGTTCTTCCAGTATTGCGATCGCTTACCCACTTACCAATTATGATTGACCCCAGTCACGGTACAGGTAGGTCTGAGTACGTTGCACCAATGGCAAAAGCAGCGATCGCCGCTGGTACAGATGCTTTAATGATTGAAGTTCATCCAAATCCAGCGAAAGCTTTATCTGATGGACCTCAATCCCTTACTCCCGATAAATTTGACATCTTGGCTCAAGAAATGGCAGTAATTGGCAAAGTAGTTGGGCGCTGGTCTGAACGTGCCTTGGTCGGTTCTATTTAATTCTCCGATTACTGATTGAAAAAATTGTAGATTGTTGGGTGCGTTGGCGCAATTCGTAACGCACCCAATTTGATGTTTTATATTTTTTAAAATTATTTATAACTTTATTTCTGTTAGCTCATTATTGCAGAAAATAATTTTTTTAATTTTAGGAATAAATAATTTTTTATCTAGAAAAACAATAACTAAAAATTAGACAAATTTATCAAAATATTTCTCATTGTTAATTTAATACTAAAAAGTTACCATCTTTTATAAAAGCTACATTAATTACAAGTTGTTTTTGGTGAATAAAAATGTAAACGCTGTGTAATTAAGCCCAACTAGCTAAAGAAAATAATAGCTGTTAACTAGATTCAGCAGTAAAAAAAATCATAAAAAAGCTACGAAGCAAACTTAATTTTGCATTTTTGATGTCGCTTTATTAAGCAAAAATTTTGTCCTAAAAACACAAGGATTATATCTAATGGCAGATTCTAATGTTAACTCTTTTAGTAGTAGTAGCAATCCCCTTGATGGTGGTGGCTCAAGTGCTTTTGGTGGCGCTGGTGGTAGCAATTCCAATACTTTTGATGACACTAGCACCTCATATCAAGGTAGTAGCAGTTCAACCACCAGTGGTGGCAGTTCCTCTGCTGGCGGTGGGCTTGGGCAATCACCTTGGGGTCGCTTAAGTGAGGTCGGTATCACCGACTTAGGTACTCTTTTCAGTGGCGTTGGCAGTGAATCGGGTGGCGGCAACCCGTTTGCTAACAACCCCGCAGCTGCCGAGGTACTGTTTGGTGGTGAGAGTCAGGGAGGATCGCCTTTTTCTAATTTGAGGACAAACATTGACAAGATGGCTGGTGGTAACAGTACCAATGGCAGCAACCCGATGGGTGGTAGCGGCATCACCTCTCAGTCTGCTGATGCCAATACTACTAGCGGCTTTGGCAGCACCTTTGGTGGGGGTAGCACCGAGGGTACTACTGCCGATATCTCTGGTATGGACTTCAGTGGCGCTTTTGGTGGCGCGACCTCTGAGATTGAGATCAGACCCTATATTGACAACCTGGTTAACTCCGAACTCAGCGAAGGCGGTATGAGTTCATCCTTCAATATCACTAGCAGTGAATTCAGTGGCATCACTAACAGTGAATTCAGTGGCGGTAGCATCCCCTCTACTGAGAACTTCGGCACCGTGTCTGATGAAACCTTCAGTGCCATCTTCGGCATCCCAACTGCTAACAACTTCGATTTCGCTAAATATGGCATCCCAACTGATGGCAGCCTCGGTAGCGGTGGCGCTATCCCCATTGAAGGTGGCGGTATCGGTGGTGCAGGTGGCGGTAGCGGTATGCCCTCATTCGGTGGTGCAGGTGGCGGTAGCGGTATGTCGTCATTTGGTGGTGCAGGTGGCGGTAGCGGTATTCCATCGTTCGGTGGCGACAACGTGTTCGCTTAGTACCAAATTGCATAAGTTAAAGGGCGAATTGAAGTTAGACATTGCAGCAATCTGGGTTCCTCTGCCTTTTTATTCAAACCTTCAATTCGCCGCAATTTTACGCAAAGCAACGTTAAATAGCAACAAACATTCTTGTGTTTTTTAAATTATGCCGCTACTTAAAACTAAAGACCTAGATTGTTAAGCTCGTTGCTACTGAAAGTTGATGACAGTTTTATTACTGTCATCAAACTTCTTGTTTAGACTACTTTTCCTTACCAAAGAAAAATTTAATTACATTAATACCCAATATTCTCCAAAAAAATGTAAAAAACATTAGGAATCAGACTTAAATTTGTCTTTGATATGCAAAATTTTTCAGATTAAAACGTGAGGAAAATTACTTATGGCAACTTCTAATATCAATTCCATTAATGAGCTTAATCAATCAGTGACTGGTGATAGCTTGTCAACTGGTATTAGCAATCCCTTAGCTCTTAATGACAGTCTCTTGAATGGCGGTTTGAGCACCTCTACTTCTCGTAGTAGTAGTAGCAGTAGCAGTCTGCTTGGAATTGAAGACAGCAGTAACTCAAGCTTGCTAAATAATATTAGTGGTGGTAGTACCAGCAATTCCTCAGGAACTGCTATAAGCAACCCGTTTGCTATTGTTGGCAACGTAGTTGTTGGTAATGGTCAATGGATAACCGATAATGAAACCACACCAGAGAGTGTCTCTTCAGCCCTAACCTCTGCTGTTGACCAATTGCTTGACTCCGTTATTGTCAAACTGCGTAACAGATTGCCCTTAGATGAAGCTAGCAATGGTTCCAGTGATGGCAACCCGTTTGCTAATGGAAACAACCCTTTTGGTGATGGAAATCAGCCTTCGGCACCAGGTTTGGATTTATCGAATGTCAGTGGTGGAAACCCGGTTGCAGGTGCTGAAAACCCAGTTGTAGGTGGTGAAAATCCGTTTGCAAGTGCTGAAAACCCAGTTGCAGGTGGTGAAAATCCGTTTGCAAGTGCTGAAAATCCGGTTGCAGGTGGCGAGAACACATTTGCAGGTGGTGAAAACCCAGTTGCAGGTGGCGAGAACACATTTGCAGGTGGTGAAAACCCGGTTGCAGGTGGCGAGAACACATTTGCAAGTGGTGAAAACCCAGTTGCAGGTGGTGGAAACCCCTTTGCAAGTGGTGAAAACCCGTTTACAAGTGGCGAGAACCCGTTTACAAGTAGTGAAAATCCGTTTACAAGTGGTGGTGCGTCTCAGCAACCATCCTTCGATATCTCGCAATTCGTCTTCGGTAATGATGACAAGCTAACGTTCTTAACTGGTGATGGCAGTGTGCCTGAGTTATCATCTTCAGAGATATTGAAGACTGTCCAAGCTAATATCTTAAACGTAACTGAAATTCTCAACTCTGGAAATCTGTTTGGAGATGGTAACAATACACCTTTGCAAACACCGTCCGATCTCTTGAAGCTGTTCAGGAATGACATGTTCAGCTTTAATAGCGGAGTAAACGCTGTCAGCGAACTTGCTAGCGGTGATAGCTCGTCTACTGATGGTAGCAATCCGTTCCTCAGCTTATTTAGTGGTGGCAGCCAAGATCAGGAAATACCGTTTGATATTTTGAACGTCGCTCTGGAAGGCATCTTACCCTTCAATGGCAAAGATAACGTGTTTTCTACCCCAGAAGGCGAACTACCCATTGGTTATGGCAATAACGACTTTGGGAGTGATAACGCAACCATCGGTAATGCTAACTGGGATTACGGCAACGGCAACGCAACTATCGGTAATGGCAATTGGCTTTGGGATTCCAGTACTAACAACGCAACCATCGGTAATGGCAACTGGAATTTAGATGCCTCTCATGACAATACAACGATTGGTAATGGCAACTGGTATTGGAACTCCACTAGTGACAACACAACCCTTGGTAATGGCAATTGGAGTTTTGGAAATAACAACACAACTCTTGGTAATGGTAACTTTGACTTCGGTAGTAACAATACAGTAATTGGTAGTGGCAACAAAGTCTTTACCAGTAACAGCATAGTCATTGGTAATGGTAACTGGTCTTTAGTTATTGATAAATCAAGTGCTGGTGCTAGCGACTTTATGACTCAGCTAAATACGTGGGTGTCTGTAATGGGAGTCAAAGATGCTACTGATAACCTGATTGGTTCCGTCATGGGTAAGCTGGGTGAAGCTTTTGAGCCGTTAACAGGCGATCTCAGTGCATCAGGTAGTAAGACATTTAACCGATTATTTTTATCTTAAGCTTTTGTACTAACGCTGTTTAATCGTTAGCGATCGGTTTTCTCTTTTTTTGTAAACTGAGAAAGCGATCGCTATTTTACTTTAACCATTGTGGAACCGAAAATTGAGAGTGTAGGTAAATACTAGTTGCAGATGTTGCGATCGCCTGTATTGAGATTGGGGTTACTTGTCAGATAATCATGCAAGCGATCGCATCCGCGCTTTAATAATTGCGGCAAATTCAATGTTTGCATTTCTATCCCCGTCAACTGCCAAATTTTCACTGTTTTGTCTTGACTCGCCGAAACAATCATCTTACCATCAAAGCTAAAATTCACACTTCTGACATCACCAGTATGTCCTTGGAAAGTTCTCAGCAAGATACCGGTGTGTACACTCCAGAGTTTGATGGTGTCGTCATCACTACCAGAAGCAATCATTTTACCGTCAGGAGAATAGCTCAAATTATTAACCGCATCAGTATGTCCGGTTAAGTTTTGCAATAAGCGACCGTCACGACTCCAGAGTTTGACTGTACCATCCTGACTACCAGAGGCTATTATCTTACCATCGGGGCTGAAAGTTAAAGCCCAAACACTAGCATTATGTCCATTAAGAGTTTTTAGCAAACGACCATCGCGACTCCAAAGTTTGATAGTATTGTCAGCACTGGTTGATGCTAACAACTGACCATCTGGGCTAAACTCAACATTAGTCACCCAAGCGTTATGCCCCTTGAGAGTATTTAGCAAGCGACCGTCAATACTCCACAGTTTAACTGTTTTGTCAGTACTGGCAGAAGCGAGGATTTTCGCGTCAGGGCTGAAGCTCATATTAATTATCCAATCAGTATGTCCTTTCAGGATATGGAGCAAAGCACCATCACGTTTCCGCAGTTGGATAGTATTATCAGCACTCGCTGTCGCCACCGTGTTTTCGTCTGAGGTGAAGCTAATGCTGGTAATATCGTTGATTGGGGCAGAGATAGATTTTAGCAACTTGCCATCTAAACTCCACAATTTCATCGTTTTATCGTTGCTGACTGAGAAAACGCTATTACCTTGAGGATTAAACCAAGCGCTATTGACACTATCTTTATGTCCAAAAAGAGTTTTTGGCGCAGTGATATCAAGGCTCCAAAGTCTGACAGTATAATCATCGCTAGCAGAAGCAAGTAGTTGACCGTCTGAACTAAAACTAACGCTACTGACTACATGGTTATGTCCCTGTAGAGTTCCCAACAATTGACCATCCAAGCTCCAAAGTTTGATAGTTTTATCAACCCCGACCGAAGCGATGATTTTACCGTCAGATGAAAAACTAACGCTTTTAACATCGCTGTTATGTGCAGTTAGGGTATTAAGTAAACGACCTTCACGACTCCACAGTTTGGCGGTATTATCAGCACTAGCGGAAGCAATTGTCTGTCCATCTTTTGACCAAGCTACACTCAAAACCTCATCGGTATGTCCTGGCAAAGTTTTCACTTCTCGACCATCCAAACTCCACAGTTTAATTGTGCGATCGTAGCTACCAGAGGCGATAATATCACCTTGAGGTGAAAAGCTGACGCTATTTACACTTTGGCTATGTCCGCTAAAAGTTTTCAATAACTTGCCCTCAAGACTCCAGAGTTTGATAGTATGATCTCTGCTAGCCGAAACAATTATTTGACCGTCAGGCGAGAAAGCAACACTATTGACACCATCATTATGTCCGAAAAGTGTTTTCAGCAACTTGCCATCCCGACTCCAAAGTTTAATAGTTGTATCACCACTTGCTGAAGCAATAATTTGACCGTTGGGAGAGAAACTCACACTATTAACTCCATCGCTATGTCCGCGTAAAGTGTGAAGTAACTTGCCGTTACGCTTCCAGAGTTTGATAGTTGTATCAATACTTCCCGAAGCTAGCATTTGTCCATCGGGAGAGAAACTTACGCTACTCACCCAAGAACTATGTCCAATCAAACGGTTGCGTTCTTGAGTTTGATCGATCGCCTGTTGTAAAGTAGTTGCAGTTGCAGTTTTAATCTGTTTTGTAATATCAGGGTACATCACCTGACTGAAAAATATCATCTTGTGTAACTCTTGCCCTGCCTTAACACTGGTAAACAGTGCTTCCAACTGCTTGTGCGAGAACACAAAGTTTTCTGACAAAGAATTTAAAGCTTGTATCTCTCGCAACTGCGCTTTTTGACTTTGCTGATAAGCTAAACCTGCAAACCCAAAAGCAGCCAGTCCTAGAATACTAATAACAGTTACGGCTTTTTGCGCTTGTTTGAATCGCCGTTTTTCTTGCAGTTGTTGTCGCTGTCTTTCTTCTAGACAAGCAGCAAGAAATCGTTGAACATCGAAAGATAGTTCCTCAGTGTAATTGATATAAATATCTTCCGCTTCAGCCAAACGCACACCCTGCAACAAAAAATCAGATTGTTCACCGCTATGCTTCCACAATTGTGCAGCTTGTTCAATTTGACGTTGCGATCGCAATCTACCACGATTTTCCTCTAACCACCATCGTAAAGTAGACCAGTAGCGAATCAGCACCTCATGAGCTACTTCTATCGTGACATCGTATGAGGAGACAAACTCCCCCTGCCACACCAGATGCTCTACTTCTTGGGCAGCCACCCCGTTGCGGGGGTTCCCCAAGAAGTAGGGAGTGGCTCCCCTGCCCCCTGCTCCCTGCTCCCTGTCTCCAAGGAGTCCCCTTGTCCCCTTGTCCCCCCCTCTGCGTCCTTCTTCCAAATTCACCACTACCAACTTCGCAGCAGTTAACGCTGCCAATGTCTTTTCTACCAATGGTGCGGGATATTTTTTCACTATCAACTCTGATTTATACACCCGTCGCCGAGTATCTTCTGTACCTTCACCTAACTGCGTCAGTGATAGGAAAATCCAACGAGCGCATTCTTGAGCTTCAGCGTCTAAACTGTCGTAAACTGCTTGCGCTTTGCTTTCCAGCGCTCCTTTAATTCCACCCAAGTGCTGCTGATAAGCTTGTAAAGTTAACTTACCTGCAACTCGATGTTCCCACAACTGCTCTAAGACAAATTCTAAAAGCGGCAAATCTCCGGGTGAGCGGTGTAACTCTCGCAACAGCACTTCAACTAATACAGGTTCAACTGTTAAGCCGACTTGTTCAGCCGGGTTAATAATGACGTGGCGATACTCCTCCTCACTTAAACAGGGCGGTACAAGAATGCTAGACTGCTGCAAAACCTGCGCTAATTTCGGTATTTCCAAACAAGGTGCGATAAAATCTGCCCGCAGAGTGATGACTATTTTTAACTTATCTTGAGCTAATTCCAGCGCCCCCAACACAAGTTCTAAAAAGCGCTGTCTGTCAGCAGCTTGGGCAAGGGTGAATAATTCCTCAAACTGGTCTATAACTAAAATAATCATTGGTTCTGGTCGCTTACTTACCCAGTGAGCGAATCCTTCCCCCCCTTGATACAACATTCCTTGTAGTTGCATTTGCTGGTAAGCTTTTTCTTTCTCAGTACCGCTATCTACCAAGCGTCGCGATAAAGCCTCCAAGGGATTTGCGCCAGGACGAAAGCTTTTAATCCACCATTCTTCGCTACCAGATAACTGTTTACCGCACCGCAGTTCGGCGATTAATCCTGCCTGTACAACCGAAGATTTACCGCTACCAGAGGCACCAACTACGGCAAGAAATGACTTACTTGCCAAATGATGCACAAGTTGTTGAGTTAAAGCTTCTCTACCGTAAAAATACTGAGCATCTTCAGGAGTAAAAGCTCTTAATCCCCTGTAAGGGCAAAGTCCTAAATCAATTCCTTCCGTTAACTTAATATCCCTGATACCAGTTATTGTAGGTATAATTTCGATAACGCCTTGAATGCCAGATACCCAAATGTGCAATGGTAATGTATTTAAACAAGATAATTGCAATTGAGTAATCCAACTGGCTACCGATAAACTGTTTTGCTGTTGGGCAGCTTTTAGGGTATCGTGGAGAACTTGGGCGAATTGTTCGGGATTTTCTTTTGGGGAAGTTGCGGCAATGATACACTGTCCTTGCTCGGAACTTAGTTGTAAGTCTTCTATCCAATCTTGTAGAGACGCGAAATTTTGCGTCTCTACAGCAGGACAATCTAAAATAATAATCTGTTGAGTATAAGGCGATCGCCTCAGTTGTTGTCTTAACCAAGAGCGACTCAATTCAATATCCGACGCCACCACCAACACAGCTTCGCCCGCTTCAGTTTCCTTCAGTCTGCCACGCAGATATAATAAAACTGTTGCGTCATGTTCTAAATTTTCAGATTCTTGCTTCTTACCTTGCAAGCAATCATGCATCACTTCTTGAAAATCTTTCGTAGTTATGTTACCAGCTTGTGGCAAATACTTTAATTCAAAGCCACCAACACCGCGCAACAGTTTACAAAAATCCAGAGTCGTCTTATTAGTCGTAAATCCCTCGACAATCAGCGCTTGTCGCAAAGAAGACGATTCTACAACCGCTGATTTTAAGCCAAGAATAATTTCGCCAACTCCTTCAACAATTCGCTTGGGAGTTTGCAAAGGATATTCTGAATAAAGTCTAGTTTCCCCCCTACCTCTTTTTTGCTGATTAATCAGTCGCAGTTGTTGATTAGTTTGCTCAATATATTGCTGCGTCTGACGATAAATATATCGATAAAGACCGTCCGCTTCAATCAAACCGTGTGCATCAGCAGCTTCACCTCGCAACCCCCGCATTAAATAATAAGTAAAAACACCATGTCCTAATTCCGGAAACTCCCAAGATTGCTGATCTGTGTCACAAGAAAGCAAAGCATAAAATCCCTTGCTCTTTTTCGCTTTTTGCCGCAACAACTCTACCATTTGCGGTGTTGGGTTTTCGGGGTTTGGTATTTCCCCTTTTGCTCCCTTGAGTGACATACTACCGCTATGACAAGCATCCAACAATACTAACTGAGTCTGTGCTCCACTATGTCCCAATAAATGTAACAATTCCTGTAAGGCTAAACCTGTATTCAGTAAATTATTGGTTTGCGTATCTGCCAGACACAAAACTACCTGCCCAGAGTTTGGCTCTACCATGCCGTGTCCAGAAAAATAAAATAAAATCGTGTCTTGTGGTTGAGCCGCAGCAGCAATTTGCTTTAAACTGATACGAATATTTGTTAGTGTCGGCAACTGTAACGAAAAATCGTGGTGAGTCCACACCTCTGTCTGCGGAAAAGCTTGAGTAGCATCAGCTAAAGCTTCTGCCAAACCCTGACAATCAAGCGCTGAGTAGCGCAAACAAGGCAATCGCTCATCTTGGTATTGGTTTACACCCACCAACAACAGCCAAAGTTTTGCGTTTCCTGTTTCTAAAGCATAAGTTGAGCGACTAGTAGCAACGCCTAATGGAGACATTTTTTTAAACTTACAATACGGGTAATAGCAACCAACCGGGTAAATATACGTGTAAATTTTATGTTTTTATAAATACTGATTTAATATGCTCAAGTTTTTCTAGGTTGGCTGTTACGATTTTATGCGTTGTTGTTGAAGGATATATCCGGAAAAATTTATAAATCTATATAATTAGGTAGAGAAAACTTAGGTTTGGGTATGCAACATTTGACTCGTTCCTAGTCTCAGAATACTTAAGTAGAAAAAAATTTGGTTTGGGTATGCAGCATTTGACTCGTTCCCAGTCTGAGACTGGGAATGTGATTGAGGAGGCTCTGCCTCCAGCCTTGACAGGAGGCAGAGCCTTGTAACGAGAGTACAGAGGGAAAAATTAAAATGAATATTAAATTGTTCGGTTGCGATAACTAAATATAACGTATTATACTCTTAGGTAAGTATATAAGACTACCAGGAACAAATATTTTACCAAGGTAGTCTTGCTAGTTGGGATTTGAAATTTTGGATTGGGTTACACGGCATTGATCACGATAGTAAGACTTTCCAGCCCAAGGCCAAATAGAAAGGGTGCAAATCTACGATCGCCAAAACCGCAGAAGACTGCATAAAGAAACTAAAGTAAATCTATTAAGTCTGGGAAAGGGTAGAAACCGAAAACAGTTAATAGAAAAAAGTTGAGGTTATTAACTGTTTTGGCAACTTTACCCTATTTTCGGGAATGCTTTGATGGCATTCGGTAGGTAAACGTATTGCAAAAAAGGTTTTAGTCACACACCAGGAGATTATTTAAGATGAAAAAGCGACTTTTGAGAATCATACGAGTTGTTTTCAAGTCGGTTACATTTAAGTTTCTTAAATTATTATCAAAATTAAGTCACGCAATTCTCACTCTTAAATCCCAAATCGAAAAAGCTTTGAGAAAGTTGGGTAACAAACAGGAAAATCATTTTCAGCAAGAAACAGACGAAGTTTCCAGAAAAATAGGAGAACCGACAATTACTCCGCAACCAACACAGCCACCAACTCCTGTACGACTGAAGAATGAACTACACGAAACAGAGGAAATTTCCAGGAGAATAGGAGAACCAAGAGTTGATCCGCAACCAACAAAGCCACCGACTCCGATACGAGTCAGGAGAGTAACAGAACCAAGAGTCACTCCGCGACCAAAACAGCCACCAAATCCTATACGACTGCGGAAAGTAGCAGAAGTAACAATCACTTCGCGAACGACTTTTGTGGGACTGAGAAAAATAGGAGTTGCAACTGTTAATCCCCGACCAAAAAAGTCACCTCGTCCGGTGCGATAGTAGCTTTACCAATAATAAAAACAACTGTAATTAAGAAGAAAATCCACCAAAATTTATATGAAAAAGCAAATTGTGATAGCGATCGCTTTACCAATAGTATTGGCTAGTGCAACATCTAGTTTTGCTGGTGAAGTTGTGAAAAAGCCAGTAATAACACCCAGCGTTACTGTCAAGCCAGTCGTATCTGCACCCGTGACTGGTGCTGGAGATGACACACAAAGAATTGGTGAAGGCAATATCAAAAAGAAGCCCGTGAAACCTCCTAACCCTCCCCGTAGAGAACGAATTTTGGTCAACCAACCCCAAATTTTACAGCCTGTTAACTCTACTCTTTCAAATCGGAACACAAATCCTGCTCTTGGTTACTAAGCTTGGGGTTATTCTTTAAATAATCGTGCAACCATCGACAACTGCGAATCAACAGATGATCTAAATCTGTGGTTTGCAGTTCTTTGCTATGAACACGCCAAACTTTAACCGTACCATCTCTACTAGAAGAAGCAATCATCTTACCGTTAGGGGTGAAACTGACATCGCTGACAGCTTGGCTATGTCCCAGAAACGTCTTCATTTCTATACCATTAACACTCCATAATTTCACTGTACTGTCGTCACTGGCAGAAGCAATTATCTGACCATCAGGACTAAAAGTTACACTCCAAACCGCCTCAGTATGCCCAATGAGAGTTTGCAGTAACTTACCATCCTTCACCTGCCAAAGTTTTATAGTTTTATCAGAACTAGCAGAAGCGAGAATATTACCTTGAGGGTTGAAACTTATACCACCAACAGCGTTGGTATGTCCAGTGATGGTTCGCAGTAATTTACCATCGCTGACTCGCCAGATTCTCACTGTGTTATCTCTGCCACAGGAAGCGAGAATATCACCTTTAGGGCTAAAACGGACGCGAAAAACTTCACCGTTATGTCCTGTTAAGGTTCTAATAAGTTTGCGATCCCTGACTCGCCAAAGTTTAATAGTTGCATCCGCACTCGCTGAAGCGAGAATATCTCCATTGGGACTGAAACTGACATTATTAACTTCATGGTCATGTCCTTGCAGAGTTTTAATCATATAGCCGTCACGAGTTTGCCACAGTTTCACCCAGCCTTCGGCACCAGCAGAAGCCAGAGTTTGTCCGTCTGGACTGAAACTGATACCAATAACAGCATCTCTATGTCCCAGTTTATTAGGCGACTTGTCTAATCCTTCTAGAGAAAAGCGCAAAGTCATATTCGGTATTTGCCAAAGTTTGATTGATTTGTCGTCACTGGCTGTTGCCAAGAGATTACCTTGCGGGCTGAAACTAACACTATTTACCCTGGAGTTATGTGCAGTGAGAGTTTTAATTAAACTATTGTCTCGCCGCCAAAGTATAACAGTTTGATCTGCACCGGCAGAGGCTAAAGTCTGACCATCCGGGCTGAAACTAACACCAAATACTGCTATAGTGTGTCCCAAGAAAGTTTGCAGCAAAGTGCCATCTTGGGAATTCCAAAGTTTAATCGCCGTATCAATACTAGCTGAGGCTAAAGTTTGACCATCGGGGCTGAAACTTACCGATGTTACTTGATCATTATGTGCTGAAATTGTTTTTAGCAAAGTGCCGTCACTAGACTTCCAAATTTTGATAGTATTATCAGCACTACCTGAAGCTATTTGACCGTCACGACTAAAAGCCACACTGTAAATTGCCCCAGTATGCCCACTTAAAGTTTTTAGCAAAGTCCCGTCATTAATTCTCCAGATTTTAATAGTATTATCAGCACTACCTGAAGCGATTGTTTGACTGTCGGGACTAAAACTGAGACTATTGACATCACCATTATGACCTGACAAAGTTCTGAGAAGTTGACTATCACTAACTCTCCAAATTTTAATAGTTTTATCAGCACTACCAGAAGCAATCATTTGTCCGTCAGCAGACCAAGATATGCTATAAACCTCAGCATCATGGGCATTGATAGTTTTAATTAAAGTACCGTCACTTGTGCGCCACAGCTTCACGGTGTGGTCAAAACTAGCACTAGCAATCATTTTACCGTCAGGGCTAAAGCTGATATCTCTAACCGTGCCCTGATGTCCTGGCAAAGTTCGCAGCAACTTACCATCACGTTGCCAAAGATTCACTGTTTGGTCGTCACTCGCAGAAGCAATAGTCTGACCATCAGGGCTAAATTTTACGCTGATTACAGCTTTGCTATGTTTTTGCAAACGGTTGAGTTCTTGTGTGTTAGAAAGTGCATGTCCTAAAGAACTTACTGTTTGAAATTGCACATCTTTTGGTGCGCTAATAATTTGCTTTAGCTGCTTACCTGCTTTAACACTAGCAATTAGGGCATCAAGTGGTTGATAGGATAAAAACTTAGCTTCCGATGATGAATTTAATGCTACGATTTCTCTAAGTTGAGCCGTTCGGCTTTGAAAATAAGCTAAACCGGCAAAACTAGAAGCTGCTATTCCTAAAAACGAGAGTGCAACAACGGCTCTTTGAGCTTGTCGAAGTCTTCTTTTTTCTTGAAATTGTTGGCGTTTTCTTTCTTGTAAACAAGCTTCAATAAATTGTTGAACATCCGCAGAAAGTTCATCAGTATATTTAATGTAAATATCTTCAGCCTCAGCCAACCGCACACCCTGCAACAAAAAGTCAGATTGTTGACCACTTTGCAACCATAATTGTGCAGCTTGCTCAATTTGACGTTGCGATCGCAACCTACTACGATTTTCCTCCAACCACCAGCGCAAAGTTGACCAGTGGCGAATCAAAATTTCGTGGGCTACCTCTACCGTCACCGCTGGGGGGAGTGGGGAGGCAGAGGGAGAGGGGGAGAGGGAGAGAGGGGGAGAAGAGGGGAAAGAAGAATTACTCTCCTTGTCTCCCTGTCCCCTTGCCTTCTTGTCTCCCTGTCCCCTTGTCCCCCCATCCCCCCCTCTCCCACTCTGCCCCTCCTCTTCCTCCAAGTTCATCACAATTAACTTGGCAGTCGTTAACGCTTGCAAAGTTCTTTCCACCAACGCAGCTGGATATTTTTTCACAATCAACTCTGATTTGTGTATCCGTCGCCGAGTATCTTCTGTACCCTCCCCTAACTGCGTCAAAGACAGAAAAATCCACTTAGCACATTCCTGCCCTTGGGGGTCTAAACTTTCGTAAACAGCTTGAGACGATCGCTCTAATGCTCCTTTAATTCCACCTAGTTCCTCTTGATACGCTTGCAAAGTCAACTCACCACTAGAGCGATGTTGCCACAACTGCTCTAAAACAAACTCCAGCAAAGGTAAATCGCCAACAGAGTGATTTAACTCGCGCAGCAAAACTTCTACCAGTTCTGGTTCTAGTCTTAACCCTACTTGTTGAGCCGGGTTAACAATTACCTGCCGATAATCGTCCAAACTCAGCCGGGGTGGAACCAATACACTCGACTCTTGTAAAACTTCAGCCAGTCTGGGTACTTCCAAACAAGAGGTAATAAAGTCCGCTCGTAAAGTAATAATTAACTTAAAACGGTCTTTCGCATATTCCGCAGCCCCCAGCACCAACTCTAAAAACCGCTCTCTGTCTGTAGTTGAGGCAAGAGTGAATAATTCCTCAAACTGATCTATCACCAAAACTATCATAGGTTCTGGTCGATTACGCAGCCAGTAGACGAAGCTTTCTACACCCTGATGCAAGATTCCCTCTAGGAGGAGATGGGGAGGGGGAGATGGGGGAGAGGGAGGGAAAGAATTATTCTCATCGTCCCGTTGTCCCGTTGTCCCCTTGTCCCCTTGTCCCCTTGTCTCCCACTCCCCCCCTCTCCCACTCCTCTCTCCTCCCAACCGTTGTGCCAAAACCTCTATGGGATTAGCACCTGGGCGCAAAGTTCTAATTAACCACTGTTCGCTGCTGGGGATTTGTTTACCTAGTCGCAGTTGGGGAATAACGCCAGCTTGGACAACTGAAGATTTACCGCTACCAGAAGCACCGACTACGGCGAGAAATGAGCGATCGCGCAATTGATGAATTAACTGCTGAATTAAGCTTTCACGCCCATAAAAGTATTGGGCATCTTCTTCCGTAAAAGCATTTAATCCCATGTAAGGAGATATACCTAAATCCAAGCCTGCCTTTTGTTCTCGCCCTTGCATATAAGTTTTTTCTCTTAAGATTTCGATGATACCTTTTGTACCGGAAAGCCAGACGTAGAAAGGAATATCGCTACCGGCTAATTGTAATTGCAATTGAGCGATCGCCCCAGCCGCAGATAATCCATCTGCTTCCGCCGCCGCCGTTAAAGTATCAAATAAAGTTTGGGCAAATTTTTCAGTTGACGACGCAGGGGAAGCACAAGCGATTATACACTGTCCCTCTTGGGAGTCGATTTGCAAATCTTCTACCCAATCTTGTAGAGACGCAGTAGAAGCAGGACAATCAAGGATGATGATTTGTTTAGCGGTAGAGTGGCGTAGTTGTTGTTTCAACCACGATCGCTTGATGCGGATATCTTCTCCCAGCACCAAACCATCGATAGCTTCAGTTTCCTCGATGCGTCCCCGCAGATAAAGTAAAATAGTTGCTGATTCGCCAGAGTGTAAAAGACGAGCGATCGATGAACGCACATCATCAGCAGCAGCTTTTGTCGCTTGCAAATATTCCAAGTTAAAACCGCCAACATTACCCAAAAACTTGCTAATATCTAAAGTTGTCGTACTTCTTGATAGTCCCTCTACAACTATTCCCAATCGGCGATGCACATCATCATCAGCTTTCTCTTGCCTAGCTCCTAAAATCAGTTCCCCAACTCCTTCGACAATTCGTTTGGGAGTTTGTAAAGGATATTCGCGCTCAAGCTGAGTATCTCCTTTGCCTCTTCTTTGCTGATTAATTAATCGTAATTGTTGATTAGTTTTATCAATATATTGCAACGTTTGATGATAAACATAACGATAAAGTCCATCAGCAGAAATTACACCCTTTGAATCTGCCGCTTCACCATTTAACCCGCGCATTAAATAATAAGTAAAAACCCCGTGCCCCAGTTCGGGAAATTCCCAAGATTGCTGATTATTATCGCAAGAAAGCAAAGCATAAAAACCTTTACTTTTTGCAGCAGTTCGCTGTAATACCTCTACTAATTGCGTTGTCGGATTCAACAGCGGTTCTGTGGCTATTCCCCTCAGCGTCATTCCACCGCTATGACAAGCATCCAGCCAAACTAACTGATTTTGCGCTGGACAATTATTTAATAACTGTAATAATTCTTGTAATCCTAAACCTGTATTTTTTAAGTTTGATTTTTCCGTATCCGCTAAACATAAAAATGCTTGCTGAGAATTTGGTTCTAGCATTCCGTGCCCGGAAAAATAAAATAGAACCATATCCTGCGGTTTAGCAGCAGCGGTAATTTCTTGGAGACTAACGCGCACATTTTCTAAAGAAGGTGCTAAAGAAGCAAAATCATGATGAATTTTCACCTCTTTTTGCGGAAACTGTTTGGTAGCACCAGTCAAAGCATCCGCTAAACCTTGACAATCGACAGATGAATAATTTAGCGTCGGGAGTCCTTTATCTTGATATTTATTGATTCCCACAAGCATTAACCAGAGCTTGCCTGTATCTGTTTTTTTAACTTGATTTGAGCGACTAGTAGAAACACCGATTGGACACATATTTAACAAAGTGTATTTAAATCTTAATATTGCCTAACTTGGGCATTAGGCATGGAAAGAATCTCTTATACAATCATGCCAAATCTCACAAGATGCAAATAACCTTTTATCCATGCGTAATTCCTAATTTACAATCCCCAATTCCCCATACTTGATGCCCAATTCTAAAAATTCCTAAATATTTAACTTAAACCCGAAACATGATTATCGTTGGTTGTAGTAAAGTTTGTGCAGGCGTCTTTTAACGCTTGCACTTCTTGCATAGGTCGAGTTTTTGTGTTTTATGCATCCAAGACAAAGTATTATTTCCATATTTTCAACTTTCGTGCAATTTAATGGCGATCGCTTTCACAGTTGGGTGACGGATAGTAAACTGCGTCGCAGTATCGAAAATTGTGTAAACAAAACGCCACAAGAAACTTCAGAAAATTTTTGGGTACTTTATTGGTATAATTATATCCCTGATAAGCGGGTAGAGAAACTTGCCAGAGAACATCTGATTGCTTATTTACAAGAAGTATGCTATTGGATATCCCAAAAAACATCTGCTAGTTTTAGCAGTACTCAATATAAGTTACCAGACTGTTTTCAAATGGCGATCGCTTCGGTTGATAAAGTCCTCAAAGGTTTTAATCCTAACCAAGGCTTTATCTTAAAAAACTACGCTAGCGTCATCTTTGGTAGCGTCATCCGCGAAACTTTGCGTCAACGCGGAGAGGTTGATATCTGCACAGAATGGGGAATGTTGCGGAAAATTAGTCAAAAGCGTTTGGTAGAGTCTTTGCAAAATGCTGGCTTATCTCCAGACACTGTTACGGCTTACGTCCTGGCTTGGAATTGTTTTAAAACGCTTTATGTCCCAAAACAGCCTCAGGCAACGCGCCAACTTTCTCGACCAGACAATGATACATGGAGTGCGATCGCTCAAGCTTATAATTCCCAAAGTAGTCAAAAAGTAACTTCGCAAATTTTAGAAACTTGGCTGCTCAGTTGTGCCAAACATGCGCGAAACTATCTTTATCCACCTTCGGCATCGATTAATGTTTCCCCCCCCGGTCAAGATACAACCGAGTGGATAGATAATCTCGCCGGACAGGTAGATTCAGTACTTACCCAAATTATTACTCAACAAGAAGAACAAACCAGAATTTCTCAGCAATCTGAGATTAACAAAATTTTAGCCGCCGCAGTTGCCCAACTAGAACCAGAAGCACAACAAATTATGCAACTATATTATAGTCAGGGGCTGACTCAGCAGCAGATTGCCAAAGAACTAGTTTTGCAGCAATATACTGTCTCACGGCGACTCACGAAAGCAAGGGAAACGTTACTGCGGAATTTGGCTAAGTGGAGTAGTGAGAAGCTGCATATTTCTGTCACCTCAGACCTACTCAAAAATATGAGTACCGTAATGGAGGAATGGCTGCAAGCTTACTACAGCGTATCTCCTTATTAAACCTCTTGGACTTATTTGGGAAAAAAGAAAGGGGTAAGGGTTCACAAGGAAGTACAAAATTTCTTTTCTTTAGTCCCTAGTCCCTAGTCCCTAGTCCCCAGTCTCTAGTCCCCAGTACAACCAGTCCCTAAAAGAGTTCCCGGAGTAATTTTCATGACTGCTAACGCCGCCTTATTTACTTTTGCATCCCCAACAGATTTGATTTTAGAAATACCCGCCAACGTTCAAAATCAGGCGTATATTCACAGTCAATCTTTTTCTCATCCTAGTTCTGGTTATCAAGCTTATTTAAATGAACTTTGCTTGAATGTCGTTTTGCCGTGGCTGCAAGCTGATTTTGCACCCCAGGCAAAAGTATCGCCGAGTATCAATGCTTTAGCAAGTTTTTGGGAACTGGTGAATGGGACTGCAATTGTATCAGACGGCATTCGATTTATTTTGGTTCCCAGCGAGGCGATGGATTTAAGTGAATTGCGAGTACCCCAAGAATGGGTAGATGTATCTAGTTTAGCTGGTGATTATTATTTAGCAGTGCAAGTAGAACCGGATGAAGCTTATGTGCGGGTTTGGGGCTACTGTAGTTATGAACAACTGAAAAATCAAGGAAGTTATGATGCAAGCGATCGCACTTATTCCCTTGATGCTACTGATGTTATTAGCGACATCAACGTTTTAACTGTAGCGCGACAACTTTGTCCCCAAGAAAGTAGCCAAAGGGCGATCGCGCAACTCCCAGCTTTACCACAAGAACAAGCACAAAATTTAATTGCTCGTTTAGCAAACCCAGAAATAATAACACCCAGACTAGCTATCCCCTTTCAACTTTGGGGTGCGCTAATTGAACATGGCGGTTGGCGACAAAGCTTATATCAACGCCGCTTGGGATTACCAGAACAGTGGTCAGTTATGCAATGGTTGCAAAACGGTGTTTCTCAACTTGCAGAAAACATCGGCTGGGGAAGCTTGAATCTGCAACTTAGCGCCGCTGGTGCGCGGAGTGTTGAAGAAACACAACCACAGACAATTCTTTCTCGGCAGTTGGCGATCGCAGGTCAAACCTACGAATTGCGTATTATACCACAAACCGAAGAAGAATCAATCATTTGGCGCTTTGAATTGCGTAACGCCGCCGTAGGTGCAGCCATTCCCGGTGGATTTAAACTCAGACTACTCACCGAAGATTTACAAAGCTTCCCCAACAACGAAGATATAGCCATAACAGCTGTAGAGCAACTCTTTGTAGAAGTAGCCTTAGAACCAGGTGAAGGCATAGTTTGGGAAATAGAACCCAAAAGCGAAAACTACGACCGAGAAATATTGAGATTTTAAAGAAGACTCGTAACTCCTGACTCCTAACTCCTAACTCCTAACTCCTAACTCCTAACTCCTGACTCCTTTCATATATGATACGGTGGAGAATTATTGCATAAATCCACCAAAAGATAAAAAGCCATGAGAGGAAAAACCAAACAACAAATCCGTATATGGTCGATGTTGTGTCATCTCTCAGCTTTAGTAGCGTGGATACTATTGATATTAGTAGTAATTATTGGCATTCCTTTATATCTACCGTTGAATGTTTTAGCACCATTGATTATTTGGCGAATCAAAAAAACACAATATACGTGGGTTGACTTTCAAGGCAAAGAATCTTTAAATTTTCAACTTTCACTGACATTTTATGTTTTAATCCTCGTAATTATATCCTTGCTGCTAGTGTTTACAGGATTTGGCATTGCGATGACTAGCAATGGTACAGCAAATTATATAGAGATAATTTTCCGCACATTATTAATTGCGTGTAGTGTGATCATTGTATTCATGCTTTTATTACAATCATTTGTAGTCACTTGTGCTGCTATCAAAGCTTATAGAGGAGAGTATTATCGTTATCCGTTCACAATTAGATTTTTGATATAGCAAAGAAACCCGGTTTCTGAAAGCTTAAAAATAATATGATATTTTAAGTAAATTTATGGCTTCAGGATGGCAAATGAATCAGGGTGTGATTGGCGTTGCAGTTGTGGGTACAGGATTTGGGCAAAAAGTCCACATTCCTGGGTTTCAGGCGCATCCTCGTACCCAGGTAGTTGCAGTATACAACCAAGATATAGAAAAAGCTAAAGCGATCGCCCAAACCCATAATGTCCCCCACGCCTGCGATACAATTGCAGACATTGTTGCCTTAAACGAAGTTCAAGCCGTCAGCATTTCCACACCGCCATTTATGCATTATGAAATGGCAAAAACAGTACTGCAAGCCGGCAAACATTTATTATTAGAAAAACCCGTCACCTTAAATGCAGCCGAAGCAAAAGAACTTTATCAGTTAGCCAAGCAAAAAGGCGTAATTGCAACAGTAGATTTTGAATTTCGTTTTGTACCTGGGTGGCAATTTTTATCTGAACTAATATCACAAGATTACGTCGGTGTCAAACGTTTAATTAGAATTGATTGGTTAGGCGCTTCCAGGGCTGATGCTTCGCGTCCTTGGAATTGGTATTCTCGGCAAGACCAAGGAGGAGGCGTTTTAGGGTCTTTAGGTTCCCATGCTTTCGATTACATTTACTGGCTATTTGGACCGATACGCAGATTAAACGCTCATTTGAGTACCGCCATTCCCACACGAATTGACCCCGCTACCGGAGAATCAAAATTAGTAGACAGCGATGATACGTGTATGTTGATGCTGGAATTGGCGGATGGAACACCTTGTCAAGTGTCCATCAGCGCAGTAGTTCATGCACCGCGTCCGCATTGGGTGGAAGTCTATGGCGATAAGGGTACATTAGTTTTGGGAAGCGAAAATCAAAAAGATTACATACATGGATTTCGGGTTAAAGGTTCGCGACCGGGTTTACCGCTGACGGAAATAGAAATTCCCAATCGCTTGACTTTTCCTAAAAACTATGCAGACGGGCGAATTTCTGCGTTTATTCGCGTGATTGAGCAATGGGTGCAAGGAATTGATCGAGGTGAGGCAGTCGCACCATCGTTGCGAGAAGGAGTTTATTCTCAGTTGTTGATGGATTTAGCTCATCAATCAAATGTTAGAAAAAGCTGGGTAGATGTACCTGATTTGAAAGCATTTTTAAGTCAGAATACCAACTTTTTTTAATGTTTTCTTTAATTTCCAGAACAACTGCTAAGGACAATTGAAGGAATATAACCGTTTACCGGAGATGAAATTGGTACCCAACCATCTTTGCCACGATTTTTGATTATGACACGTTGACCACTTTCTAGAACTCCTAAAATCGGACTGTTAATTGAAGGTTGTTGCCGAACACGCAGAACACCTCCGACAAAAACTTTGCGACAGTTATCTGAAGAAGTTGCTGTTTCCGAGGGGGGTATCGGCTGTTCGCATGACTTAAGATAAGCAGCAGATACATAACCTGACTGAGGCGATGAAATCTTCACCCAGTCACCTGCATAGTTTTCAATGATTACAAGGGTTTGATTGCGTAATGTGCCAATAATTGCGCCATCTGGACTATAGCGGACATTGAGATTGTCGCCCTGTTGAGTAGCAACTCGGCGGCAATTATCTGGAGTCTGCGCCAATTGATATTCACCCCTCTGCTGAGATGATGCTTGTTTGATAATAGATAATTGAATATCTTGACTTGTAACTGTATTAACAGTAGTTGAAGGGGAGCATCCCAATTTGGCAAAAAGATGGGAAGAAGACAAGAATATTGGCGATTGTAACTCGCGAATAAAAGGGGAACTGTACATCAACACCGGAATTCGAGAGAATTAATAATGTTCAACAAGCA
>JAHHID010000051.1 GCA_019359015.1 Spirirestis rafaelensis WJT71-NPBG6
TAACCAACTAACAATTCTTCTTTGCTTAAGTGGTTAGCGATCGCAATCTGTTTCGGCATAGTACTTGAATAGATACACTGCAACGATTCCACCTTTATTATAAGTAATTATCCGAACTTGATATTACTCAAATTATTTACTTTTAGAACTCAAATAAACTCGGCTTTCTCTTAACACATTAATATTGATTTTTGTCAATATCTGCTGAACCTTTTTTAGATGCGTTTGCCCTGAGATCTGCCTGTAACACATGGCAAAAAGATGAGAACGAGTACGTTCTCATCTGCGATATTCGATATCTCCGTAAGTTTATAAAGGTGAAATTGTGGCGTGAAATCGATCTGATGATGCACAGTTCTGTTGCAATTTCTATTGCACGGTCAATTGAGATGGAAACACACTACTGCTGGAAATAGTCGCGCCAACTTTTGGGTAAGGCTTCAAGCTGAGCAGCGTGGTGAAGTAACTCTGGATTGTCTTCCTCACGAAGATAAAGTTGAGTGATATCGGCAACCGTGATTGGGCTCTCGACGATTGCTATGTTCTCATAGCATCAGGCGGAGGGTAGGGTTCCGGGCGGACCCAGAATTTCGTCGCCAATCTCAGCGGAAATGCGTTCAACTAGCTCCATGTCCGATGATTCTGTCTCAGAGAGCGTCCCCACTGCTGCAATCAGCCGAGCAAAGGCACTGGGCGCAGCAACGACCAACCCGCGAGCTGGCTGATCGCCGAGTACAGCGACGACGTGAGGTGTGCCAACCGGAATTAGGAAGCTTTCACCAGCGCTTAGCACAACCTTGTTCTCACCTGCCCAGACCGTGAACTCCCCGGACAGCACATAGAGTTGTTCGGAATAGCGCGTGTGGCGATGGGGAGGAGTCTGTGAGCCAGGTGGGAAATAGCCTTCGATCAGATCGTACTGACCCCCGGTCGTGGTGTGATCGGCAACGATGGTGAGGCGAGAGCCAAAAAACCAGAGTGATTGTGACATGAGATTGCTCCTAATAATTAATGACTTGTGTTATCAGCAGTAATTGAAGAAGTGCGATGTACTAAAAGTACGTCCTGCGGATCGCCCAACTGCTGTTCTAACTCGGCAATCCGAGCTTGCAGGGGAGCCATCATCGCTTCAACTTCTGTTTCTGAATAGCGGATGGGAATATGCTGAGGACAATTTTCGCTATCCTCTTCCACGTGGAAGAGGATAGCGCGTTCAATTGCGGCAGGATAATCTGGAACTTGTAGTCGTTCAATTAATGCTGGATTATCTTCAACATATTCGGCTGTTCCCCAAATCTTGATGCGTTTGCGATGACGATAATCCATCAAGAACAAAAACGCTTTGTCGTTGCCAGACAGATTGCCCACCGTGATGTACTGCACATTTCCAGAAAAGTCAGCAAAGCCGAGGGTTTTCTCATCGAGCACCTTCAACAAACCGGAGGGTCCGCCCCGAAACTGGATATAGGGATAGCCATTAGAACTGACGGTTCCCAAGTAAAACCCATCAAGTTGAGCGATGAATTCCTCAATCTTTGGGGTGATAGCATCATTGCTAGGACCCTTCGCAATGTAGCGTTCATAGGTCTGCCGTGAACCCCGTTGTTCTTGTGCGGCTTGCACTTGGGGCGTAAAGGCAATTTCTCCAAATTTACGTGGCATGATGCCCTCCTTACGCTGCAACAGGCTCTGCAATGCCAATCATGCCGACAAAACCAGGAAGATGTTTGACGCGATCAATCCAGGCAAGCACATTTGGATAATTGTCGAGGGAAATTTTGCCATCGGGGGCGAGGGCAACGTAAGGGAAGACTGCCACATCGGCGATCGTAGGGCGTTCTAACGCCAGCCATTCCCGATCCGCTAGATGATCGTTCAGTTGAGTCAAGATGAACTCTGCTTTCTGATTTGCCTGTTCCAGGTTGATGCTGGTCGCTTTGAACAGGTAGTACAAACGTGCTGCTTCTGGACCTTGCCGAATTTCTCCCGCTGTGGTCGATAGCCATCGAATCACGCGACTCATGGGTTCTGCCTCTCTTGGCAACCAGGATTCACCACCATATTGCCGAGCCAGGTAAACGAGAATCGCTTGAGCATCGGCTAGAACAGTATTTTCATCAACCAACACCGGCACCTGCCCAAACGAATTCAGTGCTAAAAACTCAGGCTGTTTGTGCGCCCCTGCCAACAAATCGACTTTAATCCACTCGTAGTCTAAGCCCAGCAACGAGAGCATTAATTTTGCTTTGTAGCTGTTGCCAGATAGTTCGTAACCGTAGAGCTTAATCATGGCTTAGTCCTCCAAATCAGATAATACCGAATCAGATTTATTTTTGTACCGTTCGTTTGGTATAATGTCAAGAGAAAACTTTAAACTTGCGCTCTTATGCCTAAAGAAACCTATATTCCCTATCTGCTGCGCCTGTTCCGGCAGTATGGTTACGATGGCGCAACCCTATCCAAGATTTCTGAAGCAACTGGATTAGGGAAAGCTAGCCTTTACCATCACTTCCCTGGCGGCAAGGATCAGATGGTTGAGGTGGTGCTGGATTATCTTGAGTGCTGGTTAGATCAAAATGTTGTGCAAACGCTCAACAGCCGAGGCGAACCCTTATCCCGATTGCAACATATGTGCGATCGCGTCAATGAAGTCTATGAAGGGGGAAAGCAACCTTGCTTATTTGCGATTTTGCTCTTGGGTTCCGCCCGCGATGTGTTTCATGACAGAGTGAAAGCCATTTATCGGGTCTGGATTGATGCGATCGCCACCATGTTAGTTGAGTCGGGTATGGATGAGAGACTTGCCCAACAGCGTGCGGAAGACGCACTGACCGCGATTCAAGGCTCATTGATTGTATCTCAGGGATTGGATGACCCATCTGGGTTTCAGAGGGTGATGCAGCACCTACCAGAAGAACTCTGCAAAGGTACATTGCCGAATTCTCGACTTCATCCTCATTTACTCCTAAGGGATTAGAACAATGGAGCCTGTTGTTTTACGTGCTTGCAAATCGATATGAGCCTGTACCGCCTGACTCAGAGGATAGCGGTGATTTACCTCAATTTTAACTTTACCATTGTTGACCACATCGAACAATGTGTTGGCTGACTCCAGCAATTCTTGCCTGGTTGCCGTGTAATGGTGGAGTCCTGGATTCGTAACACTAAGCGACTTATCAATTAGGCTATGTAGGTCGAACGGCGGCACTTTTCCGGAACTCCAGCCGAAAATTACCATCTGTCCTCTCACTTTCAGGCATTCAAGTGACTTGATAAAAGTAGCTTTGCCTACACCGTCGTAAACCACAGGTACGCCTTCACCGCCTGTAATCTCCCTGACCCGCTCAACGAAATCTTCCTGGGTGTAGACAATTGGGTAGTCGCAACCGTGCGCTTTGACTAGCTCAGCCTTTGCTTCACTGCTTACGGTTCCAATAACAGTGGCACCTAAATGTTTCGCCCACTGGATGAGAATGAGTCCGACTCCGCCGGCTGCTGCGTGGACTAAGATGGTGTCGCCTGGTTTGATGGGATAGGTTCGACGCACAAGGTACTCTGCCGTCATGCCTTTTAGCATCATGGACGCCCCTTGCTCGTCACTGATAGTTTCTGGCAGCTGCACTAATCGGTCAGCCGGGATGATTTGTTGACTGGCATAGGCACCAGTGACTAGTTGATGAGCTACGCGATCGCCGACTTTGACATCTGTTACGCCCTCGCCAACTGCCTCAACAACCCCGGCACCTTCGTGACCAAGGATAAAGGGAAATTGTTGGATCTTGAGATCGCCTTCGCGGAAATAAATATCCGAGAAATTGACGCCCGCTGCCGTCTGACGCAGGCGCACTTGACCCGGACCTGGTTCAGTAATATCCACCTCCTCATAGCGCAGTACCTCTGGTCCACCGTATTCATGAATTTGTATCGCATGAATCATTATCTTGCTCTCCTATGTTGATTGAGTTTTGTCCTGCAAATTTACAACAGTGTAAAACCGCCATCGACCACTAGCTCTTCGCCAAGAATGAACGAAGACTCCTCGATGGCAAAAAACAGAAGGATTTTTGCGATTTTCTCAGGTATGCCACGATGAAACCTTCGAGTGCAAACTTGCTGGCGCAATATAGCGAAAGCATCGGCAGCGTGAATACGCCACCTCCGGAACTTATATTGAGGATCAAACCGCCTTTGTTTTGCCGAAAATGTGGCAAAATCGCGCGCGTAACATCCATGACCCCAAAGACGTTGATGTTGAATTGCTCCGCTATCTTTTCGGGTGGTGTCGCCTCGAACAACCCGAAGAGTCCAAAGCCAGCATTATTGACTAAAGCGTCGATTCGCCCAAATAGAGCGATCGCAGCCTCGATTGCCGTAGCGATGCTCACGCGATCTTGAACGTCTAACCGCGTGACAAGCACGTTGGGGAGTTGGACAAGTTCTCGTTCTTCCTCCGGTCGCCGCATTGTAGCCACAACGTTCCAGCCTTCGTGGGCGAAAAAGCGCGCAGTGGTTTTGCCCAGTCCTGAGGAGGTTCCTGTAATGAAAATGGTTTTTGTCATATTTATCTCAAATACTTTTCTTTGACTACTCGCAGCTTAAATGATTTGCAGCGACAAAGGACTTTCAAGCCTGCTTCAAATATTTCTCGAACCATCTCAAGGCAGTTGTACTTGCAATCTCGAAGCCCTCTCCCTGGAAGCCGTCAAAGTGTCCGCCCTTCAAAATTGTGAGAGACTTCGGCTCCATCGCACGCGCATGGACATCGGCGGTCAAGTCGGCAGGTGAAAGAAAGTCCTTCTCGCCCGTAATGAGGCATAGCGGGGTGGGAAAGATCGCCTCAAGGTGAGGAACCGGTTCGTAATAGAGACAGTGTTCAATCGATTCAAAGGAGATCCGATTCTCCCATCTTCCTTCACTCGCGCTCTTGACCGATTCAACCCAATTGAACGCATCGGGCGTCGCAAGGAAGCTGGGTTGACCGGGTGGGGCAACCAACGGGAGGTAGCTCACCTCTGAGGTTTGATACCGTTTTATCCGGTCAAGTGAAACTATCTTCGTGAGTTCTTCGAGTTCAAGTGGGGAGGCAACGCGGCGGGAGATGAGAAACGCATTTACCGTAGGCATCTGTGCCACGATTGCTTTCACGCGCGGATCGAATGCGGCCAAATGCAGCGCATGACCGCCGCTATAAGAAAAGCCCCACAGACCTATGCGTTCAGGATCAACTTCGCTTTGTAGTTGGGTCCAGGTGATGGCATTGCGGAAGTCCTCATGCTGCTCGGCAGGGATCATTTGCCCACGAGGCTCTCCCTCACTGGCACCAAGGTAGCGATAATCGAACAGCGAGACGACGAACCCGGCTTGAACGAAGAGCTCAGCAAACTGCGGCAGACCCATCTCTTTGGTCAAGCCAATTCCATGAGCCATGACAATGGCGGGAAAGCGATCGCCGGATGCGACTTGATCCGGAGTGTAAAAGGTGACGGAACACTTTAGTCCTTTACTTTCAAAACTGGTTCTTCTTTGCATAGCTGCTTACCCTCTCTTTTTTAGTTGGGGTTAAAGACCAGGAACATTAATGACTTGCAGTGACAATAGCTGCCATCAACTGCTCAATGTTCCAGGGACTGGTATATCGAATTCCATTAATAAACAAAGCTGGGGCAGCCGTTACTCCACTGTGTAATCCACTTTCTATATCTTGATTAATACGCGCTATGTGTACTTGAGAGGATATATCTTGCAGAAATTGGGGAATATCGAGTCCTAGATTATTGGCATACTCCACAAGATAATCGTTTCCTAACGCTTGTTGATGGGTGAGCAAAATGTCGTGCATCTGCCAAAACTGACCTTGGGTGGCTGCCGCTTGGGCTGCTTCAGCTGCACGTTGAGCATAAGGATGTATTTGCAACTGTGGAAAGTGGCGAAATACAAAACACAAGTCATTGATCTGATGCTGGATTGCCTTGATTAATCGGTGAGCTTCGCCACAAGTGGGACACTGGTAGTCACCATATTGGACGAGTGTCACTGAAGTACTCACCAATCCCTGAATATGATCTTGTTCTGAAATCGGCACAAGCAACCGATTATAATCACCGAGACTCATTTGGCACCTTTAAGGAAAAGAGTGCAGCAGATAGAGACAGATGATTGCTATGAATGAAACTTTTTTCACAATTGGGTAAACCGATGTCGCTCTGTTATCTGTTGCATAATCTCAATTTAGAGGGTTCATTCGATTTTGTCGCTGAGAAAAATGTCAGGAGATAAGCTGACAAATTAGACAGCTAATAAACTGACAAATTTGACAGGTATCACGCTACAAGCTAACAATGCCACGCCTTAACGCAACGATTACAGCCTGAGTGCGATCCTCCACACCCAGCTTACTTAAAATATGATTGATATGAAAATTGACAGTGCGTTCAGTAATATGTAAAGCTTTGCTAATAGCTTGGGTACTCTTGCCCGTTGTAATGAGTTGAAGCACCTCTAACTCGCGATCGCTTAATTCTGGACTCGCCATGCGCTCTAAAAGTTTGGCACCGACGCGGGGTGGAACGTGCTTCTGTCCTTTGTGAACGGCGCGAATCGCGTCCAGCAATTCTTCTGGCTCGGCATCCTTGAGTAAATATCCTTTGGCACCTGAGCGCAATCCTTGATAAATTTCTTCATCGCCGTCGTAGGTCGTCAACACGATGATTCGAGCAGCAGGAAACTCGGCGCAGATGGCAGTAATGGCAGCGACGCCATCCATCAGGGGCATTCGCAAGTCCATTAAAGTCACATCTGGTTGCTGTTGACGGAAGACGGCGAGTGCCTCACGACCATTCCCAGCTTGTTCAACTACAAGAATATCTGGCGCTTCTTCCAGCATCGCAACCAAGCCCTGACGCACAACAGGGTGATCGTCTACAACCAGAATACGAATGGTATTGGGTTGGCTCATGATAGCTTTTCCTGATTCACGGACACTGCAATTTCTGTCCCTTGTCCAGGGGCACTCTGGATTTGGAGCTGTGCCCCAATGCGATCAGCCCGTTCTGACATCCCCAATAAACCAAAACCATTGTGACTAGAAGAACGATCGATGGAAAATCCCTGTCCATCGTCCTTGATTCTTAATATGCACTGCGTGGACTGATAGATTAGTTCAACGCGAATTTCAGTTGCATAAGCATACTTGAGCGCATTAGTCAATGCTTCTTGTCCAATCCTCAGCAGATTATTCTCCACCTCTGAAGGTAGCGGATAGGGGATACCGATGGCTTCGCACATAATTATCGTACCTGTAGATGATTCTAGCTGGGTTATTAGATGCTTGAAAGCGCTAAGCAGATCATTATTTTCCAATAAGTATGGACGGCGCAGCGCCTCTACAGAGCGGCGTGCCTCAGCCAGTCCAGTTCGAGCTAAGTTCTGTACTTGAGCCAGGTAAGCCAGAGCTTTTTCCGGATCTAACGTTATCTTGTTTGCAGCAGATCTAGCGTGAATGATAATGCCGGTGAAGGACTGTGCCAGCGTATCGTGAATTTCGCGTGCCATACGGTTACGTTCATCCAAAATTGAGGCTTCTTCGGCTCGTTTACGTTCACGCAGTGCAGCGTTTCGCTGTTCGCTAATGTCTGTGATTAGACCATAGAATCCTCTCACTTGAGCATTGCCATCGAAATCGGGGATCAAGGTAGCACTGATATACTTTTTACCAAACGAAAAGAGAATTTCTGCTTCAATTGTTGTCGTTTGGCCTTCTAACGCTTGATTGATATACGGTTCAACAATTTGATAAGCCGCCTCACCCAGGAGTTCACGAACAGACTTGCCCAAAATCTCATCTCGACTACAGCTAAACCAGACTTCATAGGTGCGGTTGATAAATTGATAGCATCGATTGGCATCTACATAGCTGATTAGAGCAGGTAGAGCATCGGTAATCAGCCGTAATTCCTGTTCCCGATGGCGTAGTTCTGCTTCGCTTTGCTGTAAAGCCGCCGTTCGTTGGGCGATTTGTTGTTCTAAGGTGCGGTTGTAATCGGCTAGGAGTTGCTCGGCTTGTTTGCGTTCTGTAATGTCTTGAAAGGCTACAATCGCATAAGCCACATTGCCCTGTTCATCAAATACTGGAGTCCCCCACGCCTCAATTGGAATGGTTGCGTTATTTCGGTGAATTTCCATATCGTCAACTGTGGTGCGTTCGCCGCGCAACGCCCGGATGATTGGCAGTTCCTCAGTTGGATATTTTTGCTCCGTTCCCGCCAGATAAAATTGATAAACCTCTGCGAACTGCTCTGGTGTTACAGAAGGATCAATCCCTTTACCTACTAACTCAATTCTCCGTTGATTGGCGTAGTAGGGGCGACCCGCCGCATCTAATACTGCAATTGCCACTGGAACCGCTTCTAGAAATTGAGCCATCTGACTTTCGCTAGCACGTAGCTTTGAGTAGAGTTTGGCATTTTCAATTGCAATGGCTGCTTGGGATGATAACAGATTCAAGACCTGCGATCGCTCTGGTGTAAACGCCCCAGTTATTAATTGATTTTCTAGATACAACACACCAACGAGCTTACTTTGATTTAATAGCGGTAAACAGAGAAGTGATTGAATTTGGTTCTGTTGAATGTAGGGATCATTGATAAAATTACCTTCACGAGTTGCATCACTTAAAATGACAGACTCATGCGTTCGGATTACATATTGAATAATTGATTCAGATAAGCGACCTGTTGTTGGAAGCGATTGCAGCACGCGTGTAGCACCAACATTTTCACCATCATTTAGTTCACAAGCAGCTTCGATCGCCCATTCTCCTGAGTTTTCTAAAATCAAGCGTCCGGTTTGTGCGCCAGCATTCTCAATTAGAATCTGCATCAACGAACAGAGTAACTGCTCTAGTTCAATTTCACTGGAAATGGCTTGAGAGGCTTTCAATACCGCCGCTAGATCAAAAGAGTTGTCTGAGCGACTCAAGGTGGTTCCAGAAGTAGTCCGGATTGGCGTGTCAGCGCTGTCCAACGATTGAGGAAAGAACTGTGGATAGCGATTTTCTAAATCCTTAACCTTTGCAATCGCTCCCCAACGCTCATAGCAGTAGTGAGCTTCTTTCATATAGGTTTGGGCAATTTTTTCCCGACCCCGCACCAGATAATGTTTGGCAGCTAATTCGTAGGCTAAGGCTTCTTCTTGAATGTACTCATTGTCTCTAGCACCAAGAATTGCTTGTTCGTAGAACTCTTCTGCGTCAAACAACCGCCCTAAAACTCGCGCTTTCTCTGCCTCAACTAGATAATATTTATGCAAATAATTCATCGGAGCATACTGTGCCCAGTGTTTCATTTCTTTTTGATGAGCCGCAACTTTTTTGAGAGTTTCTGGCTGTGCTTGAGCACAGCTTTCAGGATATATTGCGAGTCTAGTTAAAGAATCATAGAAATAGTACAAAACCTTAGCAAAGGTAGCAGTCATCTGGAGCAAATAATTTTCTGCTATATCTGAGTTCTGAATTGCCTGATTATACTCATAAAATAAATAGCATAGGAAAAGCTTATTTAAATGTACATTGAAGATTGCAAATCCATCATTTGCTATTTCATGCTGTGGCAGTTTGCTTTCCTCATTGTATGCTTCTCCAATTAGACGGAATGGATTAACTGAGCGTCCGATTAAATTCAAGATAGACTGCTGATATACCTGATTCCAGGTAAGTGCTACTTCTTGTTTAATTTGACGGATTGCTTCACCATGCTTCGTCATCTTACGTTCAAGTTCCACGAGTTCTTTCCCGACAGCAAAGGAGTGAAAGCAATAACAATGAGCACAATAGGCAGCAAACTCTAAATCTCCTGTTTCAAGCCCACTTTGATAGCCTTCTAGGAATTGCTGCAATGTTTCCCTGACATGTTTCTTCCACGGGGTAATAAAGTTACTTACAATTGTTACAGTCCGAGATTTGATTGCATGGGTATATGGCTGTGACAAAAGTCTTAGGGCAAGCTGCCCAAACTCGTAACCAGACTTTATGTTTCCAACCATCCCACACAGAATTAACCCAAAGTTTGCATAGGCAACAGGAGATGTAGACGCATTTCCATTCTGAATTGACAAGCTGACTTGCTTAGACGCAAATAGAGGCATCAAATTAGGAGCCGCAATTTGGGCAACGGTCGTTATCCTTGATAGGATTCTCATTGCTTCTAACTTATCTGGTTCGACCATTTCCGGCAAATAACTCAGCTCTTCAATCGGCATCTCGTTAAAGAGTGATGCGATCGCGTCTATTTCAAGCTGAATATCCAACTGACTTGGCTGTTCGGAAAACCTGATTCCCAGTTGCTGTAAAACGTGCAATGCTGTATTGATCGCTTCTAAGAGATGGTTCTGCGCGATGTAAGTTTGGATTTTAATGTCATAAATTTTTACGGTATCAAGAACTCTTTGAGCTGATTGTAGAACGATCGCCGCCCAGGATTCTACCTGCTCAAAATCGCCACACAAGTAAGCGACTTCTGTTATTTCTAAATGTAAGTTTAATGTCAACAGGACTTACGCAACTGGCACATTTATCTGAAAACTGTCACATAGAATTAATATGGCTCTAAGGTTTATAAATCAATGCTTACAAGCATTTACGGCAAATTGAAATATATGTGCCAGTTGACCTTATATTGTGACGCTTGCGTAAGTCCTAGTCAAATCATAATCTGTTTGCCAGCTAGACGCTCCTAGCCATTTCCTTCCTGTAGCTAAATAGTTTTTTGCCGTACTATACGCGATCGCCCCTTTTGCTTTCTGACCTGCGATTAAATTTAGTTTGGCAATTTCATTGCGTTCAGATTGATTGGTGAGAAGTTCAATCCCATGATTTAAGTGATCAACAATTTCAAACACTCTGTCCGTTAATCGCTCTGGTAAAGTTTTTTCGAGGAGATTACGACCGATTTGCAGATGAATGATTTGCCTCTGTGACGCATCAATCAAAGCATAGGCGGCTTGCTGTACGCGATCGTGCAAAAACTTATATTCTTGAACTAACAGATTTTCGTCTAATTCAGATAAAGGTTGAATTAATCGAGCTTGGATGGCTACTAGTAAATCTAGAGAAACCGCTTTAGCAGTTTTCTCGCAAACGATCGCTAACGTATCTAAATTAAATTCAGCACCGATACAAGCTGCTAACTGGAGAATTTGCTGTGTATTTTCTGGTAATTTCTTTAACTGGATCAGTAGCAACTCCACCACATTATCGGTAATATCCTGGGCTTGAATATCAGCAATGTTCCATTGCCACCCCCCTTTACTTCCCCCCTTACTAAGGGGGGATTGAGGGGGGTCAAAGGTCAGCAGATTTTCGCTATGCAGCATTCTCAAAAATTCACCGACAAAGAAAGGATTGCCCTCGGTTTTACGCAGTACTAACTCGGCTAAGGAACAAACTGTGTCTGCATTCTGATGTAGCGTCTCGGCAATCAACTGAATCAGTGGCTCAAGCGTTAATGGTGAGAGGATTATCTCCTGAAGCACTGCCCCTTGTTTTCGGAGTTTCTCTAGCGTTAACATCAACGGATGGGTTGAATTTACCTCATTATCTCGATAGGCTCCAATCAAAAATAGCGATTGGGTTTGCTCATCAAGCAGCATCAACTCGATTAACTTAAGTGTTGCTGAGTCTATCCACTGCAAATCATCTAAAAAGATCACAAGCGGGTGTGACTTTGAACAAAACACCCGCACAAACTTCCCAAAAATTAGATTAAAGCGATTTTGAGCTTCCGTTGCCCCAACTTCTGATACGGGTGGCTGCTTGCCAATAATCAACTCAACTTCCGGGATCACATCAATGATGATTTGTCCGTTGGTTCCCAAAGCCTTTAGAAGGTGCGATCGCCACTGCAACAACTGCTCATCAGGTTCACCCAGTACTTGTTGCACTAATTTTTGCAGGGCATGAGCGATCGCGCTGTAGGGAATGTTACGCTGAAATTGGTCAAACTTACCAGAGATAAAATAACCACGTTTCGCCGTGATGGGTTTGTAGATCTCTTGTACCAGTGCTGATTTGCCAACTCCAGCGTAGCCAGATAGCAACATCATTTCGACGTTGAATCTTGTTTCAACACTGTCCTCCGAACACGCAACCCGATTGTCCTCTGGACACGCTACGCGAACGAACGCCGCTAACAGCATTGCAATTTCCTTATCCCTTCCATATAGCTTCTGGGGAATGTGAAACTGATCGGAAATATCTTGCAGAGCTAATTGAATGTGAGCAATTTGACCTGTTGTTGTAAATTGCTCTGAACAGCGTTCTAAATCCGCCTTGATGCCCCAAGCACTCTGATAGCGATCTTCTGCATTTTTCGCCATTAGTTTCAGAACAATCTCTGAAATGGTTTTAGGAATCTTGGCATTCAGTTCATCCGGAGAAACAGGTGATTTAGCAATATGACAATGGACTAGCTCCAGAATGTCTGTAGTGGGAAACGGCAACTGTCCAGTCAGCAGTTCGTAGAATGTTACGCCAAGCGAGTAGAAATCAGTGCGGTAGTCGAGCAAGCGGTTCATGCGTCCGGTTTGCTCTGGAGACAGGTAAGCAAGTGTTCCTTCTAAACCATGAGGGCTTTGAAACGTTGGATTTGTGCGGTTAAAGCGGGTAGCAATCCCAAAATCAATGATTTTAACAACACCAGTATCCGGATTAAAAACGATGTTTCCAGGGTTAATATCTTTATGAACGATATTGGCGGCATGGATTCTGCCCAGTATATCTGTGAGCTTGATCGCGAATCGTAAAAAATTGCCTAGGGACATGGGGCGGAAGTCTGGTTGCTGCCGTATCCATCGTTCGATAGATTCTCCGCCAAAATCTTCTAAGAGAATGGCGATCGTGCGTTCATAGTCCTGCTGGCTGTATGCCTTGACAACTCCTTCCTCTTTGAGGGAACGAGTAATTTCATATTCCTGTCTGTAGCGAGTCCGTTCTTGGGGAGAAGGATAATCAAGCTTTAGCATTTTTACGATGATCGGTTGATCATCTTGCACTCTGATGCCCCGGTACACCAGAGATGCTGAACTCTCATAGATTTTTTTTTGGAAGGCCACTCCGGTTAGGGCGATCATTAAACTCTTTCCCTATGAGTGTCATGAGCCACATCACTAATTATACTCACGAACCCTGATTTTTCACAAGGCACGAAAAAATCATCCATATGAGCAAGAATTATTATAGTTTTACGTAAGAGCGTAGGGCTTTTAAATGTATCGCAGGTTCATGCATTAACATAACGGGTCAATGTATTTGGGCACATCCCAATGCATTTACTAACATTTAGAAGGGTGTCGCTAAACGAACTAAACCCACCTGCGTGGGCTAAAATCTTCAAGCCTGCGGAGGCAGGCTTTGTTCGTTTAGCCCCAGGAATCTCATGCCTGTGGGCGTTTTTAAACGCAGAGGTGAATCATCCGGTGGAATCGGTTTCCGTCCCGTCGAACTGATGAACCTAAAGGGGGCAAAGGAGGTAAACGCGGAGAGTCGCAGAGTTTTTGTTAAATATTTCTCTATAAAATGCGTCCAATGCGTGTACTTAGTCTAGGACTGTTAATTAGACCTTTTGCACTCATTCTATAAATATATGTTTTTTCATACCCTTTCCCCTTTCCCCTACGTCTCCAAGAAGTCTATTGATAAGTTAGTCCAAGAATATACTAAGCAAAACTCGTGACTTTAGTCATGGATGAGTTTAGAACTATTGATACATATGATTGTTTGAGTTAATTTCATATGATGGATATCAAAAGTGTTTACACTAAAGCAAAAGCAACAAGTACAAAAAACGTATGCGTGTATGCAGTAGCTGAAAGTGAGTTATACAAAAAGAAAGATATATACAAACCTGTATGAGGCTCGATTAAAACACTATTAATTCAAGAAATCGTTAATACAAAATTATCATATTATAGTTAACCTAAGTTTTTCTAGCAATGCCTCTCGGTAGCCATTATTTCTACACCGGAAATTAAAAATGAAATTAGATACATCACAGCCTGTAGATTCCACAAATTTTTTGCCCGAACAAAAGAAGAAGAAGAAAAAGGGCAGAATTAACTGGCTACCTTGGCTACTGGCATTTTGTATTTCGGGTGGAGGAGGCTACGTAGTTTATCGGCAGGCAGTCGTTGTTCCCAAACAAGAAGCAAACCAAAAAGTTTTGACACAGCCTGTATCTCGTCAAAATTTAGCGATTAAGATTTCGGCGAACGGAACTGTTAAGCCCGAAAAGTCGATTAATGTCAGTCCGAAACAATCAGGCATACTGAAAAGATTGCTGGTGAAGGAAGGGGATACGGTTAAACAGGGTCAGATACTTGCGAATATGGATGATTCTAACCTGCAAGGACAACTCACCCAAGCCAGAGCGCAAATAGCACAACAAGAGGCAAATCTACAAAAAGCGATCGCAGGTAATCGTCCTCAAGATATTGGTTCTGCACAAGCAGCATTAGATGAGGCTCAAGCAAATTTGCAAAAAGCACAAACAGGTAATCGACCTCAAGATATTGGTTCTGCACAAGCAGCATTAGATGAGGCTCAAGCAAATTTGCAAAAAGCACAAACAGGTAATCGACCTCAAGATATTGGTTCTGCACAAGCACGTTTACAAAGCGCTCAAGCAAACTTAACTAAAGCAGAAGATGATTTACGCCGCAATCAGCAACTTTACAATTCTGGAGCCATTTCTCTTCAAACTGTAAACCAAAGCCGTGCAGATCGTGACAGTGCCCAAGGTCAAGTAAATGAAGCACAGCAAGCATTAGGGTTGCAAAAAGCCGGCTCGCGTCCAGAAGATATCGAACAAGCACGAGCTGTTGTCAGGCAAAGACAGCAGGCTTTAGCACTTTTGAAAGCCGGCTCGCGTCCAGAAGATATCGAACAATTACGAGCTGTTGTCAGGCAGAGACAGCAGGCTCTAGCACTTTTGAAAGCGGGAACACGCACAGAAGATATTGAACAAGCACGCGCTCAGTTAGCTTCCGCTCGCGGTTCGCTGCAAACCATCCAAACCCAAATCAATGACACCGTACTTCGGGCACCTTTTGATGGTGTTATAACTCAAAAGTATGCTGACCCAGGCGCTTTTGTCACGCCAACCACCTCAGGTAGTGCTGTATCTAGTGCAACTTCTTCTTCAATCGTATCTTTGGCTTCTACAAATCAGGTTGTAGCAAATATAGCTGAAGTAAATATTGCTAAAATCCGCCTTGGTCAGAAAGTCATAATTACAGCAGATGCCTATCCAGGAAAAACCTTTGAGGGTAAAGTCAGTCAAATTGGCGCTCAAGCAATAGTAGAGCAAAATGTTACCAGCTTTCAAGTGAAGGTAGCCATTGTCTCGGATTCCGAAAATCTATTGCGCTCTGGGATGAATGTAACAACAGATTTTGAAGTAGGTCAATTAAAAAATGCTCTTGTGGTACCGACAGCAGCGGTTGTGCGCCGAGAAAGGTCTACAGGTGTGTTTGTGGCAGGAGAAGATAACAAACCTGTGTTTACTCGCATTCAAACTGGCGCTACTGTAGATAAATATACCGAAGTTAAATCTGGATTGAAAGGAAACGAAAGGGTATTACTCAGCTTTCCACCAGGGTCACGACCGCAGTCAACACCGCGAGGAGGGATTCTTCCTGGTGTAGGAGGAGGTGGTGGTAGTGGTCGTGGTGGCGGTGGTCGTGGTGGTGCGCCTTAAAAATTTAGTTATAAATATAACAATATGCTTAAGGTTTTTACTAAACAGAAAAATAGCCGTACTGTCTCACTGTCAGAAATCTTGTCAATGGCTGTGGAGACACTTTGGAGTAACAAATTACGCACAGGACTAACTATGCTGGGCGTGATTATTGGGATTTCCTCAGTAATTGCTATTACTTCTGTTGGTCAGGGTGTGCAAAAAGGAACCGAGCAACAGATACAAGCATTGGGTCCGGATGTTCTTTCAGTCTTTTCTGGTGCAGCTACAAGCGGAAATATCCGTCAAGGAATTGGTTCTAGCAGTACATTAACTTGGGATGATGCGAAAGCGATCGCTCAACAAGCACCATCTGCCCAAATTGTCTCTGCCTACCTACAACGAAATGCACAAATTGTTTATGGAGGTCAGAACGATTCAACACCTGTTTATGGTACTGATTTAAATTACCCAGAAGTAAGAGATATCCAGATCGAAAATGGAAGATTTTTTAATCAAGAAGAACTAGATACTGCCAGAGAAGTTGCTGTTATTGGACCTACGCTTGAGAGTACTCTGTTTAACGACGGTGGCGATCCCATAGGCAAGAGAATCCGGATTAGAGGAGAGGCTTATGAAGTGATTGGCGTAACGCAGTCTAAGGGTTCCCAAGGAGGGATGGATCGAGATAACCTAGTTTTTATACCTCTTACTACTATGTCAGCTAGACTTGTAGGTAACAATGCTTTATCTGGCGTTTCTGTAAATGGGATTTTAATTAAAGCTGGAAATCAGGAACAGTTAGAAGCTGTTCAGTTTCAAGTTACCAATCTTTTACGTTTGCGTCACAATATCTACCCACCGCAGGCTGATGATTTTCGGATTACTAACCAAGCTGATATTATTAGCACCTTTACGAATATTGTTGGTTTATTTACGGTGATGGTGGTAGCGATCGCTGGAATTTCTTTAGTTGTTGGTGGCATTGGAATCGCCAATATTATGCTGGTTTCTGTTGTCGAACGAACGCGGGAAATCGGAATTCGCAAAGCAGTAGGGGCGACAAATTCAGCTATTCTTAATCAATTTTTAGCGGAAGCGATTGTAATTTCTACTGTTGGCGGAGGTATTGGAATTGGAAGTGGAATTTTAATTGCTTTTGTAGCGGCAACTATTTTTAAGTTTCCTTTTGTAGTTTCTTTCTGGTCAATAATTGTCGGGTTTGGACTTTCGTTAAGTGTTGGTTTACTCGCGGGAGTCATTCCAGCACGAAGCGCTTCTAAATTAGATCCAATTACGGCTTTAAGAAGTGATTAATATCTATTTTTTTTGATGATTTATTCCTCAGGCTATAAGCCTGGGGCTATACGAACAAAGCCCACCTGCGTGGGCTAATTAGCTATATTTTTATATATAAATGGGATCACAACTATCAAAGAACAACTAACCACGTAGAGACGCGATTAATCGCGTCTCTACAAACAACAAAGAACTAACAATTTTAAATCAATATGACAACGATGATTTGGATGGAATCTATTACTAAAACTTACCATTTAGGAGAAGTTACTGTCCCCATATTGAAGGGAATTCAACTCTCTATTGAAGAAGGTGAATATGTCTCGATTATGGGTGCGTCAGGTTCGGGTAAATCTACGTTAATGAATATTGTCGGTTGTTTGGATCGTCCGACAACTGGAAACTATATTTTTGAAGGTAGAAACCTGACTACTTTTGATGATGATGAATTAGCGTATATTCGCAACCAAAGAATCGGTTTTGTTTTCCAACAATTTAACCTTCTATCGCGTGCAACTGCTCTAGATAATGTTATGTTACCTATGGTTTATGCGAACCTACCAAAGCCACAACGCCGTAAAAGAGCATTAGACGCTTTGAGAAGGGTGGGATTAGGCGATCGCATTTCCAATCGTCCCAGCCAACTTTCTGGGGGACAACAACAACGAGTAGCGATCGCGCGTGCTTTAGTCAATAGACCTGCATTAGTTTTAGCAGATGAACCAACGGGAGCTTTAGATACTGAGACTTCTTATGAGGTAATGAATTTGTTAACAGAACTTAACGAACAAGGTATCACAATTGTGATTGTGACTCATGAACCAGATATCGCGGCTCAAACAAAAAGAATTATCCGAGTTCAGGATGGTTTAATTGTAAGTTAGTTTTGTAACCTCAAATAAACGTTCATTTAGCAAGCGCTTATTACTTAAGAACCTTTACTAACAAATACAAATCCCCGCGTCTTACCTGACTCAGAATCAGTTGTTGCCATCGCTTTCCACAAGTCTGCTGCTCTTACCCACACGGGGGGATATTTGTAACGCGAAACATCTAAAATTAAAAACCTATCTGTCTGCTCATTGTACGCCGCTAAGGGTGAGATATGCCCGCCTTTTTCTTGCCCAATTTCTTTGCGTAAGTAGTTAATTAAAATGAAATTTCCCGGCTGTTTTAAATTCTCTGCTGCTAAAGAGCGAAACTTTTCTATACTAGTGTCAGCAGCATGATAAACATTAACTTTGACGTTATAACTTGCTAATAATCCACCAATTTGGTCTAAAGTCATACCTTTTTGAGAAACAACCTCAGCCGGAAGGACTTTTTTAGTTTTTTCATTGCTAAAAAAGTTTTCTTGAGTAAATACTCGATAGGGTTTATATTGCGGTACTTCTGGTGCGGGTATTCCTAAACTATTTAACACCATCACAATACTAGCTACCCCACAATATGCTTGATTGTTTTGAGTAACAAACTGCGTGCTTAGGGGGAAAAAATCTTCTCTAGATTTACTGTCAATTAATAACTTTTCTCCTTCATCTGAGTTGAAGCCAATCAAATTAGGTGAAAGAGGTAGGGTTTGAGAAAGAACACTTCCACTCGCAAGACAAAACCAAACAATACTAGCTTGAACTGATGTTTTGATAACTTGGCGTAAATTGGTATTCATAAATTCAGTCACTCATAAAAATTTTGTAGTAAGCACTTTACTGCTTAAATTACATGAGCAATAAACTGCTGATTACGAATTGCTAATACTATCTTTGGGTGAAGCTAAACCCTTAGATTTGCGAAACTGGCGTACAACGTCTTTGATATCTTGTAATTCACCCTCAACCAGATAATTTAATTGTCGCATTTCATCAGCAGTAATTCTACCAGAAAGTTGAGCGATCGCTTTTTTGACTTCCGGATATTTTTTCAAAGTTGCTTGACGCACAATCGGTGCTGCTTCATAAGGAGGAAAATACTGCTTATCATCTTTTAGCACCACCAAACCCAAGCGGGCAATCTGTCCATCAGTGGAATTACCATTTATCATGTCTACTTGTTTTTGCAGCAAAGCCCGATATATTAACCCCAACTCCATCAAGCGGGGAGATTTAGCAAAGCGTAAATCATAAGTTTTCGCTAATCCGGGAAAACCATCTTCCCTTTCCACAAATTCATAGCCAAAACCACCACGCCATTGAGGTGTATATTCAGCAGCTTGGGAAAGAGTTTGAATATTGTAGCGCTTTGCATCTTCACCGCGAATAATCATTGCAAAAGTGTTTTCAAAACCCAAAGGTCTCATTACTTCTAAATTGAATTTCTGCGCGTAAGCTTGTTTCAACTTTTCGTAAACTACTTTTGGATCGTTTATAACTTTTTGCTTCAATATACTTGTAAAAGCCGTGCCTGTATACTCAACATACGCATCAATTTTGCCAGCAATCAGAGCATTGTGTGTCACCAAAGCACTAGTAAAGCGGCGACGTTCGACTTTGAAATTAGTTGTGGTTTCAATTTGCTGTGCTAATAGTTCGCTTAAAATATCTTGCTCAGTGAAGCCTTTAGAAGCAACAACAATCTCAGCACTACTTTTATTATTGGAATTAAGCTGACAACTTGCCAGTGAAACTATTAAAGCAAAAGTTAAAAAGCAGAATACAAAAAATCTTTGAACATTCATGTTAATTTTTAACTTTTAATTTACTTTCTAGCAAACCAATAGCAAAATCTGCAATTAAAGCAATTACCGCTGCTGGAACTGCGCCAGCTAAAATTAAATCATTATTTACAACTGAAATTCCGCGAAAAATTAACTCACCCAAACCACCAGCACCAATTGCCGCTGCGATGGTTGCAATACCAATAGCAATCACCGTCGCTACGCGCACACCCGCGAGAATCACTTGCATTGCCAAGGGAATCTCAACTTGCAACAACAATTGTCTATCTGTCATTCCCATACCCCGTCCAGCTTCCCGAATAGCTGGATCGACATTAGTAATACCAGTATAAGTGTTGCGAATGATCGGTAAGAATGAATATAAAGTAAGTGCAACAATTGCTGGAGTTGCGCCAATTCCGCCAATAAATGGCACAGGAATAAGTAAGCCAAATAGCGCCAAACTGGGAATTGTTTGCAGAATATTTGCAATAATAAGAATTGGTTGGCGCAGGCTAGTTATGCGGGTAATTAAAATGCCTAAGGGAATGCCTATAAGTATGGCAATTACAATTGCAATGCTTACCAAAAATAAGTGTTCTAGTGTATGCTGGAGGATTTCTGGAGCGTATTTGATGAGGAAGAAATTGTTCATAAACTGTCTTTAGAGAAGGTTTCCAGGGTACGCAGACATTCAATAAAGGCAAGGGCTTCTGGATGAGGCGATCGCCTAAATTCTGTCGGCGTATCTAATACTATCAATTCTCCTCCATACATTAAACCAATCCTTGATGCCAAAACAAAAGCTTCTTGAATATCATGCGTGACAAAAACAACTGTCTTGCCTAATTCTTGTTGTAACCTTCTAAATTCTTGTTGCAATTCTAAGCGTGTAATTGGATCGAGTGCGCCGAAGGGTTCATCCATCATTAAAACGGGCGGATCGGCTGCTAATGCTCTTGCCACACCCACCCTTTGTCTTTGCCCTCCCGAAAGTTCATGAGGATATCTTTGCGCGAATTGTTCGGGATTTAAACCGACTAATTGCAACAATTCATAAACTCGCGTTTTAATTTGTTTCGATTTCCAACCTTCTAAAGAAGGAACTAAACCTACATTTCGTTCAACAGTGAAATGAGGAAATAAACCAGTTTCTTGAATTACATAACCAATCTTGCGCCGGAGTTTAATTTCATTCCATTGAGTTGTGGGAATACCATCAAATAAAACTTCGCCTTTTGTGGGAATAAACAGGCGATTAATTAATTTCATTGTCGTAGTTTTGCCGCTTCCACTGCGTCCAAGTAATACCAATGCTTCTCCTTGACGGATGGTGAAGTTGAGATTTGATACTAACGGGCGATTATTGCGGCTAAAGGTGACATTGCGAAATTCGACAGCGATTTGGTTATTTTGCGGCATGGGTAATTGGTGCAGGGTGGCTTTATGTCATTATGTGATGATTTTGCCGCTTGCGATGTCAGCCTACCAAACCTCAGTTAAGTCTAAGACAAATCCCGGTAGTAAATTTTCTCCTGATAAAGTGGCAGGATTATCTAATATTTCTACATCCTGATTTTGCCTGTATATCTCGACCTTGCGGTTTTTTCTGTCAATTAACCACCCTAAAGTAGCTCCATTTTCTTTGTATTCCTGCATCTTTGCTCGCAATGTGTCCATGCTGTCAGAAGGAGAACGTAATTCTACAACAAAATCTGGGCATATAGGCGCAAAACCTTCTCGTTGTTGGGGTGTAAGTGCTTCCCAACGTTGTAGTTTAATCCAAGACGCATCGGGAGAGCGATCGGCTCCATTTGCTAAGTGAAAACCCGTAGAAGAATTAAACGCTTTACCCAGTTTAGTTTGACGGTTCCACAACCAAAGCTGCCCTTCAATATCTAAGTTGCGGTTGCCCGTATCGCTTCCAGTAGGAGGCATGACAATTAATTCTCCAGCTGCGGTTCTCTCTAGCTTTAAATCACGGTTAACAGTAGCGAGTTCCTGGAATTGGTCGTGACTCACTTTGAATGCTTGGGGAATGGCAATGTTAAAGTTGAGCATAAAGCCTCTGTTGCGGCAGGAATTGCAGGCTGTTACTTAATCTATGGTGTCATAGATACGCAATCTAATATGCAATTAAAATTTTTCGTTTATTATCTAGACGAGTAATGTTGGGTTTCATGTTGTTAAACCCAACAATTCATTAGTTACAAACTTGAGTTTCATTCCTCAACGCAACCTAGATTATGCTTAAAAATTACTGCGGTAAAAACACACGCTCAAAAGGTTGGCGACGATAGCGACGATAAATATCGAAGTCTTTATCAAGAGTAGCGATCGCACTAATATTCAAACGCTCAGAAACAGCCACCAATGACAAATCTGCAAAATCTCCTGGTAAACTAGCGTACTGAGTATTAAGTTCGGCAATACGGGCAAAATCCTCAACTATCAACGATTCACATTCATACAAACGAATAGCTACATCAGATAAAAACTCATTTTGCACGCGCGAATTAGGAGCAAGCAAATACATCACTTCGGTAATACAAGCTTCTGTAGTTATGAGCCTGCTTGTAGAGTCTGCAAGAAAGTCTTGGACTTGGACATGATAGCTGTCTCTTGCATTGTAATAGGCTACCAGTAAAGAGCTATCAACAAGAATAACAGGGTAATAAGTCATGCTTCTTGCTTCTGCTGGCTTTGTTCATACCGTTTCTGGAAATACTCCGCAAGATACTTGGATCTTGCATCACGGTCAGATAAATCACTAGGACCTTCAAGTAAATGCTCAGGATGCCCACCCCGCCGTTCTAAAAAGGTCTTACGCGGCTGCAAGCTTTGCCAATGTTCATGCAACAGGCGTTTTATCAATTCATTACTTGTTATTTTTTCTTGCGCGAGAATCTCTACTAAATACTTCTCAGCTTCGTCATCCAAATTTACGTTGAGCATAACAATTCCTGCCTTTTATTTAGAGTATATAATTCATTTTTGCGCCTTAAGCCCCTCAGACTGGAAGTCTGGGGCTATACAAACAAAGCCTGCCTTGTCTACGACACGCTACGCGAACGCGGACTCTATCAAGCCTGCCTTGTCTACGACACGCTACGCGAACGCAGGCTTTGTTTGTGTGCCCGTAAACTCCGCGAATTCTATTCGCTTGGTATTTGGGTAACAATTATTGGGCATAATATCCAATATTTACCTACATACTTTGCTTGTATTCTTCTAATAGTTGCGGAATATAATCATATCCATCTACGCCAATTACGGCGATGATTTTTGGACGATGTTGTTGCAATGCATTTTCAAAAGCTTCCGCACCCATTTGTCCTTGTAAAATTGTCAGTAACGCGGCTGCTTTACGCCACTCTTGAGAAGTAATTTGATTTAGCAAATACATTCCCAGACAACCTGTATAAATTGCTCTATTAAAACTTGCCATGCTGTAATTTGCTTCAGCTAAATTCGCTAAATTTAAACCTTGTAAATATAAATCACCGGATGTTTGCGCTGTGTTAAAACCGTCTTCTAAGTGTTTGATGGCGAGTTGTGGTTGTTCTGTTACTAAGTAGGCAATTCCTAAGCTGCTAACACACAATGCTTTACTTTGAATATCGCCTAATTGTTCTGATAACTTTAAGCCTTGTTGCAAATAGTTAATTGCCATTTCATAAGTTTCTGGTTCAATTTCTTTGAGCTGCTGCGCTTGCATAACTTCGCTGTAGCCTAAATTTACCAGTGCGTTTGCTTCTCCGGTGCGATCGCCTGCTTGTCTACTGAGTATTAATGCGCGTTGACTGTTGTTAATCGCTTCGGCATAATTTTCAGATGCCACAAAAGTACGGCTGAGATGGTTGAGATTAGCTATTTCACAAGGGCGATCGCCTGCATTTCTAGCTATCTCTAAAGCTTGCTGATGAAATTGGAGCGAGCGATCATATTGCCCCATTGCTCGCTGTGAATAACCTAAAAGTGTCAAAATACGCGCTTTTTCTTGGGTTCCCTCGGCTTGTCGCAGCGGTTCATCTAAATAATCTAAAGCATCTCGTAAATAACTTCCCGAAAATGAAGCGAAAATTCCCCCGTATAAGGGAAAGTACGCACGCTGGGCAAAGGTTCGCAAAATTTGTAACAACACTTGCGAAGATGCATTACTATAGCGGCTTATACCCTCAAAACCATTTGCTAACTGATTCCAAATGGCGGCAAATGTCAAGAAAGTTGAAATAGATAACTTTGAACCGGCTTTGACGTTGTAAGCTTGTTGGTCAAACCAGTTAACTAACCCGCGCTGCAAGTACTGCAACACCAATGTTAATTCCACCCAGTCACTATCTGTAATAAAGCGTTGCTGTTGGGCAAATTCAATCGCCGACTGTTCCATTGCCAGCGTGTGAAAAAGTGCTTGAATTAAAGGGCTATTAACTGTCTTTTCCCAACTTGCCCAAGGACCATTTTCACCGGGTACACCGCCAAATCCGATTGATGAGCGGTTTTGCTCATACATCCAGCCGAGCAAATTATCAGAAAGTCGTTGCCAAGATGCTAAACCACGGATGATACCTTCTGATAGTTGCAGAATTTCTTGATTTTCAGAACCCTGCTGTAGAGATTTTGCCAACTGCTGAAGTTGTTGTAAGTTCAGAGGATACTTTCGGTTCGGGTCAATGACGCGCATTAATGCCGCAAGCCGATCGCCTGCATCTGCGGTAATTTCTTTAACGGAGGAGGCGATCGCATTGTTAGCTTTATTTTGCTCTTGGGTGCGTTGCCATTGATTTTCAATCGTCTTGATTGCTCTTAAACTGCGGGTAGCTTTCGCTTTTTTCAGTTCATCTTTTTCTGAGTCTACCAAGCTCTGGGCGGCAGCGAGGCGATCGCTCAAAGCTAACTCAAAAACTTCACCCGTCCCCGAACTTACCCCCTTGAGCAACATTTGATAAACTTGCTCAACAGAGCTAATCTTACCCTTGAGGGTAGTTTGGACAATTTCATCGATTAAGGCTAGATAGCGATCGCGCAATGACAGAGAATCTGACACTTTAGCTAATAGAAAAGGTTACGTTAATTCTCATTTTAGTCATTGTTGGGGAATAGGGAGAGCGGAGGAGGGGGGGAGGGGGAGATGGGGAGAAAGAAGAATTATTCTCCTTGTCTCCTGTCTCCTTGTCTCCTGCCTCCTGTCTCCTGCCTCCTCTTCAAGTCCTTCCAGCAAGATTTGCTACCACTGCCGCTAGTTCGGCTTGATTGATTGGCTTGGGAACGTGTAGCTGAAAGCCTGCTAAAAGCGCCTGTGTGCGGTCTTCTGCCCTAGCATAAGCTGTCAGGGCTACGGCGGGAATCCGTCCTCCTTGCTCTTCTTCAAGCTCCCTCAGTTTACGAATTAGGGCGTAACCATTTTCTCCTGGCATCCCGATATCGCTTACCAAGACATCAGGCTGAAATGCTTGCAAGGCAACAAGTGCTTCAATTGCAGATGCGGCTGCCATTACTTGTACTCCTAATGGTTCTAGCATTGTGGCGATTAACTCGCGGGCATCAACTTCATCATCCACGACAAGCACCCGCAAGCCTTCAAGGGTTGGCAAACATTTTTCAACTACTTTATTTGCCTCAGTGGGTGATAATTGCTCTGGTGTAGTTGGCGGTGCGATCGCAGCTTTACAAGGTAGAGTAACAATAAACGTTGCTCCGTGTCCGATTCCTGGACTTTCGGCGCGGACTGTGCCACCATGCAATTCTGCCAAATGACGGACGATCGCCAGTCCTAATCCAAGTCCACCATGCGATCGCGTGCTAGAACTATCTGCCTGACGGAAACGCTCAAATACATAAGGCAAGAAATCGGCAGCAATTCCCTCTCCGGTATCTCTGACCCGAATTTGCACATCTGAATCAATCTGCACTAGTTGCACATCCACCTTTCCCCCGTGGGGTGTGAATTTGATGGCGTTAGAAAGCAAATTCCAGACAATTTGTTGCAAGCGGTTGGCATCGCCTAAAACTAATCCTAATGATGAATCGGATATACTTTGAAGGCGAATTTCTTTAACCTCAGCTGCTGGACGCACAATATCAAGTGCTGCTTCCACAACTTTTATCAGTTTTACTGGTATGACTTTCAGATTAAGCTTACCAGTGATAATGCGCGATACGTCCAAAACATCTTCAATTAATATTTTCAAGGTTTTGGTATTGCGGTCAATTGTTTCTAGCGCACGAGTTGTGGTAGTTTCATCAAACTTACGGGTAGTTAGTAGCTGCGTCCAGCCAAACATCGCATTTAGGGGAGTACGCAGTTCATGAGAAAGTGTAGCTAAAAACTCGTCTTTCAAGCGATTTGCTGTTTCAGCTTCGGTGCGTGCGGCTTTTTCTCGAAGTAGCAGTTGTTCGCGTTCTTGCTCTGCTTTCTTGCGATCGCTAATATCGTTAATTAAAGCAACAAATCCTTCTACCGCTTTTTCTTTATTAAACTGGGGAACGTAAGAAACCTCAACATAACGGCTTGCGCCATCTTTATCGGATACTTTAGTTTCGTAAGTGACTTCTTCTCCTGATAATACTGCTTCTATATAAGGACGAATTGACTCATAAACTGACTCGTCCACAAATTCTTGAATATGCTTACCATAAATTTCCGAAGCGGGAACGCCATACCATTCTTCATATTTCTGATTATTAAATCGATAGCGTTGCTGGGAATCGACATAAGAAATTAGAACCGGTACAGCATTTGTAATCAAGCGCAGTTGTTCTTCTCGTTGACGCAGCGCTTCTTGTGTTCGTTTGTGTTCGCTTAAATCTAGAGAAAATACTATTGTCTGTCCAACGCCGCTAGATTCCTGCAACAATGCACCACCAATTAGAATGGGGACACGACTACCATCTTTGCGGATGTATTCTTTCTCAAAAGGTGTGGTGCTTCCATGCATTCTTGTTTGTTCTAATGCTTGTACCTGCAAATCGTGGTATTCTGGTGGTGTCATTTCATCCCAGCGTATTTCCCCGGAGTGCAGTTCTTCACGGGTATAACCTATCATATTTAGGAAATAGTCGTTGGCGTAGCTTATCCCCCCGCTAAAGTCACCAATAGCCACCCCAAAAATATTTGATTCTACTAGTAGCCGAAAACGCTTCTCGCTTTCAACCAATGCTATTTCCGTTTGTTTGCGTTCTGTGATGTCTCGCTGAGTTCCCCATGCTCTAATTAAAACGCCATTTTCGACAATTCCAACAAGATTATTCACGAAGTACTTAGAATTACCATACTTATCTACTTCATCAGATTCTGCGTCAACTAGTCGGTAGCCAGAGCGAATAAAACTACGCAGATATTCTATATTATGGGGATCGCAGGCAACAACAATGTCTCCTAACCTTGTTCCAACAAGTTCTTCGGCACAAGAAAAGCCATACATCTGTGCCATGACATGATTACATTCTGCTAAGTAACCATATTGATAAAAATGCTGAATTTGCTCATCTTCGGATAATTCAAGCGAAACTGGCTTTTCTACTTCAAAGCGCCAAATAGCTTCTGAACTTTGTTCTACAAAAGCGCGGTAGCGTTCTTCGTTTGTTTTTCGGGCATTCTCTGCGTTTTTATACTGGGTTAAATCTAATACAAAACTTATTACCTGTGGATTATTTTCTAAGGTAGCAGAACCTAGTAAAATCGGCACACGGCTATTATCTTTGCGGATGTATTCTTTTTCAAAAGGATCGTGTACGCCTTTAGATTTTAGTTCGGCAATAGAGCGATCGCTTACTTCAATATATTCCGGTGGTGTCATCTCCCGCCAGCGCACTCGCCCAGATATTAAATCCTCACGCGTATAACCTACCATCTTCAAAAAGGCATCGTTAGCCTCGGCGATCGCGCCATCCATATCACCGACAATTACACCAATAATGTTAGACTCAGCCAAGCGTCTAAAGCGTGACTCGCTCGCTTGTAACTTTTGTAGACTGATCTCTAGGTGCTGTTTGGCAGTGCGTAACTTTGAGGAGAGCGAGCTAATTAGTATTGTTACTAACAAAAATACACTCAGCTGCACCGCAGTCTCAAAACTACCAACAAACAGCGTTTGGGATGGTTTAATTAAAAAGTAGCCGATGGCTAAAGTAGACAAAGCGCTAGCCAGCATTCCTGGCTTTATCCCCCCATACCAGACACTAACCGTCACAGCAGCAACAAACAATGGAGAAATCAATGGTGTCAGTAGTGAGTGTAGCAAAAATGTCAGTAGCCATGCGCTACTAACAGCCACCACCGCCACAATATAAGGCAGAAGATGCGATCGTATTGCTTTCATTCCAAATGGATTCTCCTTTGGGGCAGCTGGCGGAAAGGAATCTTACTTAAAATACTTAGACAACCCGTTCACTCATTAGAGATTATGCATCTGCATAATCTCTAATGAGTATTTATATTTTACACATCTATCTCAAGTAGTAAAAAACATAATTAATAAGATTGGCTGATATTCCTTCACGACCAATCCTCAGCTTCTGGCTAGGATTTTTTTCTTGTCAATCACAATTTATACCATGTCCACGTTCGTAGAGACCTTAGATTGTAGAAAGTCTCTACAATCGAAAAGACTTTTTTGAGATTTCTCCTGATTTAGCCATAGCTGTGACGGATAAACAAATGGTAGATGCACCCTAATTAAATTACTGCCCTCGGTTTCTGGCTGAGGGCTTTTATTATTTAAATATGGCTGGTAGTAAACTGGGAGCCATCCAGACTGCATAAGCGATGAATGCAAATAGTAAGGTAGTCAAAGCAGTAAAAATATAGCTGATACACATCAACAAACCATCAGATTCTATATTGGCGACTGCTAATAGCAAAATTCCGACGGTAGGGATCGGATTGGTTAGGGGAACAGGTGAAATTAACAATATTGCTAACCAAGAGATACAAAGCCCATTTAATCGCCAAGTTAAAGGATTTTTGGCTATTTTCACCAACCTGGGGCGGGTGATTTTCTCTAATATTTTAGTGACTCGCCGCAGATTTTGTAAAAGTGTCTGAGCAAAAAGGCGAGGAAATTTGTAGTTGGCAATTTTTTTAGGTAGCCAAGGCTGGCGTCTACCTAAAACCATCTGTACTGACAATAGCAAACAAGCGCCACCAAAAGGACCCGTGAACCCAGGTGGCATGGGAAATAAAAAGGGTAAAACTAGTAATGCGATCGTCAAACTAAAACCCCGTTCTGAGGTTTCTGCCACAATATTTCCTAAAGTCAGCGGCTCTTGCGCTAACCGTTGTAGGAGTAACTTAATATCTTGAGAAAACCTCAAATGTATTTGGCTTGATTTGATCTGAGTTGCCACAATACCCTGCTTTAATTTAACTAAAACAATTTCATTACTTAGAAATACAATTACAGTTGAGGATATTTCATTAAACCTCAAATTTTCATCTACCGCAAGCATGGCGTATGGTAATTAGTCATTGCCCTATGCCCATTGTCCTATGCCCAATCCTCATAACTTTTTGCTTGGTGGCATTAAAACAGACAATGCCTGAGGGATAACGCGGAAGTGGGCAGGGGTATAAGTTGTGATTTCACCATCGGTATTGATGGGACGCGGTTTACGGGTATAGACTTCAAATTCTTGACCATTTAGGGCGCGGACATTCCGCGAATTAATGTATCGCCCTTGTCGCATAGCAGGCAATAAGAGAATAATTTGCCACCAATGCTTAATCTCCAAACTGTAGAGATCTAGCCTTTGGTCTTGGATTGATGCATCGTAAGCCACCGCCATCCCACCACCGTAATAACGACCGTTACCCACGGCAATTTGCACTGTTTTTACCTTTATCGATTTGCCGTTGATACGAATTTCTGCACTAAAAGGTCGAGATTCCCAAATTACTCGCAATGCGGTAGCAGCGTAAGCAAAGACTCCCCATCGTCGCTTAACTTCTTTGGTAAGTCGCTGAGTAATTTTTACACTCAGCCCTAGACTCGCAACGTTGAAAAAGTGTTTGTCGTTCACACACCCAAGGTCGATGCGTCGCACTTCACCATGAGCGATAATGTCACAAGCTTCGGTTAGAGAGTTGGGAATTCCTAAAGTTCTTGCTAAATCATTGGCAGTTCCCAAAGGCAAGATTCCCAAAGGCAACTGGCTAGTTACTAAAGCGTCTACTGCCGCGTTTAACGTGCCATCGCCACCACCAATGATCGCCAAGTCAACTTCATGTTGATGGCGCTGGATAACTTCCGGTATTTGCTGGGCATTTTCTGTAGACTCTTCCAGCAAATCAAAACCCAGTTTTTTCAGATACTCGATTGCTTCGGACAAACTATTTTGTCCTTGGCGGGCATGAGGATTTACTAACAGCAGTGCGCGGCGGGGACTCATCAGTCTAATCTTTTGTAGTTTATATATATAATTATCCCCTTTTCCGATTCACCTGGTTCAAATCTTCTATAAACCGTGCTGAGTATGTTATGAAATATATTAAGGTTCTTAGTTCCCCACGCTTATTATACGGTTATTTCCGTCGCTATATCAGTGCGTTTTTTTTTGTTTAGTTTTATTATATTGCAGTATTTTAATACCTAATAAATGGCAAAATTACTCAAAATATAATTGTGAGCTAAAAATTTGTGTTTCTAATACTGGCATTCACTCTAATATTATAGTACCAACTGAAAACAGTGTTTTTGACTGGCATCAATATTTCTCTTTAGATGAAATTGGTATAGACCATGAGAAAAATTATAATTATTTAAGTTTTGGTTGGGGCGATCGCGATTTTTATATGTCCAATTTTTCTTGGACAAATCTAAAAATTTCTACTATCTTAAAAGCGCTATTTCTTCCCACTCCTTCTGTCATGTACGTTAAAGGCTACCAAATAATCCCCAGTTATCTAGAGGTTAAATGTATTAAAATTAATCAAAAAGATTATTGGCAATTAATAAATTTTATTCAATCTACTTTTCAACTTGATGCTAATGGCAGGCAAATTCGTTTAGGTGATGGTCACACTAACAATGCTGGATTTTATGCGGCAAAAGGTAGTTACTCTATATTAAGAAATTGTAATTCTTGGACGAGCGAAGGTTTAAGGAAAGCTGATGTAAATACTCCTTTTTGGAGTGGACTTTCATCTGCAATTATGTTGCATTTAAAAAGTAATTGTAAATAATTATGTATTTTTTGGCTGACGCAGAGAAAGAACCCCAAATTATAACTTTTGTAATAAGTCTAATGCTTTAGTTCATAACCCTCATCCTGTCTTGGTTTTCGCAAAGTAAGAAGCTCCCAATAATGCAAAGTATCTCAGTAAAGCGCCGTGATGTAATATATATTTGCAGTAATCAAAGCAAAAACATGTTACACCGATTTCAATCGGCAAGAATTACCATTAAAGTCAAACAGTAAAAAACTGGTGTGTACTATATGTCAACAAAAAAGCAATTCAATAGCTTTGAAGATATGCTGTCAGCTTCTGATTTACCCGTGTTGGTAGATTTTTATGCTGATTGGTGCGGTCCATGTCAAATGATGGTGCCGATTTTAGAGCAAGTCAATGCTCAACTCACCGGAAAGATGAAAATCGTCAAAATTGATACGGAAAAATACCCTGAGTTAGCGAGTGCATATCAAATTTCGGCTCTACCAACGTTAGTACTATTTAAACAGGGCAAGCCTGTGGATCGAATTGAGGGTGCGATGGGCGCACCGCAATTAGTTCAGCATCTACAAACTGTGCTATAAAAATTATGGGTAATTGGTAATAATACGATTACCAATTATCAGTATAATTATGCTGGTAATTGGTAATCGCATAGTTAAGCTTTCGTACACACCAAGCTTGCTCAACTGATCCCTGAAGCGCTCACTACCTACGCGAACATTTCATGGAATCCGAACAAAGAATAACTTGGTTTAACGCAGATGCCTACACTGTCCAACAAAGAAAAAGTTGGTACAGTCAAGTTGCAGATGCTTATAATCGAGCAAGACCACGCTATCCGATGCAGCTTGTTTCTCGTGCTGTCGAGTTAGCTGAACTTGATAAAAACGCAATTATTCTTGAAGTGGGATGCGGTCCTGGAACTGCAACAACATCGTTCGCGAGTCTTGGTTTTTCGATGATCTGCCTTGAGCCAAGTTTAGAAGCTTGCGAGTTAGCACGACAAAATTGTGCCAAGTATCCAGATGTAGAAGTTAAGAATACCACATTTGAAGAGTGGGAGTTAGAGCCGACCAAATTCAAAGCGGTACTTTCAGCCACTGCTTTTCATTGGATTCCCCCGGAGATTGGCTATCCGAAAGCTGCTGATGCGCTGCAAGACAACGGTTCTCTGATTTTGATGTTGAATATGCAAGCTCAACCTGATTACGAAGTTTACCAACTTTTGCATCAAGTTTATCAGATACACGCTCCCTCTTTGGGGCAATATGAAACGAGAGAAACTCAGGAAAAAAATTTTAGAAGCTTTGGAAAGTTTGCTATTGACTCAGGTCGCTTCCAGGATTTAGTCTCTGAAGAGTTGGTGTGTGAAGTCAGTTATAGCATTGATGATTATTTGACGCTTTTAAGTACTTACTCACCATATATAGCGCTAGAACAACAGAATCGGGATTCTTTGTTTGCGGGTTTAAGAGAAGCACTAGAGAAAAAATGTGGTGGGAGTATTGAGGTTTCGTATCTCTCAGGTTTTCATATTGCTCGAAAAATATAGTTTATCAAGAAGAATCGGTTTTATTCGCCCTCAGCCTTTTAGCCCTTGTCATTACCAAGATTTTTGAAAGTGATAGTGCGAAAGTTGTATATGAGACAATGATCTTGGAAAACTTTACAGATGTCCAAAGTTGGGCACAGGTGCAGTAACATAGCTTTATCAGAGAAATGGGTCTAAAACCTCGTTCTTCGTTTGACGGCTTTTGTAGTAAGATTGTAAGCTAGCTAGATATCTAGGCTCAATATTTACATCCTGAAATAGGCGGATTGAGAGCACGCGTTTGATACGTTTGTCACGCGCAAAGTCGTCATAGGGCATTGGGAGACTCTAAACGAACGTGGAGACTGGGTAAGACTTACTTGTAAGCACTGGTTGATGAAACGTTAAGGAATCCTCGCTCCGTATAGACGAGGAGGTATGTCAACGGCTTATCCACTGAAATTCCGAAGCCAGAATTTCTTTCGCCAAGACATCGGGGGACTGCGTTACCCATTTTAGCCAAGCATCTGGAGCTAGACTAATTAAACGCTTCCCACCGATATCTGCTGCTTTGGGCATCTTTTCTTGGCATCCTTCTCCCTTAGGAAAAGAGAAGGGGGTTCGATATTCTTAAGTTGTATACTCGGCGTTAATTTTCACATAGTCGTAACTTAGATCACAACCCCAAGCTTTACCCGAACCTTGTCCATTACCAACGCTAACTGCAATTATCACGGGATTATCTAGACTTTGAGCTTTGATTGTACTTCTATCCCCTGACAAATCATTGCTCATATTCGTCGCTGTCATATTTTCTGGTTTGGAAGCATTCGCTGCTGCTTGTTTTAAATAAGCACTCGCTGCGGCACGATCAAAAGGTATTGGTTGACCATTTTCCATCATCAAGAAATCCCCTAATTTAATTTGCAGGTTTTCTTGCTCAAAAGGAATACCTGCACGTCCGGCAGCAGCAGCGATGCGTCCCCAATTTGGATCGCGTCCAAATATGGCAGACTTAACTAAAGATGAGCCGGCAATGGTTTTGGCGATTTGATTAGCTGCTTGTTCATCGGTTGCCCCACTAACTTGCACTTCAATAAGACAAGTTGCACCTTCACCATCACGAGCGATCGCTTTCGCTAAATGCTGGCATACTGCTGTTAACATGGCTTCTAATTTTTCGGCTTCTGCACCCATTTCGGTAATTGCTGGGGTGCGAGATTGACCGTTGGCAAGCGCAATCAAGCTATCATTGGTGCTAGTATCGCCATCAACGGTAATCGAATTAAAGCTTCTATCTGCTGCGCGACTTAACATTTGTTGCCAAAGGGTGGGCGCAACCGCTGCATCACAAGTGACAAATGCTAACATAGTTGCCATGTTCGGATGAATCATCCCCGAGCCTTTAGCAATTCCACCAATTCGCACCGGGCGATCGCCTATAGTTGTTTCTAAAGCGATGGATTTTGTTACTAAGTCGGTGGTGATAATCGCGCCGGCAGCTGCATCTGAACCTGTTTCTGATAATGCTGCTACCAGCTTGGGAATCGCACTCCGCAAAGGTTCCATCTTAATTCTTTGACCGATTACGCCCGTAGAAGCCAGTAAAATCGATTCGGAAGGAATATTTAACGCTTGCCCTATTAGCATCGCAGATTCTAAAGCATCTAACCAGCCTTCTTTACCCGTTGCGGCATTTGCTTGTCCCGCGTTGCAGAGTATAGCACGAGCGCTATGCTTTGCTTGCAAGCGTTGATGACAATAATCTACACAAGCGGCTTTTACTTGACAGGTGGTGAATACACCAGCTGCGATCGCCTCTACATCTGATACTATCAAAGCCAAATCCGGCAATCCCGAAGGTTTTAAACCTGCGGTAATTCCCGCTGCTCGATAACCTCTAGGTGCTGTCACACCACCAGTAACTTCCTGCCAGTCTGCCATTATTCTTACCCAACAACTATTACTCTTTGCTTGAGGGGCGATTATATCAAGTCTTCGTCACCTGTAAGTAGTAATTTGTTAGTTATTAATAACTTGCCTATTTGAAACGCTCGCGCAGGCTAGTTTAGGAAAAAAACGAAAAAGGAGAGCTACTTGGGCGGCTCTCCAGATCATCAGGGTGCATCTACTTAACACATAGTACCACAATCGGGGTGAGGTGCAATACCCCTTATTAACTTTTTTGTAAAAATCTTCTGACGCAACTTCTCCCAAAACCACAAAAATGAAAAAGGAGAGCTACTTGGGTGGCTCTCCAAATCATCAGGGTGCATCTACTTAACATATAGTACCATATTTGGGGTGAGGTGCAATACCCCCTATTAAGCTTTTGGTGAAAATCTCTGACGCAACTTCTCCCAAAACCACAAAAATGAAAAAGGAGAGCTACTTGGGTGGCTCTCCAAATCATCAGGGTGCATCTACTTAACACATAGTACCATATTTGGGGTGAGGTGCAATACCCCCTATTAAGCTTTTGGTGAAAATCTCTGACGCAATTTTTCTCAAAACCACAAAAATGAAAAAGAAGAGCCACTTGGGTAGCTCTCCACATCATCAGGGTGCATCTAATTATCACAGTATAGCATTTTAGGACTGAGGTGTTACACCCATCTTTAATGTACTTTTTATCAAGTTCTTGTGAAGAATTATCCGGGAAAATACAGTGAAGAGGGGGAGGGGGGGACAAGGGGAGTATGATTCAAAAATTCTCCTTGTCTCCTTGTCTCCCTGTCTCCTTGTCTCCCTGTCTCCTTGTCTCCCTTGTCTCCCTTGTCCCCTTGACTAGTTATTCAACTTTTGATCTACCAATTCGTTAGTCAGTTTTGGATCTGCACGTCCACCAGTTTGTTTGAGAACTTGTCCAACAAAAAAGCCTTTGAGGTTGGTTTTACCACTCTTGTATTTCTCTAGTTCCTTGGGATTGGCGGCGATGATTTGGTCAATAATGGGTTCGAGTACGCTAGCGTCAGAGATTTTTTCTTCACCTTTGAATACTTCATCGGGAGAATTACCAGCTAGCAACTCTGGTAATTTCTCTTTTGCTTTGTTGCTACCAATGGTACCCTTTTCAATTAGGGTGATAAGTTTTGCCAGATTCGTAGGAGTGAGGGCAATTTCGGTGATGCTGAGTTTTTGCTTGTTGAGGTAGGCAGCGATATCGCCCATAATCCAGTTAGCTGCTTGTTTGGCATTTGCACCTTTGGCGATCGCCTCTTCAAAGTACGCAGCAACACTAGTTTCCTCTGTCAACACCCGCGCATCGTAAGGTGAAAGTCCCAAATCAGATTCATAACGATGACGTTTTTCTGCTGGTAATTCTGGCAGTGTACTACGCCAAGATTCTAATTGTTCGTTTGTTACTTCAATCGGTGCTAAATCTGGTTCTGGGAAATAGCGATAATCGCTGCTTCCTTCTTTAACGCGCATACTAATAGTGCGTTGAGAAGTTTCTTCCCAAAGACGAGTTTCTTGAATAATGCGATGGCCAGCTTCTACTGCGGCTATTTGGCGTTCAATTTCATATTCAATCGCTCTTTGGATGGCGTTGAAAGAGTTCATATTCTTGATTTCCACCTTCGTGCCAAACTCTTTTTGTCCAATGGGACGCACAGAGATATTGACATCACAGCGGAGAGAACCTTCTTGCATGTTACCGTCACTGACACCGATATAGCGGACAATGCGGCGTAATTCTTGAGCATATTCAGCAGCTTCTTGTCCAGAACGCAAATCTGGTTCTGAGACAATTTCGATCAACGGTATACCTGCTCGGTTGTAGTCTACCAGAGAATAAGTAGAACCAGAAAGGCGATCGCTTCCCGCGTGTACTAATTTTCCCGCATCTTCTTCCATGTGCAGACGAGTGACGCCGATTTTTTTCCGCATCGGATTACCATCAGCATCGACTAACTCAATTTCTAACCAGCCATGTTCAGCAATGGGTAAGTCGTATTGAGAAATTTGGTAATTTTTGGGTAAATCGGGATAAAAATACTGTTTGCGGTCAAACTTGCTATATTTAGCGATTTGGCAATTTAGCGCTAAACCCGCTTTCACAGCGTATTCTAATACCTTTTCGTTGAGTACAGGTAATACCCCAGGTAGACCCATACAAACCGGGTCAATGTTAGTATTGGGGTCAGCACCAAAAGCCGTAGAACTATTAGAGAAAATCTTGGTGTTAGTACTCAGCTGACAATGGGTTTCTAAACCAATAATCGCTTCGTACTCAGTTTTTACAAGAGCAGCTGAAGTCATATAATCACATGCTTAGGCATAATCCTTCTTTAGGCTACTATTTTAGCCTGATCGTGACTTTTGCTGACTCTGGAAACCATGCTAAATGATGCGAGATTGCCGCTCACTGAGATAATAATGCCATAATAACCGCGTGGCTACTGCTCTCCAAGGTCGCCAAATCTCAGCGATCGCTTCAATTTCTGCTGCTTTTGGACGATGGTCTAATCGTTTCACCTTCTTTATTGCCAATATTAACCCCAAATCACCTTTGGGTAAACTATCTCGTCGCCTGAGCGCCATCATTAAATATATATCAACTGTCCAATCGCCGATACCTTTGAGCTTTTTTAGCACAGTGCGTACTTCTTCATCATCCATCGTGTTGAGGCTAGATAAATCAAGCTGCCCTGCAATGATAGATTGTGCTAATGTGCGTGCATAAAGAGCTTTTTGCCGACTAAATCCTATTCGCTTGATTTCGACATCATCAAGTTGTAGAAATAACTCTGGAGTAATTGGAGAGATAGTTTCTTGCAAACGAGTAAAAACTGCTTTGGCTGATGCGAGAGAAACTTGTTGTTCTAAAATAATTTGGATAAGCGTCGCAAAGCCTGGTTCACGTACCCAAATTGGTGGTGTACCGAGAGTTTTAAAAATTTCCGCCAAGTCTGGATCTCGTGATACCAAAAAGTTCAAACCGTCAGCAAAATTTTCCTCAGTTAAAGTTTCTGGCATTGCCATCAGTTTTGATATAGCTTCTCAATAGTATATAAAAATTATGCATTTGACGCATAGATAGATTTTGTATTAGGTGTAAAAACGGTTATTTTAAGCATTAAATTACTTACTAGATTATTAAACTTTATCAAATTAATCGTAGAGTGCTAGAACATCAATTCACTAATCCCAGAAAGCGGATTTTTTTGGGTAACGATATTTTGTTCAAATCAGGTATGAAAGCCCGGTTTCTCAACCTAAAGTTCTAAAACTTAATTTGTTTTATTAGTGTTTTGAGGAAAAAAGGAACAGCTCCTGCCATTTGCCATTTTTGAGAAGCTTCCAAATTTTGAGTTATTTCGGAATAGATAATGGCACTGTAAAGAGCCGCCAAAGGTTGCGTTTTGTGAAAAAGTAAAATCAATTGTTCCATCGGTAAATAGATTGTCCAACTTTCTAAGTAAACATTGCGTAAACGGATTCGCATATCTGCAACGTCCGGAAGTTCCTCTTCAATCTTTTGCAAAAAGTTAACTATATCGAAAAAGGGGTGAGATATCGCTGCATCAGACCAGTCAAAATAGATATGCTTTCCATCAGTCACAACCACATTTTGCGGGTGCAAATCACCGTGTATTAGCGTTGACGGTATACCACAGACAGCTAACTCACGGCACATTTCCTTGAGATGAGAAGTCAAAGAGCGTAATGTTTCTATTTCAGTTTCAGAAAGACCTGAGTCGGTTTGCGGTACTAAGGCTGAGGTGTCTGCAAACAGTGGATCAATTTGGCTAGTTAGTCGGTCTACCTGTCTGTCAGGAAAGCCCAAAATAAGTAATTTATCTACTTGTTCAACAGCCTGAATTTGCATTTCGGCAAACAAGCGAAGTGCTGCTTCCCATTGGGAAATATCCGTAATTTTTGCAAGATGCTTTCCACCAAAATCCTCCATTAACATCCACTGCTCTTCTGTATCCACAGCCAGTATTTTAGGAAAGTAATTAGGATAAGTTTTACTTAGTAAATAGGTAAATTTAGGCTCATTAGCAAAGGTAGTAGGCGCTGCTTTTAAGTAAAGATTTCCAGAAGTTGTATTCACCTTTAGCAAACAAGAAATTCCCCAATTTTTTACTTGTATGATGGGAGCAGTAGCACTCAATCCTAAATTATTAAGTTGTACATTAATCCAAGCCACAGCTTTCTCAAACCAACCAATTTTCGCCCAAGGAACTCGCAATTCTGGTATGTTATTGCTGAGAATTTCAGCAAACCAAGATTTTAAGATTTGGCGCAGTTTAGGAATTGCAAATGTCAGACTATCTAATTCATGAAACTCTATCCAACGTGCATTTGTCGGAAGTGCCCATTGTGAAGAGTGATTTTCCATTGCATACACTCTACACCCAGTTTTGGTTTCTCGACAGTAATCTTCATGAAAGCAACGCAATGTCGTGACATTTAATCCTAGTTGCACTTTGATTTCTTGATTGATGTGGTCTACAATCCCAAAGTGATGCTCGTAAGGAACAAAATGAGGCAAACACCAGCCATTTTCATTAGATACCATTAAGAGTTGCGGCTGGGTTTTATGGGGAATAATGCTGTAATAGTCGAAATGAAAATCTGGAATGTGGTATGTAGCTACTTGACTCATAACTCGGTTCCTCTAACATCAATTTCCTGGCAATAATCAACACAGAGGAAGCCTCGTAACCCATGAAAAATCTTCCTCTCAATCATAAAAATGCTCTTGAAAGGTGTTTTCAATTTTGAAAGAAGTTACGAGGCTTTACTGCTGGCGAAACATAGGTGTAGCGAGTTATGAAATAGTACTGGTTGTTTCAGGATCATTTTAAGTATACAGCACAAACCCAGAGATTTAATCTTGTAGTGAGCGTTTGAGCTCTGAAATGCTCACTACGAAGAAGAAATTATTAAAAATCTTGGTCGATTATTAGGGCGTAAAAATCTTCTAGTTCATCTAATTCTTTTGCCTTTGTAATTAGTTTACCTGCAATTGTGAATGCTGCCCAGTAGTAAGGGTGATTGTACAGCTTTTCATCTGCTGCCAATTTTCTAGTTCTATACATTTGTGTTGCTAAATACGCCTTAATTCTAAATTGGTCGGCAGGCAAAGTATTTAGTAAATTTTCATACCATTTTTTCAACTCTCCAACAGTTAGTTCTTTAAGCCATTTTATGGCTTCTGCAAACGCCGTTGCTTCTAATTTGTTTGGCTGTCGTCGGCGATAAAACTCAATCATTAGTAAGGCATTTGCAGTTGATTCTACAGTCCACAAGGTACTAACTACATGAGCAGAACCACGACTCAAAAAACCACTTGCTAAACCTAGATACTCGGTCGTGATAGTTTGCTTGCTAGTAAGAGCAGTTTCGCAAGCTGAAAGAGTAACTAAATTGTAACTTGCAAGTGTCTTTTGGCAGATTTCTTGTAAGGTTAGTTTATCGTCACCTGATAATACGAGTTGTGATTTTTTCGGTTCAATAAAATTGTCAGTTCCATGACCTGTAAAATGAAATATATTGTAATCACCAGATAAGGCATATTCCACTACATTTTTAGTCGCTTGTGTTCCCTGGAATCGTTTGGGATTATCGAACATCTGGCAAATAGTTTCTGATTCAAGTTTGGCAAATTTTAGTGGTGGATAATCTGTACTGTTGGGATGCTCAACACTTAATAATTTCTCTTTATTTGCCCTGGGTTGTAGTTGCGAATTTAAAGATAAGCCGATTTGAGCGCTTGGCAAATAGGTAATTGTGTAATTTGTATCGACGCTCGGTAATTCTTCTTCATAATAGATATTGAAAAGGGCATGAAGAGGAAATCTGTGTAAGTCGCGGTGTGGAATTAATATTAATTGGTTAATGCCTTCAAGTTCATCTTCAATGGTGGAAATATTAAGGATATTTTTCAGACCCAAAAGCCTCTGTTCCATATCCATTAACCAGGAATGATTATTTTTGCTTTGTTTGTCTTGCTCTAAGCTGCGATATTCCTGGTATTGTTGATTCCAATCGTCTAGCCAATCTTCAAATTCCACCAAAATTTGCACGGCTTCAGGTAGGGTAAATTCATCACTTACTCCGGCACTGATTATGGGTGTAAAGACGGGGATAGGCTCTGGGGCATTATCTTTGATAATGAAGGTGCGTAGAGCATAAGGGCTGATGTGCCAGTAAATGATTGCAGTTGTAGGATTCAGTAGTTGCTGAATTTGTGCGTAATTGGGTGAGTCAATGTCATCAGTCCAACCAAAAATAAGCCAAGTTAAACAAGCATTTTTGTTGTATTCGGCGATTTCTAAAGCTTGTCGCAATTCGCCAGATTGTATGGCTAAATCAACAGCTAACTGTCCAAATCCAGTAAATTTCAAAGCTAATTGATTTTTAGTTTCTTCAGAATTTTGTTCATCTAATAAACGTTGCCATGCATCTGTCGCGTATTGTAATAGCTCTTGTGCGTATGTAATTTCCCCCAAACCTAAAAGGGTTTTAATGAAGTTTTGTAATACTTCTAGATGCAATTGGGGAAAATCTTCTTGTGTGAGGGTTAAAAGCGCCTGATTGTACTCAGATGCGGCTTGATGCCAATAATAGCGGGGTGTGGGATGTCTTTTTCCTCGGTCGTAGTGTGCGTTGGCGATCGCTAAATGTAATCTTCCCCAACCTTCTGGGTGTGTATCTTGGCGAACATAGTTTAACCCGGCTTCATAACTGATCAGTTTCGCATCATAATCGCCTTCTTTCAAAATCGGATTTACTGCGATTCCAGCGGATTTACCCCGACCAATCCAAGCTTCCCAATAATCTGGTTGAATTTGCAAAGCACCATCATAAGCAGCGATCGCTTCTACAAATTCTCCGATATGAAACAGCGCTACTGCTTGGTTATACCAAGCTAAGTGAAAATCGGGATTAATTTCTATAGCTTTGTCATAAGAAGCGATCGCTTCAGTTCGTCGTCCTAAGTTGTCTAAGGCGATACCTCTATTAAACCAAATCAAGTAAAAATCCGGTTGAATTTCTAAAGCTTTATCCCAAGACTCAATTGCTTCTGACCATTGTCCTAATTTTCCTAACACTACACCTCGGTCAATCCAAACTTCGGGATAATCTGGATCAATTAACAGTGCATTGTCGTAAGAAGCGATCGCTTCCGAGTTTCGTTGATCTACAGCGAGTGCAATTCCTCGGTAATACCAGCTTTGCGGGTCGTGTGGTTGCAGTTCTAGCGCTTTGTCGTAAGTAAAAACGGCTTCTGATAGCCTTCCTAATTTCAGCAGCGCGAAACCTCGGCTAGACCAAGCTTCTTCGTAGTCTGGTTGAATTTCCAACGCGACATCAAAGGAGGCGATCGCTTCTTCAAAATTTCCTAATTCACCTAAGATGCCGCCTCGATTGTACCAAGCCTTATGAGAATCTTGTTTGATTAAGAGCGCTCTGTCATAAGAGGCGATCGCTTCGCTAAACTCTCCTAAGTGAAATAATGTCAAACCTAGGTTAAACCAAACTTCATACATCGACGGGTTAATTTGTAAAGCTTGATCGTAGGAAGCGATCGCCCCTGACAAATCACCAGTCTTGGCTTGCTGAAGTCCTTGATAAAACCATTCTTGCGCCTGAGTGTCAGCACTAATTAGTTGTGCTGATTCAGATGAGTGAATTGCCAGCCCCGAAGCAAGTTGCTGGACTAAACTGGTACTTTGGTCTAATCTGACCAACAACTCATCTAGCGTCTGGGCTACATCTGGTTCTAAATTTGCCAACGACTCATCCCAAGTTGTTTGTACGGATGGTTCTGGGCTATTTTCGACCAACGTTTCGCCAACAGACATTGAGCGATCGCTTATTACCTGTTCCACAACAGGCGTTATACTTTCAGTTTCTGGCGCTTGAAACTCCCATACCAGTTCGCCCAAGTTCTGTATCAACTCTTCCTCAGTTTGAGTTTGCTCTGGTATCGGCGTTATACTTTCAGCTTCTGGCGCTTGGAACTCCCATAATAATTCGCCCTTTTGTATTCCCCCCCTTGCTGAAGCAGTAGGCACATGCTGAGTACTAGTTTCAGTTTCAGCCGCTTCATACTGCCATTCCAGTTCTTCAAAGTTATCCGCATCACCAACTTCAATAGCAGTGAGAACTGCTGTAGACATTGTATATTCTGTATTTTCCTCGTTTTCGTCCCAATAAACTTCCCCTAAATTCCGCGTCAACAATCGGATACCAATGTCATAAGAAAGATCGCCAATTCTGCCGATATCAAGTTCACCCAGTTGCACCATTCGCGTTGCTAACTGATTATTCGGTGCAGGTGATGATAACAATTTTTCGCCAAAATTGAGCAACCAATCTAACCAGCGGTCAACGCTAATCCGATTTTCGATCCGTTGTAAATATTTCTGCGCCCACTGTTGTCCTCGTGCCTGATGTACGCCTTCTAGCAGTTGATTATACAAAACTTCAAGATCGGCGTTTGTCAGTTCTGGTGCTTGATGCACCACATTTTGTCTTTTTCTACGGTTTTCAGAACGAGTCCGTTTCGTGCCAAAGGCGCGTTTCCACAATTTATTAAGCCACTTTACTAGCCACTTGAGCATCTGCCGCACTCTGGATGTTGTTTCTCATAGATTTTAACGAGCGCTGTGTCAAAAAAAGCAAGCATTACGTAAAAAGGTAGTAGATAAATATTGGGGACTGGGGATTAGGTACTAGGGATTAGGGACTAGAGATTTAAGAATAATGGGGAATTATATCTCTTTCCCAGTGCCCAGTCCCCAGCCCCCAGTCCCCAGTCCCCAGTACTCGACCAAGCCAAAAATGACGGGTCAAGCCAGGCAGGGGAGGCAGGGGGAGCAGAGGAAGCAGGGGGAGAAAAAAACTTGATTTTCTTACCATAAACCCCGCACGCGTTGGCTTGGTGGACTACTAGTCCTATTGATTCGCAGCTTGAAATTGATTAAACAATTCCTGGACAATCAATTGCGGATCGTCTGTCTCAATTCCTAACTGTTGGGAAATTTGCTGCCGTAAGCCTTCATCCTGCTGTAACATTACAAACAATTGGTCTAGGGTGACGGTTTGCAATTCTTCCTCTGGAACAGTTTCTAACTCTGCTGGGGGTGCAGGATCGGTTGGCAATTCTTTTTTCGACAGAGTTTCTAACTCTGCTGCTGGTGCTGTTGCTTTATTCGTTTGTTCGGGTGGAGTGGTCTTGATAACATCTGGTCCCTCATACTCCCATACTGGTTCGCTGACATTGCGTGTTAACAGCCGCATTCCAATATCATACCCAGTATCGCCGACTTCGCCGACTTCCAATTCACCTAGATCCACCATCCGGGATGCTAATTCATTATTAGGTGCTGATGATGCTAACAATTTTTCACTAAAGCGCCCTAACCATTCAAGCCAACGTTCAGTTGAGACGCGATGTTCAATATTATGCAGCCACTTCAGCGCCCAAGCTTGCCCTCGTGCTTGATGTACTCCTTCTAAAAGTTCGGTGAAGAGAAATTCAAGATCCGTATCTGTCAGGGGTGGAGCGGGTTCTTTTTGAACATCACCCGCTGATGAAGATAAAGTCTGTTTTTTACCAAATAAGCGTTGAAAAAACCTTTTTAGCCAGTGAAGGAGCTTATTGAGCATCTGCTGCACCCCTGAGTGTTGGTTATTTTAAGATTGTAGCGATGTCTACGATACACTTCATCGCGGAAGCGCTGGAATTATAAATTATAAATTAATAAATTTTTACACTTTATATGAATTTTTATGTTGATGTAGATAGGAAATCAACCTTAAGAAGAAAGACGATTATAAGAACCAATTTCGGTTTCCTAAAGATTGGGCGGTAAGTTTAAAATAGTTTCATGCCAAACTCTGATGAGTGGTACTAATCAACCTTGAAAAGGCATTGACATTCAATTCCATGTCTTACGAACCGCTGCACCACAAGTATCGCCCGAAGAGTTTTGCCGAACTGGTGGGTCAAGAGGCGATCGCCTCTACTCTTACTAATGCTATTCGTACTGCTAAAATAGCCCCAGCATATTTGTTTACTGGTCCACGAGGTACAGGGAAAACTTCTAGTGCAAGAATTCTCGCCAAATCCCTCAATTGTCTTAATAGTGACAAACCCACAGCAAAACCTTGCGGCATCTGCGATGTATGTCAGGGAATCACTAAAGGCTATTCATTAGATGTAATAGAAATCGATGCCGCCAGCAATACTGGTGTCGATAATATCCGCGAACTCATTGAAAAGGCGCAGTTTGCCCCGGTTCAATGTCGCTATAAAGTTTATGTCATTGATGAGTGTCTAACTGGAGACTCTCTAGTTTTAACCAGCGAGGGTCTTGTTAGGATTGATGACTCTAACATTAAGGGTAAAAAGGTTCTCAGTTACAATGATGCAAATCGAAAGTGGGAATTCCAAAAAGTTGTCAGATGGTTAGACCAGGGAGAACGTCAGACTCTGGTAATCAAAACAACAAACCGAGAAATCAGATGTACGGGTAATCATTTAATCAGGACAGTTGAGGGATGGATACCAGCAAAACACCTGAAAAAAGGAGCGAAGATACTATCCCCTGCGAGTGTGGATGCGGCACCCTCATTTACAAATTTGGCACGGATGGACATATCCGGAGATTTGTCAGAGGACACCAGTTCAAAAACAATACATACGGGCAAAAATCATACGATCTGGAATCCATTCTTAAACAAGCTGAATTACTGCGACCTTTCTGTGCTTGCGGATGTGGAGAAAAGCTTGATGTTCCAGCCTTTTTGCGAAAAAAAGGCAAAGGACTTGTCACCATACAATCTCACTGGCAAAAACATCCATATCAAAAAGGACACGGTATTTGGGAACTTAGAACAAAAAATTTCCTTGCCGAAGCCGAGATTTTGTCACCAGAAATACTGGGACTTATTTATGGAACCTTGCTGGGAGATGGGTCTATCACTTACCCAAATAAACACAGTAGATTCCCTAGATTATGTTGGACACACGCAGAAACGCAGCAAGAATGGTTGGCAGACCTCAAAAAATATTCCATACCCGCAATGGACTACAAGTTTGGAAACGGTCGAATCTGTCCACCTCGCTGGAGTTGAGCGAGTTTATGATATAGAAGTTGAGCATAATCACAACTTTGTGGCTAACGGTCTGTTAGTCCATAATTGTCACATGCTTAGTAATGCGGCATTCAATTCGCTACTAAAGACATTAGAAGAACCGCCGAGACACGTTGTCTTTGTCTTAGCTACGACAGACCCACAAAGAGTTTTACCAACAATTATTTCTCGCTGTCAAAGATTTGATTTTAGGCGAATTCAGGTAGAGGCGATGGTGAAGCATTTGAAAGCGATCGCCTCGCTAGAAAGTATCAATATTTCTGATGAGGCTGTAAAATTAGTTGCCCAAATTGCTCAAGGTGGATTGCGCGATGCAGAAAGTCTGCTCGACCAATTAGCACTATTATCGGGTGAAGTGATACCAGAGCGAGTTTGGGATTTAGTCGGTTCGGTAAGCGAACAAGATTTGCTGGTATTGGTGAACGCGATCGCTGACAATAATCCGGAAGCGGTTCTTGACAGCACTCGCAAAATCCTTGACCGTGGTCGCGAACCTTTAACTATTCTTCAAAATCTTGCCGCATTCTACCGCGATTTACTCATAGCTAAAACTGCACCCAAACGCCAAGATTTAGTTACTTGTACTGACCAAACTTGGAAAGCGATCGTTGAGTTCGCCCAAAAGTTGGACATAAGTACAATTTTGACAGGACAGCAACACTTGCGAACTGCTGAAGTGCAAATCAAAAACACCACTCAGCCGCGTTTGTGGTTAGAAGTCACATTGCTAGGCTTACTACCCAGCGCGAACACCCAACCCACAGCCCCAAGCTTAGCACCCATCACTACCTCAACTCCCTCAACTCCCCCAACTCCCTCAACTCCCCCAACTCCCTCAACTCCCCCAACTCCCTCATCCCCCCCGACTCCCCCACCGGAAGCCCCTCCAGAATCCAACGATGCTTCACTTGCAGAAACTTGGCAAAAGGTAGTAACTTACCTACCAGTTTCTACAGGTTCATTGCTGCGTCAAATGTGCCATCTGATTGAGTTTGATGGTAATGTTGCCCGAATTGGAATTAAATCGCCAGCTTGGTATAAAAGACTTCAAACAGAGCAGCCTATAATTGCCACAGCGTTTGAAAAGGCTTTCCAGCGTCAGATAAAAGTAAATTTAGAATTAATCAGCGGGTCACCACCTTCTACTCCCCCAAAGCCTAACAGTGTAAAAGCGCAGCCTCCGCCCACTTATCAAACTAATAATCAAAGCAATAATCAAAGCAATAACATAGCGCCGCCAGCAGAAGTAACGATGCCAGCAAAACAACCTCCTGCAAGAACTGAATCCCCCTCAGTTCCGCAAGCAGTGCAAATGCCTCCACCGCGATCGCCTGCACCACCAGCAGCCGTAGATGATATGGAAAATGCTGATCAAGTGGCGATCGCAGCTCGAAGCCTTGCAAAATTTTTTGATGGTCAAATTATCCGCTTCACAGAAGAGTCTGTAGAATTGTCAGACTCTACAATTGCATCTGATTTGTTAGAAGAACCAGAAGTGGATGAAGATTAGGGAATTGGGCATGGGGCATTGGGCATGGGGAATAGGTAATAGAAAGAACTTGTCTTCAGTCCCCAGTCCCCAGTCCCTTGTCCCCAGTGCCTTGATGTACAGTTTTCACCCATTTCAGCCGCTTTGGTCTGACTGACATGCGGGCAGTGGCGCTGCTCATGACTACAAACCAGTGGAACATATATATAATTCCGCGCAATGTCTGAAGCAGGGGGACAAAGTAGCTAGAAACGCGAAATTTTTTCTCTTTATCTTGACGTATCCGCTTTAGACCTGCGAACATACCCGCCATTGACATTGTGACTGTCAAGCCGCTGACTGGACTGAGAATTGGTGGACGGTGCCGCGCGATCGCCATCAATAAATCTGGTATTGCTGCTGTCGGTAAAATATACATAATCAGCAAAAACATCAGCAAATCCCAGGTTTTACTTCTCCCCATGCGATTGCGAAGAATTAAATCCCAGTAATCTAAATAACGCTGATATCCGCCTTCTGCCCACCGATTGCGCTGATGCCAAAGAGCGATCGCATTTGTCACGCCTTCTTCTTCTACCGCTGAATTAAAAGCACAATCAATATCCCAGTCGTTTAAATGCAGGCGGAATGTCAAATCCAAGTCATCGGTGATGGTTTCCTCATTCCAGCCTCCGCAGCATTCTAAAGCTTCGCGCCGGACAAATTGACCATTTCCGCGCAGTTCGCCGATTCCACCAATGGCAATCCGTCGCTTTTGGAAAACGGCATCAACTGCCATTTCCGCCATTTGACCTTTTGTCCAAAAGTTTTCTTTCGCGTTGGCGATCGCTTTTCGCACCTGCACCGCGCCCAGCTTTTCTTTGGCAAACAAGGGTATTACCCGCAGCAGTAAGTCTGGCGACACCTGAGCATCAGCGTCAAACACCGCTATAATTTCCCCTTGAGTCAGTGGCAAAACTTGATTTAATGCCCCTGACTTACCGCCACTCGCTTCAGCTGAACGTTTTAATACCTTTAAATTATTGTATTTTTGCTTTAGTTGTGCTAATGCCTGCGGCGTTGTATCAGTGCTGTTATCGTCAATAATCCAGACTTCGTAATTACCTTGCGGGTATTTTAGACTACAAAGATTTTCAACTAAATTCGCAATAACAGCTTCTTCATTTTTAGCCGCCACTAATACAGATACTTTTGGTAAATTACCCAGCATTTCCTCTTGGTAAGGGAAGAAATTATTCTCCCCTACCAAATTTTCTTTGCCCGGTCTAGCAAACACAATCCTCAGGGCGTGAATTCCTAAGACAGTGGTCAATCCTAGGATAAAAATAGAACCCCAAGAAACTAAATGTAAAGCGATCGTGCCGCTCCAGACAACAGTCAAAACTAGAGCGGCTTTTTTTCTTCGACCTTGAAACCGGGATGGTAGAAACACAGGATCGGTTTCTACCTCTTCTATCTCCAACTCATCATCTCCCGATAGGTCAGAAAATAACGAGTTGAGCGGATCAAGCTCGTTGTAAGAATCGTTTTCGGGCCAGGAATTCGCTGGCATAAGTTACTTGATTCAATAACCAGTATTTGTCTACACCCATAAAGAAGCTGGGTATTAGGTAACACCAAACCGTGCAACCTTCACACACTTTTAGCTTACCTTGAGATTGGCGATACTGTTCGACTTCTTCCGATTCACGATAGAGGTCGTAAAGTCGCCCATTTATCGGAACTCCGGTTTGGGCAAAATGGTAACAAGGTAGTAGCAGCTCGTCATTGGGAGAAATCGCAATCACGGCATCCACCGCCTTACAGCGGGGATTTTTGGTGTCATTGCCCCCAGCTTCGATAAAAGCCAGTGCAGCCTTATTGTAGCCGACATTTTTATATTTCCTGCCAGCAACTTCAATTGCCGCTACCATTTCCGGGGTAGGGTTCTTATTAGAGTTGTATTGGTCATAGGCGGTAAAGGCAGGGTTTAGCCAGACGCGAACAGCTAGTTTTTGTCCTAATGCTGCAACTTCTTCAATGCGATCGTAATTTTGGGCAGTCACGGTATGATTTAGTACCGGGTACTCTCCTAAAGATTGGGCGATCGCTACCGACTCTACCAAATTGTCGAAAATTTTCACCCCGCGTGACTGATCATGAGTTTCCGCATCCGCACCATCCAAAGAGAAATTCAAAAAGTCTACTAACCCTTGAATTTCCTTGGCTTTTTTCGGATACAAAATCGTATTCGTCGTCATGCTGGTATAAAAACCTTGACGTTTTGCCTCTGTATAAATCTCCCCGACATCATGTCGCAATAAGGGTTCGCCACCAGTAAAATCTACATATTTAGTCCCTAAACGGCGTAAATCTTCTAAATTACGCTTAATCGTTCCAAAATCAGCTTCTTTCCCTGGTTCTAATGCCCAAATGTTGCAAAAGTGGCAGCGGGCATTACAGCGATACGTCAAGTAATAATTTGCAACCAGCGGAGCCATAGTGTAAACCCACTAAAAGTTTTCCTTAAGACATCTTTAAACGGAGTTAACCAACAGTCAACATTCTTTTGGTAATGGTTAGTTGTTGGTGGTTAGTGGTTATTCTACCAACCATTGCGAGCGTGCCCATTGCCCCATAGTTATGTATGACAATTTTTTGGGAACACTATTCAAAGCTACCTACATCCCCGGTTGTAAACTAACTTGAGGAGTATTACATTATGTCTTTTGAGCAACTTCAGCCTGCGACTCAACAACAAGCAAGCGTCTACTTACCTTACGTTCAGGGCAGCAAGCGCGATTTTTTGCGTTATGCCATTGGTCTTTATCAAAAAGGCGTTTTGGAAGGAAAACGTAAAATAGAAGGCAGTGAGCACGTTCCCTTTGTCGCTACTTGGAATATTGCCACCCTACCCTCAGACCTAACTCGTTGCCGATTTCAGTTTGATGGCGACGCTGAATTAAGTTATGAACTGATGATGGCAAGTTTCGAGTTTATTAATTTTTTAATTGAACTGATGGAAAATTATAAGCGCTATCGCGTGACTGATTTTTCGCAAGCGTTTTACCGCAAACTGCTGCGTATAGACGAATAAATGAGATGAAGTTGGGAAATATAACTCAACAATTGTCAGTTTTGGCAGCTTCGCCCAAAAAAGGTACGATTTTGAGCTATAAAGTATCCTTAAGATTTGGGCGATCGCTTCTATAAACCAGTTTGGTAGCAACCTTGAGCGCGAACTTCGACCTAGAATTAGGATCTAGCTGGGTTCTACTACTTTTGAAATAAGGAGTGCATGTGTGCCAAAATCCGCTAAGTATTTGCTGATTGGATCAACTGAGAGTTACAGCGGCAAATCTGCCACAGTTTTAGGTTTGTCATATCAGTTACAGCAAAAAGGACTAGATATTGCCTACGGTAAACCGCTAGGTACAAGTTTGAGGGAATTTGAAGGAAGCGTAGTTGAGGAAGATGTGCAGTTTATTGCCAACAGCCTCAATCTACCTTCAAACCGGATTGCACCCATAATGCTTGCTTTAAATGAAGTCGCTATACAAAAACGCTTGCGTGGAGAAGACAAAACTGATTATCGGCAATCTTTAGCACAGCAATATTTACAAATATTGAGAGGTGATTTGGTATTGTTGGAAGGTCCTGGCGATTTGTCAGAAGGCAATTTATTTGACTTGTCTTTGCTGCAAGTGGCTGATGTTGTCGATGCGGCTGTGTTGTTGGTATGTCGTTATAAATCGCTGCTTTCAGTTGAGGCACTGTTATCTGCTAAACAGCGTATAGGCGATCGCTTAATTGGTGTTGTCCTCAACGATATCCCCCTAGCCCAAATGGAAGCTGTTGATACTCAGTTGCGTCCGTTTTTGGAACAACAAAATATTCCCGTACTGGGAATGTTGCCGAAAAATGACTTGCTACGCAGTGTTAGCGTTGGCGAATTGGTAAATCAGTTAAATGCCGAAGTTCTTTGTCGTAGCGATCGCCTAGATTTAATGGTCGAGAGTTTAGCAATTGGGGCGATGAATGTCAACTCGGCGGTGAAGTATTTCCGCAAACGGCGAAATATGGCGGTAGTCACAGGAGGCGATCGCGTGGAAATTCAACAAGCTGCTTTGGAAACCTCCACTCAATGTCTCATTCTTACCGGACAACTCCCACCTCCCCCTTTCATCCTCAATCGCGCTGAAGAACTAGAAATCCCCATTTTGTCAGTAGATTTGGATACCCTCACCACTGTAGAAATTGTTGACCGCACTTTCGGTCAAGTGCGTGTCCACGAACCAATTAAAGTTCAGTGCATAAGCCAATTGATGGCTGAACATTTCGACATTAACCGCTTGTTGTCTCAACTCGGCTTAAATCCCGCAGTAGCTTTGCCGTAAATCAACATAACTACACAATTGAAAGCATAAATGCTCATTTATCAGTTAGAGGGCTGTGTTGCTGGTGAGGCTACAGCTGGTTCGCTTAAATTGAGCAAGCAAAAAATTGTATTAATGTTTCACACAAGCAGACTCGTATATACACTCTGTTTGGTAGAATATCTGGGTTGTTTAATCTGATTCTGTCCATCTTTGAGTCAGTCCATAGACCTTATTAACCTCGATACATTAGCCCAAGAACTGGCGACTATCCAGCAAACAGGTTCTAAACGAATCGCTTTGTTAGGTTCACGTCACGTCCCAATTACGCATCAGAACCTCATTGAGATGATGACCTATGCCCTGGTTCTATCAGGGAATCGTATCATCACATCTGGTGCTACAGGTACAAATTCAGCTGCCATCCGGGGAGCAATGCGGGCTGATGCCAATTTATTAACGGTGATTCTACCCCAAAGCTTGGAACGCCAGCCCAATGAATCGCGCCAGCAATTAGAACAGGTAATGCATCTGGTTGAAAATCCCAGTAACGATCATCTGTCTCTTGCTGAAGCTAGTTACCTGTGTAACAAGGAAATAGTTTCTCGTTGCCAACAATTAATTTGTTTTGCTTTTCACGACAGTCGCACTTTGTTGCAAACTTGTGGTGAGGCAGAAGAACAAAGAAAAGTGGTAACGCTGTTCTACTTTGATTAGTCATTAGTTATTTGTCGCTTGTCGTTGGTCTTTTATTTTTGACCACTGACTCTTGACTAATGACTAATGACTCTTGACTAATGACCATTGACCAATAACCAATGCCTATTTTTTTGTACTCTATCGCAGCCGCTGCGGTGCTAATTTATCTGCCGTTTTTGGTGGTAGCTTATGCTCGTTTGCGTTTGGGGTATGATCAGTCTGCTCCCCGCGCAATGTTTGACAAACTACCACCATACGCGCAAAGAGCTACCTGGGCACATCAAAATTCTTTTGAAGGATTTATGATTTTTGCTGCCGCAGCTTTGATGGCATACGTAACGGGTGTGAATTCTCCTATCGCAGTAGTCGCAGCGATCGCTTTTGTTGCCGCTCGGTTGCTATACTCAATTTTTTATATTTTGAATATACCCCTTTTGCGATCGCTCATGTTTGCTGTTGGCTCCCTCAGCTGGGGTACTCTTATGTACCTGAGCATCATCCCACGTTAATAGCTAATTGGGGACTGGGGACTAGGCACTGGGGACTAGGCACTGGGGACTGGGAAAGAAGTATTAAACAGACTTTTCCTAATCCCTAACCCCTAATCCCTAATTCCTAACCCCTAGTCCCTAGTCCCTAGTCCCTAATCCTAGTACCTAATCCAAAATGTTCTATGGCTTCTACCTATTCCTTCGACATTGTCAGCGATTTTGACAGACAAGAATTGGTCAACGCCGTCGATCAAGTTGTCCGAGATGTTAAAAGCCGTTACGATCTCAAAGACTCTCAAACTACTGTCGAATTAAACGAAGACAACATTACCATCAGCACCGACAGCGAGTTTACCTTAGAGTCTGTACACACCATCCTGCGCGAAAAAGCTGCCAAACGCAGTCTCTCTCAGAAAATTTTTGATTTTGGCAAAGTTGAATCAGCCAGCGGAAACCGCGTCCGTCAAGAAATAAAACTCCAAAAAGGCATTAGCCAGGAAATTGCCAAGCAAATTTCTAAATTGATTCGTGACGAATTCAAAAAAGTACAAGCGTCAATTCAAGGTGACGCTGTACGAGTTAGCGCTAAAAATAAAGATGACTTGCAAACTGTGATTCAGCGCTTGAAGCAAGAAGATTACCCGGTGGCTCTGCAATTTACGAACTATCGGTAAATCACTTAGTTGGTTGGAGCGTGGATAGTGGCTAGGAGTTGCTAGTTTGTGGTTAATTGTTGACTGTTAACCAATAACTAACAACTCACCAAGAACCAAATTAACCGAGTCCCCCGATGCTTTTTTGAAATGCTGGACGTTCAGCTATCTGCTTGATGTAGTTCAACACAGCTGGATAAGCGCTCAAATCTAATTTGAGCATTAGGGGAATTTGACACTCCCACTGCTTGAAGCAGTGGGATTCTTGTTTCAACCAGTCAACTTACTTAGAGGAGTTTCCCCACCTAAGCAGAGGTTGTTCTGTCCACAAGCTTGAGATTCCGTATGCCCTA
>JAHHID010000052.1 GCA_019359015.1 Spirirestis rafaelensis WJT71-NPBG6
AAATGCTTAAGTACTCAATTAGGTTGGTAATACATTATCTCAACTATGGGTCAGTGGCGGTTGCGGGCGCTATGCGCCCACAAGCTTAAGGCGATCGCACAATTCATATTTTGGTTCAGCAACGCCGACGATTTGCTCTCGTCTGGATAATCTAGAATTACGTTTGTCGGGTGATATTAGTAGCGATGCATCCAGTAACCAGCATATCGCCGATTTAGAACAAAAAATCGACTCTATAAATAATCGGCTAGCACAATTTGCCGAGGTAATTATGCAGCTTCAAAGTAATATTAATAATCAACCAAGGCGGGGTAAGTCATACTACGGCAATTCTTATAATCAAGGGCAACCTGTTAAGTTTCAGCCAATTACAGAAGAAAGTTTGGCTTCAAGGTTAGGGGTAACTCCAGAAACTATTCGTAAGGAAAGAGAAAGTCAACCCGCGCCGCTTTTTTTCGCATGGTCTAAGCGCAAGGATACTTCTGGTATTGGCTGGGAATTTAATCAGAAAACGGGATTGTATCATCCAATTACTTGAACCCGACAGCGATGATTATTTTAATAAAGCTATGCTCTAGCTCTTTTTTGATACATTACACTAATCACTAGTAATTTTTTTCTTTTCCAATTAGTTCTATCAATTGCTAAATATATTGACTGATTTGCTTGAAAAATTTGAGCTAACCATTGTTGAATTATCGGAAACCACAGTTTTTGTATATTCAGTATTGGTAAAGATGGGATTTGGTTATTTTTTTCGCTGCTGTTAATTAAGTCGTTACTTTTCTGCTAAGAAATTCGATTTAGAAAAGTGTGCCATCCCAGATCCATGCCAGTTCCACAAATGAGCCATTGCAGATTCATTACAGTGACAATGTTGATCCAATAAAGATCCATTTGTATGACATACGTATTTTATGTATAATTTGTCATTGCAACAAAAATTGACTATTGACAAAGATTATGCCATGAGAGATCCAATACAAATCCATCAGAGATCCATTACATATTCACCTAACAGTGGATTCGAGTAGCTCAAAAAAACCTTTGGTGAGTAGCAAGCTATGTTGCTGTCCGGATGGATTATCTACTACTTAGAAGTTGGATTTGTGTTGGGGAAGAGAGTGAATTGTTGGATTTGTGTTGGATGCTGTAATTTCGATATGTCAATACTTTTGGGTATGTAGGTTGGTTTTGGATGTGTTGGGGAAGAGTGCATATATTCCCCAAAAAGTGCTATTTATCCAACCCAACCAACAGTCCAACCTAATCGACTAATCTGTAACTATCTTCGCCTGTACAAATGACTTTCTCTTTTTGCACAAGTAGGTTGAGTTCGTCGCGTATTTGTACTTCCGATATACCCTTGAATTTACTACCTGCATTCTGTTTAATTTGACGTGGAGTCTTTGCACCTTTCCCCTTGAGATAATCAACCAGTTTGGTTTGAATTTCGGTTAGTTTAATGTCTGGGCTTGCTTGATTATCATCACTAGCATTTTCATCAACACGATGATTGGTTGTTTGATTAAGCGGACTATTTATACTAGTCGTGGATACATCAATATCAAATTCCAGCCTCAGTAGATTATCAAGATATTCCGGACTTACAGTATCTAGTTGAATAGCTGGTTTAATTCCTGGCTTATAACTGGTGATGTCTGGCAGAATATCTAGCTGCATCGGGTCAACTGAGATAAATATTAGCGGTTGTCCTAGTTGCTTGGATTGTGCTTTTAGCTCGGTAAATCTTTCTTTTAATGAGGAACGCAGTACTGCATCTTCTACAATCTTGGCATTAGTTATTAGGTTGTACAGCACGCCATAGCTATCGTTAACTGTGCCGTCTGCTTCAACGTTGTAATTACCTTGGGCGATGATGTAGAGGTTTTTTCTAATATTGCTGTCACCGATACCCAAGGCAGCTAAATTAAACGATTGAGTGTCGATAATCAGGCAAACATTCAGTTCCCTGCCAACTGTAATAATGGTGCTGATTTTCTTGAGATAAGGTTGAAACCATTGTTCGTCCTTAACTGTTTCGTATTGAGAATGCCAATCAGCGAGGATTAACCTTACTGGTTGGTTGTCAAACTCGTGGCGGCGATGTTCTGGAACTCGGCGGCGCTGATCGTAAATAGAGTAAACTTGGTCAATGGCTGCCATCGCCAGTTGTGGTTCTAGGGGGTCGAATAAAAGCACCCGACCTTTTTTGTCTAAGCCGCAGAAGCTGTCATTCTTCTGTGCGATCGCCCAAACTGAGGCTCCTTGAAATCGCTCGTTAAATTTGGTCAGCATATACGACTCAGTTACGCTTTTACCAGCACCAGTACCGCCGACAATGAGTGTTGAGCGCTTTGCAGCCAGGATTCTGTTAAGTGGTTCAAGTGTGGGACTGGGGCTGTCATGGGGCTTATCCTGAGTCGGCTCAATTTGTTGAGGTTCACCCTCTACAATTGCTCCCTTGTCTCCTTCTCCCTCTACCTTGTCTCTGGGGTCAACAATTCCCTGTAAAGTCTGGGTTCCTTGCAAGTAGGGGGTTTTCTGCTGTCGTAGGAAGTTTATATACTCTTGGCGTTGTTCTTCACTCATCCCAGCAGTTTCAGCTTCAAACACCGCGTCTTTTGCCTCCATTTGGGTGATAAGGATTTCGGTTTCACCTAGGATTTCAGCCTTTTGGATGTCCACAGTGCGATCGTTAGCAACGAGATCCAAGTCGGCTTGCAATTCGACCTGCTTGACTGCCACTTCACGATAATCGTCCATTAGTTCTGACTGTGCTTTGAGTTCAGCTTGTGCTACATCGCGTTTTTCTGCAATATTCTGGAAATTGGCTAGTTGGCGCTCGTCATCCTGGAGGTGACGCAACATCCAACCGGCAGAGGCAAACCCAACGAATGCACCCACTGCCCACAGTGGTTTCAGGGGATTACTGGCTTTAACTAAGCCTTTGGGTGAAATACCGAGATTGGGTACAACAGTGGTGGGCATTCCGTCTTTCTTCCACTGCTGCCAATGCCACAAGGTCATGCGGTAGGGACGGTTGTGATTATCGACACAGCGTAATTCGTTCTGGGGAGTGCGAAGGCAGAAATAAATGCGCTCTGTTGATTCACCTGTCCAAGCGATCGCCGAGAAGGTAACACCAATGGTGAGAGAAACCCCGATGCTGGCAATCTTCTTGTCAAAAGGCAGTTGTCCAAACCACCGCATAAAGCTGGACTGCTGCTGAAGAGCTAATTGTTCGTGTTGTTCTGTCAAGTAGCTCATCTTCTCCCCCTACTGCCACTCTTCATAAAAGCCAACATAATCGCGATAATTAGTGCAATCCCCAAGAGAGGCATCCAGTTGTTCCCCTGAGTTGGGGGTGCGTACATCTGTTGGATTTCGCTTTGTGCCACAGTTTTTGATGTACTTGCCTCTACCCATTCAGAAACTGGTTCAGAGAGCGAACACAATAAGGCAACAGAAGCACTTGCACCTGTCATAATGTTGGCGATCCTGAAGTGTTTCCCCTCACCACAAGCTGTTGCGGTAAAGTAAAAATGGCTTACCCCTAAAGCGAGAAACATTCCAACAGGGTGGACTTGTAGCAGGTGGAAGGTAAAAATAACAGCCGAATTAAGAGATGCACCCGCTACAATCTCGCATAGATTGCCAGCCCTTCTAAATGTCCTCTCCCGGTTGTTTTCTGGCAGTGGTTTCTGTTGTGTGTTGGGTTGTTGGGATTTCTGTTGTTGTTGAACCAGCCCCGTATATTGGAAAGGGCTGGTATTAGTTGGGGTTTCAGGTTCTTTCCGTGCTAACATCCAGCATCCCCTTTTAGCGGTTTCCTAGTCCATTCCAGAAATTAGTCCACCAATTCCCAAAACCCCGAACTGTACCGCTTGCTGATACGGAACTGGCTGGTGTAGTACTGTCAGCAACTGATACTGGTATCGTTTCCGGTTGCTCAAGATTAGGGTTCAACGCCCTGGAACCGTGTCTGGCACGAGCAAGTAATTCCTGCCTTCTGGCTCTCAATCCCTCCTGGATGGTTTGCCGCTGCTCACTAATTTGGTGGCGACTCTCGATGGAAGACATCTTGTTTTCATGCCGCCACAGTTCAGCCTGCAAGTCTTGGTGTAGTTGCGTGGCTATCTCGGTTAGTGCATTCTTCCGCTTTTGCTCAATCCGCAGCAAGTCAGCCCTATCTTGCGCGTCGATTTTCTGCATCTCCGCGTCAAATTCGCTGTTAAGTTTGCGGATTTTGGCGATAGCTGAAGCAACTTTGGAGCCGAACTGCTTCCGTAGTTCCGTCCACGTAACCTGCCCGTCTGCCAGCTTCTGCATTGCCTCAAAGTAGGTCTTGGCGTTTTCCAGAAACGGGTCGAGGTACTGGGCTAGCTGGTCGGCGTTCTGCGACATGTCCGCAAATTGTTCTAGTTTGCTGACATCTGAGAGATAAGCCAAAATGTCAGCGTCTACACCACCCCAGGCGAGGGATTTTTCGTCAATGTGGGAGCTATGCCCCATTGCTGGGTTAGAGATTCCAAAGTCCATAAATTCTCCTTTTTTTTGTTTCAACTTTTCTTCTTAGGGAGATCCAAAAAATAAAATATCAACAGGCATAACCCAGATTGAACTACCGCAACCAACCAATGGCTATACACGGCTGGATATTTTATTACTTGTAAGTGCCTTAAACTAAATGGTCGTGTCCAAGTGGCGCGTGGTTCGGTAAAATACCGGATAATTGCCTCTCTTCCTACCCGCGCGTCCAGGAGCAATCAGTTCGTCCCAGATGGTTGCGTTTCAACGCGCTCCCAAGTCCAATCTGGCTTCGTTGCTGCTTTCAATTTGTTGGGTATAATCTCGCAGAGGCTTACGCGTGTCTGCGCTTATATAATCTCCATTCTTTGTGCTGATAATCGATTGGCAATCTCCACTGCCAGTTTCAAAAACTCTTCATCTGTGCAAAATTCGCATTCAGTAATTATTTCGGATGGGATGTCGTTAAAGTTCCATTCCTTCCATTGGTAAACCAACGTACTATGCTCTTTTCGGGTTAAAAATGCTAATGTTCCCAGTCCTAACACTTGGGTGCGGTTTAATTGATCAAGAATCTTCATGCTGCCTCCTCCTCAAACAAGTCACCCAGGTCTGCATCAAATTCAAAGTTGTCTGGTTCTGGTATATATGTTTTAAGTGTTGGGGAATCTGCCTGTTGGGTCAATCCAACAATTCTGTTACCTGGAACCCAACTCATGAGCCAACCAAACAGTTTGGCGAACGGTATCTGTTTCGCCATCGACTGTGCCAATTTATGCTCGTACAAAAGGGCGTTGGTGAGGGTTGTTAGGTCAGCGCTTGTGGTTGCATTCCCTGGTTTGTCCAAAACCCTTTGTGCATGGGACTTGAGATACTCCTCAATATGTGGCTCCAGGCGTACTCGTTTGTTTTCAGCCATTGCTTATTTCCCCCGCTGCATCCGACCAAATGCCATGCGCTGTAACCCCAAAGCATTTGCCCAGCATCCGGATGGCACTGGGGTAATCCCTTGCGATTGCAACATCTTCCCGACGAGAGGCATTTCTACACCACCACCCCAAGCAACAAAGCTTTGTGCTGCATCTCTCCACTCTTCCACTTCCTTAAAAGCTAGGCGCAGGCGATCCGATAACCAAGGTTTGAGATGTCGGGCATAAATATGGCGGAAGTTAAAGTTACGAGTGCCATACTGAAAAGTCGTATTTTCGATACCCTGGCGGATAATCTCCACACTTCCAGCTTTGCCACTGCCTAAAAATTGAATTAACTCACTGTCACTGGCGATCGCATCCAATAAATCAATACAACCACCAACTTCCAACACTTGGCGGTGGATAATTGCACCACCAGGGGCAAAAACTGTGGGAATAACGGTAGAAGTACCAAAATCAATGGCGATGGCATGAGCGCTGCGGTCAATTAATGGCTCAGGTTTGACTGAAACGCAGTAGCTATAAGAGCCTGCGCCTTCGGGTACAACTAAACTCACGTTTAAATTGACCTGTGAGAGTGGCGTATTTTTGCCGTTAAAGCTGACTCTGTGACTGCCGTTGGTTTGGTCGGTTAACAAATCTTTGAAAAGCTTCACATTATGTATAGATAGCACCAGATGTAGGTTCCACTCTGGACGATAGGGCAGGGTAGCCAACACCCCAAGTAACGTGTGCAAGCCATATTCAGCCTTCAACGTTGGGTCGTCACTGAGCTTGATATGGGTTGTTGGAGCTTTCCAACAGGCAAGTGTACCTGTGAGGAATTCCCGCCCGACTAAATCCAACCTGTCGCCTGAGTGGTAGAAGAAGTGTCCACCCTCGTTTGAAGAGAGGATATCGTGTAATTCTTCCTTGATTTCCAACACTTTCGAGGGTGTCCGCACTTTGATTTGGTTTGAAGAGTCCCGATAGCAGACTTTGGTAAGTCCTGCCCCAGAATCGACCCCAACGGCAATGGTTGGGCTAGTTTGGGATGTTTCAGCCTTTGGTGGCTGAGTAAGTATCATGATTAATTTCTCCAGATAGTAGGGTGGTCAGCACTCAATATGAAGCCATGACTGGGATTGAGGCGATTTTTGACAATACAAATCTGTCGCCCAACTTGGACTGCTATTTGGCTTGCAGCAAGGATTTTGGGCGTTTTTGGTCTATAAACGCTAGGCTAACACTATCAGTGCAAATAGTGCAAATACTTCTTTGGCTGCTAACAGTGTAAAACTTATCTTGTATGCGCTTGGAGAGTAAGATCGATGCTGTATACGGCAAATAGTTCTGAATTAATGGCACGACCGCGAATTACATTAACCGTGTCGGAGGATGTCTATCAGTATCTCTCTGACTGGGCTGAACGTGAAGAAAGACCCCTAGCTAACCTTGCAGCCTACCTATTGAGTCAGGCTGTCAAGGAACGTCAGGAGGTTGACAAAAAGCAAAATAAGGGTGATGGCAAATGAACGCAATTTCTATCAACCCACTTACACTACCGTTACTTCCATTAAGCGAGCACTCGCTCCAAGCAGGGCGCAGCGCGGAGCTATCGCGCTTGCCAAACTGTTCAGCTACTTATTTTGCGGTGCAGGGCAAAAGTGTTCTATACATCGCTAAAATCGTTAACCTTGCTCAAAGATGGGCTGCGTATTACAGATGGGAGGAGGTAAGAATTACGCAAAAAGCTTTAAAAAAAATTTCAGCCAAAATAGCCACTCATTGTTCCATGAGTGACATTTTGGCTGTAAGATCAATTTGCGACAGTTTATTCAATTGTCGTGCGGGTTAGCGAACCTTTCCTGCAACTTATATCAGTACCCTTGTGTTTGGCGACCTTGTGTATCTGATTAAGTCAAGGGAACGATTCATCAGCGCGGCGCGTTTTTCGAGCACGCGTGTTTTTCGTCGTTACACTACGCGAGTAGTGCGTCTTCACACTTATCATCTTACAGGATAGCGTCCAGATTTATATGCTGATTCGCCACTTTTTGCTGCTAATTTACAAAAAAAGTAGAATCAACTTTATGTAAATTTTTGTTTCGCCATAGTTTTTCTTATCTGAGCCACATAAGCGTAAATAAATCGACCGCCTGATGCGTAAATTTTTTCGCATGGCTTGTGCGGCTAATCGGTCTTCGGGCTGGAGATTTATTTTTATGGTTCTCCCTAAGGCGAAACCAGATAAACGCAATCTAGTAAAGCTCGTTGTCGGGAAGTTTCTCTTCATATGACTTTACGCCAAGATGTAGCTGTGTAATGACATACAACCCGCTCCAAAATCTACACAAACTTTTGGAGAGTATCATGTACGCATCATCATCTAACTCGGATCATCAGTCAGAAACCTTTGACATTCGCAACTTCCTAGACCGGCTTACCCCAGCCAAAGAGAAAAACAAGTACATTTGCCCCGTATGCGACGGACACAACTTAGGGATTAACCCAGAAAATGGGAAATATCAATGCTTCAACGGTTGTCAGTGCGACAATATCCGGGAAGCAATATCACCTTGGGCTGAAGTTGTTGGTAAGAGGGGAAGCGATCGCTCACAATGGACAAACACTCTTTACCCCAAATCGCGCTTTTCCAAACAATCGCCCAAACCAGCCCCAATCCCGCAAGGTGAACTAATTGTAGTGAGATTGGCGCAAGAAGCAACTGATGTACCCTCTCCCCAAAAACCGCAGTTTGTCCCAGACAGAGTAATCGACAAACTAAAATCAGATGGTGCAACAGCAGCAGAATTAAAGGAAATTACCGTTACCACCTATGATTATGGCAATGGACAAACAGTTCATCGCTTTGAAAGCCCGTGTGCTGCTCACTATAAAGGACGCGCTAAATCCTTCAGCCAAAGCCACGTTGACAGCAGCGGTAAAACCAGGTGGAATAAGGGGAATAAACCCTGGAAGGCATATCGGCTAACAGAAGCTATAGCTGCGGCTTCTTCTGTGAATGGAGTATCTATTTTACTTCAACACGAGGGTGAGGGTTGTGTTGAAATCGGTAGAGTAAGTGCGATCGCCGGCTTCACATTTCAAGGTAGCGGTTGGGATAAAAAGACTATATCAAATGAATATCAACGCGCTTTGTCCGCTGGGATAGGGCTAATAGTCTTCCTCCACGACTCCGACGACGCTGGATTGAAGAAAGCCCAACTATGCCAAAAATGCGCCGATAAAGTAGGAATTGCATTTATCACCATTAACCCCCATGATATTTGCCCTGACTTACCATATAAGTCAAGTGATATCAAGGAAATTTTAGGGCAAATGTCAGTACCCGACTTTATCCGCAGACTGGAAGAAGAAATTCATGCTGCTGTTGCCAAGCGATCGCTCGAACGACAACAAGAAAAAGAACGAGAAGAACAACTTGAAGATGCTCGTCACTTCCAAATATCTCATTACGACCCAGAAAACCCAGAATCCTTTTACAAACCCATTTGTGAGAGACTGGGATTATCGCTTACTAATTGCGTAACCTCCACCACTTTTGACGGTTGGGCTTATCGCAATGTGTTTGATAGTGCTCAAAACTGGCGGGTTATCGATTCAGCGTTTTATCGTTGGTCAGAGTCAGTTGAAGTTTGGCAGCACCAACCAGATAACCGTATTTACACTCTCGTTGCCGACGCTGGGGAAAGAGCATTTAAACTCAAACACTCAGACAAATTTGGCTGGCAGGTGACTAAGCCTTATGAAACAAATAGTCACAAAGAATCAGCCTTTAAATTCTGCCGCAGCAAGTTAGAACGTCCAGAACCACTGCCAACAAATACACATTTACTGGCATTCAACAACTGTGCTGTTGACGTGCGAACCGGGCAGCAGTTGCCCAAAAGTAAAGATTTTTACCTGACTCACCTGATACCGCACGACTACTCACCCAACAAACCATGTCCCGAAGTCTTCCATAAGTTTATAGTTGACTCTTTTGGTGAAGACATGCTCCCGGTAATTCGCGCATTTACAAGTATGTTTCTTGACCCAACCGCTCCTTATGGCAGATTCCCGCATCTAATTGGGCAAAGTGGCGGCGGCAAGGGGACATTGGGACGGTTCTGGGGTAGTTTATTTGGGAAAGAAGGTTCTGGCAGTGCCGCTAATTTTGTGGATATTTCCACTCCTGAAGGGCGACACCAGTATTTAACTGGCAAGCGAATATTTGGTTTCCCTGATATGGGTGGCTACGCCGAAGGGGTACGGGCTTTCTACGAACTAGTTGACAATGGTTCTATGACTGGCAGGGCATTATTCAACCCAGTAGCATACGACAAACAGTGGTACATGCGGTTTTGGCTAGCCTCAGTAGACCACTTGCAAATTGAAAATGCTGGGGACGGCTGGGTGCGACGCGCTTACCCAATTCCCGTAAAAAGCAGGGATATTAAAACAGACCCCGACTTGCGGGTGAAATTAGAAGCAGCAAAGGCTGATGTTATCAGTTGGGCGTTAGCAATGCCTCGTGACGAACGGGATCGGATACTGCTATCACGACCCGAATCAGAACGAGCAATAAATTTGGCGCTGGACGCAGCTTTGTACGCAGATTCTACTAAGAGTTTTGTAGATTTGTGCTTGCGTCCGTCACCAGAGGCGAGTTTTGTTCCGAATCACCTGCTGCACAGTTGGTATGTAGCTTACTGCAAGGAACATGGCTACAACCCATTGGGGATGAGTAAATTTATTTCTCACTTAAAGACCATTTTACCGAGAAACTCTGTTGACCGCAGATGGTCGCCAACGATCAACGGAAAACGCGATCGGATTCAGGCACATTGGTCCAATCTCGTATCGCTACCTGGGGTATTTGTTTCATGGTCTCCAGAGGGTAGGGACAGCGGGGAAAGACCGACGCCACCACAAAACCCAATTTGGATTTGCATTAAGTCCGAGTGTAATGAAGGCGGGTTGATGGATTTTGAAGATTTCTGGAGTCCGCCCGAACCCCCAGACGATTCGGGCAATGGGGGCAATGGCGGTAATGGCGGTAACGGTTCGGGCAATGGGTGTAACAGTAATGGCGGTAACGGTTCGGGATCGGGAGTTAACACCCCTACTTCTCCCACTCCCAACAATCCACCGATTTTCCGGGGTGAAATTGTGGAAAATAATCCACCAAAAAGCCCAGAAGCCAGTCACAGCAAGACTGTCCAGGCTGTCCAGGGGGAAATTTTTCATTCCCCATACCCTGGACAGGCTGAAACAACGCAATATCAAGGGTGTCCACCCTGTCCAATTGTCCAGGGTACAGGTTTCGATTTAGAAAAAAATAATGAAGTGACCCAGCGAAATTATCACTCTTTTGAAACGAATTTTTCCTCTAGTCCGATAACAGTGGGTGGACAAAATATGGACACCCTGGACAGTCCCTCTGGTACTGGGTTTCAGTCAACTGCCGTCAAGTGCGTTTTTTCAGGACAAATTGCTAATACACTCCCATTTGATTCATTCGCAAACGCGCAGGTAGTGTTAAATACCCTCACTGAATCAAATGCGGGTGAGTTGCTGTTTGATTTAACTAGTATGTGGAGCGAGTCAGAATTTGCAGCAGTGCGATTGCACCTCACACACGAACAACTGTCTTCAGTGAGACAGACATTAAAGCAGTATCGCGGTGCTACCCACTCCGACGCTGCTACTAACTCTACTGCTGCTACTAACTCTACTGCTGCTACTAACGAAACCGTTGCTACACACGAAACCGTTGTTACTCACCAAACCGTTGTTACCCACCAAACTGCGAACGTAGCCATACCGCAGTTAAAAGTTGGAGATGTGGTAGCCAGTAACGATCCTGAAAGTAAGTCTTATCATTGGCGTGGTAAAATTACCCGATTCCACCCAGGAAATCCACAACTTTGCTATGTCAACTATCCGGAACGAAGAACCGAACTAAAACTAAAACTTACAGAAATTTCTTCTTTGCTCTCTAAATTGCGCTTATTAGAATAAACGACGTTCTGCTTTCACTCTTAGCATTTTCTACGCAACTAAAACTCATAAAGAGAAGAAAACGTCAATATAAAGGAGAACCTCCCTTTTCTTGCTGTTTAATGACACCCATCACCAATGAACTGATTGCCGAAATCATCCGTCGTCTAGTCGCTTCTCTCAACCCAGAAGAAATTATTCTGTTTGGTTCCTATGCTTGGGGAACACCCCATCAGTATAGCGACCTGGATTTATGCGTCATTTTACCGAATGACATTCCAGAATTTGACCGCATCGAATGGGGAGTACGGGCATTAAACGTTTTGGACGATTTGCTGGTTGATGTAGATGTTTTAATCAAAACCCGTTTGGATGTTGAAACCTTTAAAACAGTCCCGGCTTCCCTAACACGAAAAATAGTAGAAAAAGGCAAATTACTATATGGACAAGGCAAAGCGCACTTTGATACAGTTCTGGTTGAAAAAAGCCCAGCGTGCAGCAGCCTGCTGCACAAAAATTAGCCCCGGAACTCCCAGATATCGCTATATATCATTGCCAGCAAGCAGCAGAAAAAGCGCTTAAGGGGTTTCTGGTTCTCCACGATCAAGACTCTGGAGACACACATAACATTAACACTTTGGTAAAACTGGCTTCCGTATTTAAACCAGAATTGGCGACTGTATTAAAAGAAGCAGGATACCTGAGTCAGTACAACCAGACGTATCGATACCCGATGGAAGCAACAGAAGATTTTAATCCCACCCCTGGAGAATTGAAGAAAGCATACTCTTTGGCAAGTGAAGTTTACAAAAATGTTATTGACTCCATGCCTACTGAAGTTACGGGAAAATCTCAATAATAATTCAAAGCAAATGTTTGTTGATATTGATCAGGACTTACGCAACTGGCACATATCTTCGTGTTAAGAGTCAACAGTCAACAGTCAAAAGTTAAGGTTTTTGGAATGCGTGAATGTGTGACTAGGGACAATTTTTGCGAAAAAATATGACACTTGCGTAAGTCCTATTGATTATATCGAAGCAGCGCATTTTAAGTATCTTATCTTTAAGCTCCTCTCAACCCCAACTTTCTCACTTAGATCGATATTTCTCGCTCCAACCCCACAGACCGCAACGAATACTGTTTATCCTTCCACGTTGCAATTGTCCCCAAGAGCTACATATCAGTCTAAAGCCCCAAATCATGAAAATTGGCGCTCTTTAACGAAAAAACCGCTTTTGCATCCAACGAGTCCTCCTCTTCATCAAGAGCTTCATCAGACTTTATCAGGCTTGGTGACTCACTCATATCAACATCCCTATTGCCGACTCCATTGCCATGCACATTTCCCCCACCAGCAAAAAAAGAAGCAAAATCTAACCCAGCCCAACAGCACAAATTTTTACAGTGAAGCAGCAGTAATTCTACAGCCATACTCGTACGTTGTTTCAGTTCCACATCGCTAACACTATCCTTATCAGCATATGGCTGCAAGCACATACTGAGCATAGACAGAGCGATTTGAACTGGTGGCAAAGATATACCCCCAAGCCTTCCCTTTTTAATAAACTCTATTAATCTTCCCGAAGGACTATCTAAATCTACCTTTTGAATCCTAAACTCTACCATCTTCTGCCCCATAACCCCAACCATCATTTTTTTTCTAAAAGTTGTTTCTTCTTAACCAATTGCAACAAAGCCGTGTGCACACCAAAACACTCCACAAGTCGGTCTATCAAAGGGTCATTCGCCTTAAGATTAAAATTATTTCTAATAGCCTTAACAACGCCACCACTACCCCCTCGCACCACCAAAGCGTGAGCAAAAAACTCCTTCAACTGCTTCTCTAACTTATAAGATGCACCACCAGTAACCAACACCTCATCCACAATCACCAAATCCTCTGCCAGAAAATCCTTCAACCATCGTTCCACTAAAACCCAATAATCCAAAGTACTTTGCTCAATAGCTTGAAAAATCCGCTCAGTCATCGAAGACAGATTTTTAGAATTAGACAAACTTCCCAACAAAAACGCACGAATATATTCCGGCTTATCGCGTCCAAAATAAACAGCTTCCGCTAACCGTGCTTCCGGAATATTAGTTTTATCCAAACCAGCATTAGCAGCAACACTTTCAACAATTTGGAAAAACCCCAAAGATGGACAATCCTTACGCTGAATTTGCCCCCGACGATACAAAATGCCAGTAATATTGTAGTGACCGAAAATTAAACAAAGAATATTACGCTCCTTAAACGGCAGTGCATTTTCGTCAGCCTGCCTAATCATTAACTGTCCCGCACCTTCTGGCTTAACATCCAAACAACTAAATTGAATTTCATATATATTTGACCGAAAATTAAGTGTAAATGCATTATCTTCACCCAAGAGACTGGACATCAGCTCTTCTTTGTGCAGATAATACTCGGAAAGTGGCAGAAGCACTTCAAGTGCCACTCGAACCCTTCTATACAAATATTGCGTGCCGCAATAGCAATTCCTTCCAAGTCCCTCTTTCTCAGCTATGGCACAGATAATCGCACCACATCGCCATGCAGCCATCTCAAATTTTTGTTCTTTTTTTTTGCTACTTGACTGAAGTCGATAATTAGGCTTTTGAGCCAAAAGTCCAAAAGCCAGTCCCGTTCCATCCTTCAACTTTATCCAAGCATCATCTTCCGGATTACAGTTGACAATTGAGAGTGCTGACAAGAGCTTTTTAGATAAACTTGCCACCTCCGGTTCCATTAATATTAGTTTCTGTGGTCCGTTTGGTTCCACAGAGTACACCACCTTATTGAGCGATTTTCCCATATCGATGCACAACGTTAGGCGAAGTGGATCTAAGTTATCTTTCATTGACCACATAAGTAGAAATACTCAGTTATTTTGGAGTCAGAATTTAGGACTTAAATAGTTCAAACCAAGGTAAAAAATAGTAAAAATTTAGTGGGAGCAGAGCACATTAGCTGCTAGAGTAGGCAGAAACTAGGCAAAAAATACTAAATATTGAACCATAACTTATTGATAAACCGACTTATTGAAGTAAGTAATCCGAAATACTTCTAGACTTTTTAGGCGGAGTTCCCTTAAAAACTAAGGTATTTTACGGTAGTCACCACGCCCAGAGTTGAGCCAGACTCTTGTGTAGTGCCATTGATGGTGGTTTAACGCCAGCCATGTCGCCTATATGCGCTGTACGCGCATATCGCCCCACAGGGGCGACGGCGACGGCTGGCTCCTGCGGAGGGCAGTAGCACAGGAACGTGGGTGGCGATGAGTAGTAAGACCAAAAGAGATGATGGTGTCGCGAGAAAAATTACGCATCCAGTGCGGTTTGCGGCTGATGAGTACGAGCAATTGAAGGAGAAGGCGTACCAAGCTAGGGTGTCAATATCAGAATTTATTCGTCGTGCTGCACTACGTCGTCGTGTTGTGGAACCACCGCCTCCACCACAATTGAATTGGAAATTGTATGAGGAGCTTAATTCTATTGGTGTTAATTTAAATCAATTAGCCAAAGCAGCAAACATTGCTGTCAAGTCAGGGCAAGGTGTGAACGTTGATGTTGAGAAATTACAAAAATTGGTGGACTCTTTGCGTACGTCCATTAAAGAAACTCAAATGCAGCTCTTGGAATGCGGGGTAACTGACGACGAGGAGGACTCAGCTTGATTGCCAAGCAGTTTAAAAATCAAAGCTTCCGTTCCACCTTGGACTATGTACTCGGCAAAGAGAAAGCTAACATCATCGACAGTAACATGGGCGGGTCTACCCCCAGGCAGTTAGCAAAAGAATTTGGGGCTTCTCGACGACTGCGATCCAATCTCCAACGCGCCTGCGGACATATTATCTTATCAATTCCCCACCGCAGTGCTGACCATGAAAAAGGGGAGTACCATGAACATTTAGATGATGAGCAGTATGTAGCGATCGCCCAGCGCTGGCTAAAAGAAATGAAGTTCTTGGGCGAAAGGCTTCACCAAAGCCAGTACGTGATTGCCCGTCATCATGATACCGACCATGAACACATCCATATAATAGCTTCTCGCATTCGTATGGACTCTTCCGTTGTGTCGGACTCCTGGGACTACCGTCGCTCTGAAGTGGTTGTGCGCCAGTTGGAGAAAGAGTTTGGCTTGTCAGCTGCGCCCTGTAGCAGCGAACGAGTTGCAACGAGAGTTAAAGAGGAATTAGGCATTGAAGCCGCCGTCTCGCACCGAGCCGCCCAAACCCAAAAGCAGAAACATCACACAAGCTTAAAGCCACCCGTTACCCAACTGCTGGCTGATGTTATAGATGCGGCAACAGTTGACCAGCCTACAGTTACTCAGTTGATTGGTCGTCTTCAGCAGCAGGGCGTTGTGGTTCATCCGCAGTTTAGCACTCAGGGGAACTTTAAAGAAGCGATCGCCTTTGAGATGGATGGGGTGAAAGTAGCTGGTTGGAAACTAGGCAAGGCTTACAGCTTCCCCGGACTTCAATCTTGGCGGGGCGTAAACTACGACAGTGAACGTGATCTACTAGCACTCAAAAGAGCAGCAGCCGGACAGTTAGTTGAACTACCTACTGAACAACTGCTAGTTAAGACGGAAGCAGCCGACTTGAACGCCAGTGAAGATGTCACCAGCACAACTTCTTCCACTCATTGTCCTGATACTCAAATCATAGAGGTCGCAGCTAATACACCAACGTTGCTGCCCGACTCAGAGCCAGAGCATTTGCATAAAATCTCAATAGCAAACGTAGAGCATCAGCAAGATGTTTGGGGCAAGTTGTCTGAACCACCCGCCCTAAGGAATACTACTGATGAAGAACAGCAGCTTCGGGCAGCAGAACTACTGAAAATAGCAGTGCCAGTTGGTGTAGAATTTATTAATCGCCTGTACAGAACAACTGGGCAAACCAGTTACAGATTCCAACACGCCATCTTGGAGAAGCAGGATTCGGAGTTGGTGTTCACTCACTTTGAGCGTGGCGAACTTTTCCGGGTTGAGATAAAACGCACGAATTCTGGACAGTTGACATATCAACCAGTGCGAGTAGGTTTTGTCAGCTTTGAAGATATTTCGCGCTGGCAAAAAATGCAAAAGCTTTTAGAAGTAGAACAAATGCACCAAAGGCAGGAGCAGCAGGTGGAACTTGACTGATTGGGGTAATCGGTATATCGGATGAAGTTTTGTAAAGAAATGGTAAATTATGCGTAAAACTCATCGTTCTAAACTGAGAAGTAAGTAGATGCCGCGACACCCTTCGGGTTCGCCAGTCGCTACAACGGGGGGAACCCCCGCAACGCGCTGGCTCACCAATTACAACACTCCCTGCAATGTTATCTGACAGCGCGGGGTTTCTCTTATCACTCAGTTAATGAAGTATTGTAAAGAATTGGTGAAGTTTGCATAAAACTAGTGCGCCGGAAGCTGAGAAGTAAGTATAAGTAACTAGGACTGGCAGTAAATGTGATTTACTTAACATTGATGCAACTGCTTTCGCAGTGCTAGGGGGTGCTACTTGTTAGGGATAAATGCTCTTGTGTGCAGGTTATTCTTGAGGTTAGGGATTGCTCCGGTGTGTGCATTCAGCGCCGCCGTGTTGCAGACACTGGTATTCTCTGCATCCACTCTCGCTCAAGAACTCAAGCCCATAGCTGATGATACGCTGGGAGCAGAAAGTTCTCTGGTGACACCAACAAGCCCGCAAGCTGACAGAATTGATGGTGGAGCGATTCGCGGAGCTAACCTGTTTCACAGTTTTTCGCAATTTAATATCGGTGAAGGACGAGAGGCGTATTTTGCAAACCCAAGTGGGATTGAGAATATTCTGAGTCGGGTGACGGGGAGTGACGCATCCAGGATTTTTGGGAAACTTGGTGTTTTGGGTAATGCTAATCTGTTTTTGATTAATCCAAATGGGATTATTTTTGGACGAAATGCCAGTTTGGATGTTAGGGGTTCGTTTGTTGCGAGTACAGCGAGTAGTTTGAAGTTTGCGGATGGTACAGAGTTTAGTGCAAAGGCTGCCCAAAGCAAACCTCTGCTGACTGTGAGTGTTCCCATTGGTTTGCAATATGGAACGAATCCAGGAAAGATTCAGGTGCAGGGCGATGGACAGGGGATAAGGACAACATCTGAACTGATTGATACTACATCTGGGTTGCGGGTGCAACCAAATCAAACCTTAGCTTTGGTAGGTGGTGATGTCAGTTTAGAAGGGGCAACACTCAAGACCGCTGGCGGACACATAGAATTGGGCAGTGTGGGGGATAACAGTTTAGTCAGCCTCACCGCCATCAACAAAGGTTTTTCCTTGGGCTATGATGCTGTGCAAAACTTTGGGAACATTCAACTATCCCAACAGACGGCAGTTGATGCGAGTGGCGCAGGTGGTGGTGATATACAGGTGGTAGGCAGGAGAGTCACCCTGAGCAATGGTTCCCAGATACAAACAAGTACTTTGGGAGCAGACAAAGGCGGAACAATGGTTGTAAAGGCTAGTGAGTTGGTGCAGGTAATTGGTAGCTCTGCTGATGGTCAGTTTTTCAGCAGCGTGCTTGCTCTAGTTTATCGAGGCGCAACCGGGGACGGAGGAAACGTGACGATTAACGCTGGTGAATTGCTGATTGAAGATGGGGCAGCGGTAAGTGCTAGCACACGTGGTAGTGGCAAGAGCGGGAATTTGACTGTCACAGCCGACAAGGTGCAACTGATTGGTACCTTTACCGATGGTCAACCCAGCACCTGGTCTGCTAGCACCTTGTCTGCTCAGGTTGAGCAGGGCGCAATCGGGGATGCGGGAGACTTAACGATTAACACCCGTGAATTGCTTGTTAAGGATGGGGCACAGGTAGGTACTGGTACATTTGGTGGTGGCAAGGGTGGGAATTTGACCATCACAGCCGACAAGGTGCAACTGATTGGCATCTCCGGCAATGGTCAGATTGCCAGCGGCTTGTTTGTTCAAGCTGACCGAGGCGCAACCGGGAATGCAGGAGATTTGACTATTAAAACTGGTGAATTGCTTGTTAAGGATGGGGCACAGGTAGGTACTGGTACATTTGGTAGTGGCAAGGGCGGGAATTTGACTGTCACAGCAGATAAAATCCAACTGATTGGTCGCTCTGCCAATGGTCAGTCTAGCAGTAAGTTGTCTGCTCAAACTAACCCAGGCTCTACCGGGGATGCAGGAGACTTGACGATTAACACCCGTGAATTGCTGATTGAAGATGGGGCAGAGATCAGTGCCAGCACATTCGGTGGTAGCAAGGGCGGGAATTTGATTGTCACAGCCGACAAGGTGCAACTGATTGGCATCTCCGGCAATGGTCAGATTGCCAGCGGCTTGTTTGTTCAAGCTGACCGAGGCGCAAGCGGGGCTGCGGGAGACTTGACGATTAACACCCGTGAATTGCTGATTCAGGATGATGCAGTGGTAAGTGCCAGCACATTTGGTGATGGCAAAGGCGGGAATTTGACGATTAACACTGGTGAATTGCTGATTAAAGATGGGGCAGAGGTTAGTGCTAGCACATTTGGTAGTGGCAAGGGCGGGAATTTGACCGTTACAGCTGACAAAGTGCAGCTGATTGGTCGCTCTGCCAACGGTCAGTCTAGCAGCAACTTGTCTGCTCAAGCTAACCCAGGCTCTACCGGGGATGCGGGAGACTTGAGGATTAACACTGGTGAGATGCTCGTTCAGAATGGGGCACAGGTAAGTGTTGGCACATTTGGTGGTGGCAAGGGCGGGAATCTGACCATTACAGCTGACAAAATGCAAGTGATTGGTCGCTCTGCCAATGGTCAGTTTCCCAGCGGCTTGTATACTCAAGCTGCCCGAGGCGCAACCGGGAATGCGGGAGACTTGAGGATTAACGCTGGTGAGTTGCGAATTCTTGATGGGGCATGGGTAAGTGCCAGCACATTGGGTGGTGGCAAGGGTGGGAATTTGACTGTCACTGCCAAAAAAGTGCAAGCGATTGGTCGTAGTTTATTAACTGTTCAAGCTGCCCGAGGCGCAACCGGAAATGCGGGAGACTTGAGGATTAATGCTGGTGAGTTGCTGGTTCAGAGTGGGTCACAGGTAAGTGCCAGCACATTGGGTGCTGGTAAGGGCGGAAATTTGACTGTCATAGCTGACAAAGTGCAGCTGATTGGAACCTCCGCCAATGGTCAGCTTTCCAGTGGTTTGATTGCTGGCACTCAAGGGACAGGAAAGGCAGGAGACTTGACTATTACTACACAGCAGTTACTTATTTCTGATGGAGCACTAACTACAGTCAGTAGCCGTGGAGAAGGTGTGGCAGGCAACTTTGGCATCACCGCTAGCTCTGTGCGACTCGACAACGGTAAGATTACAGCACAAACTCTCTTTGGCAATGGCGGCAACCTTAAGCTAGACGTTGCAGACTTATTACTATTGCGCCGTGGCAGTGAAATTTCCACCACCGCAGGTACTGCACAGCAACCTGGAGACGGCGGTAACATCACCATCAATGCCCCTTCGGGCTTCATCGTTGCCGTCCCAAGAGAAAATAGCGACATCACTGCTAATGCCTTCACAGGCACTGGTGGTAGAGTAGACATTAACGCCTTTGGCATCTATGGCATTCAACCTCGGCAAAATCCAACTTCCCTGAGTGACATCACTGCTAGTTCAGAATTTGGCCTAGACGGCACAATAGAACTCAACACACCCGATATTGACCCCAACAGCGCCTTAATCAACTTACCAACAGTACCAGTTGACACGGAACTTGCCCAAGGCTGCAACTCCCCCAATTACGCTCAAAGCAGTTTCATCATCACCGGACGCGGCGGCTTACCCCCCAACCCCAAAGACATTCTCACACCTGACGCCGTAGAAGTAGATTGGGTGACTCTCAACCCAAACTTTGACAACCGCAAAAGTCCCTCTGTTTCCACACCAACAAAGCCCACGCCAGAACCGATAGTTGAAGCTACCGGGTGGGTGTTCAATGCCAAAGGTCAAGTAGTTTTCACAGCCGATGCACCTACCACGCCTCGCAATTCTTGGAACAAGTCAGCTGAGTGCCGTAGCTAGATTTTAGAGAAGTCAAAAATTCTGTTACAGCCAATTGCCCAGCAGCACATAAGGTGCCCAATGATATGGACTATTATCCTTCTTAAAAACCGCAAGTTGAGCACGCTGGAGTGCTTCGGCTTTAGTCATCCCTGTCTGTAACTCTCGGTAAAACTCACTCATTACATCTGCGGTAGACTGGTCATCTACCGACCATAAACTTGCTAGTGTACTACGTGCGCCCGCCCGCACAGCCACACCAGCTAATCCTAATGCTGCGCGCTTGTCTCCTAACGCAGTTTTGCAAGCACTCAGGACAAGTAATTCGATGTTGCTTGACCTGCTAGAATCGCTCACTCGCAGTAAACTATCAAAATCCTTTACCTTAAGTAGTTTATCCCAAGCGAGAATAAAGGTTTTTTCCGAATCGGAACTAAACTCGCCGTGAGTCGCTATGTGAACCACCGAGAAAGGCGCTGATTGCAGTTCTTTTTGCAAGTTGATTTCAGTAAATTTTTGATTCAAAAGTTCTTCACTTGTAGAAACTTCTGATCGGATTTGTTTTAACTCCCGTGGGACATTTTGCAATGCAGGAAAGCCAAAGCGTTCTTCGCCCACTCCCGCAGTTAAAGCGTTTAGCCGTACCTGTTGCAATGGTTTGGGATCAAAAAGTCGTAAACCAGGAGTGAGAGCTAAAGCATATTTCTCTATCAGATATTTCTGCTGCTGTTGATCATAAAGAACTCCCATCGGGATATTCTGCAACGAACTATCCAGAACAAACACTAAGGTTTTGATGCCACTCTTGCTTAATTCTGCTTGTGCTGGTCGAATTAACCAATTATATATCTCCTGCGACTTCTCCTGAACCTGAAAAGTTCCCGCCACATCTAATAAGCTTTTCCGCAAATCTTGTACGATGTTTTCTACTTTTTCTTGGGGTATGACCGTTGTATATTTGCGAAGTTCCTTTTGTTCAGGCAACGTGAGAATAACTTCTATGCGGTCTGGTAAAATAATTGGATATATAATTGCTGCTTTTTTGTCTTGCTGAACCACGGTGTCAATTTCGACTCTGGTTTCCACACAGGGTGAGCGAAAGAAGTTGTTCAGTTCCGCCAGTTGAAGCGATTCAATCACATTCCGGGCTTGCGTAAGATTATACTGCATAGTTTCAGGGCTTCCCTGATTCTGCAAACGCAAATCAACCAACTCCCGATAAACAGGTTCCACAGTTTCGCGGAAGGAAAACTGAATTTCTGGATTAATAGCGACTAAATCGCTACGCAGAGACTCAAGGGTTTTGAATGCTTCATCGTATGATGCGATCGCTCCTGGAATATCTCCTTGCTGTTTGAGCAAACGTCCCAACTGCCATTGCCACTGATAAGCAATGTCCCGTGGCTCAAGAGTTTGGGCTATAATAAGTGCTTGTTTGGTCAAATTTTGTGCTTCAGATAACTGCCCCGTTTGTTTGTACAACCCGCCTAAAGTACCGAGGGCATAAGATTCTGCTCGCGCGTCTTTTAAACTTCGCGCCTGTTCAAGAGCGGTGGACAACATCTGAGCAATATCTAGCCATGACGGGTTATCTGCGTTACTTTTCTCTTTTAATCGTGTTATATTTTCAGCATAGTTAATCCGGGTATACGCTGAAGTTCTACTGGGTGGGAACTTGCTAATTTCTGGTTGAATTTGAGACGCCAAAGTTAATGCAGCAGGAAATTGCTTCTTTTCCACAAGTAGGCTAAGTTGATTTAATTGTGCCTGAATGCGTGTGTTGGGTGGTGCGACAAGTGCAGCCTGTTGATAGTATTTTAATGCAGCTTGAGTTTCTTTTTCAGCCTCAGCTTTGTTGTCCAGACTAAGTTGAGTTTTCCCCTGGGCGAGAGCCGTGTTACCTAAACTCAGCAAAGTATCACCAGTAGCTGTTGGAGATTTTACGCGCTGTGCAACTGCTAAACTTTGCTCTAAGACCTTTCTGGATGTATTTAAATCACCAACGACTCTAAGGATATTACCGAGACTACGCAATCCTGTTGCTTTGAGTGGCGAGTCTCTTAGGCTTGTGAGGGTTTGCTGAACCTCTGTTAAAATCTTACTAGCCTGACGGTAAAGCCCTAAAGCTTGCATAGCTTGAGCAGTATTGATGCGGTTGCGGATTAAAGTCGCCGAATCGCCTATTTGCTTGTAAATCTTTGCAGCTTCTTGCCAAGTCGAGAGTGCAGCTTGAGTTTGCCCCTGTGCCAATTGTAACCGACCTTGCACATCTAGAGCCTGGGCGAGGATTGCAAAACGCTGTTTTGAGTTATCGTTATTTTTTAATAAATTCAGACTTTGGATAATTGCTTTTTCTGCTTGAGTCCACTGTCCTAGTTGCTGATAAACTAGGGAAAGATTGCTCAAAGCCATAGCTTCATTGAGTTTATCCCCATTGGCTTTAAAAGCAGCAGCTTCTTGTTCCAAAACCATGAGCGCTTCAGCAAACCGTCCAGCCTCATACAGTGCTTTGCCTTGTTGTAGAGATTTTTCGGTTTGAGCCGTGTTGTTTAGTGTTGTTTGGGTAGTAGAATTAACAGCAACAACGGTTGCTAAAACAGGTGAAAGTACTGTGCACAGAAACGCGGTAAGCAGCGCCAAGACACACCGACTCAACCAACCCTTACGTAAACGCTTAGATATTAAAAAGGGTTGTATTGTATGGAAAAATACAGACCGTTTTCTTGCCATGTTCTTTCCCTTGAATCAACAGATATTAAAGGAATACCCCAGTCAAGACGAGCAGTAAAGCGATCGCCCTGTGACCAGCGCAAACCAAGACCGACGGATGCTAGAGTGTTAGGATCTGGATTTTCTCTATCTGAACTGTTCCAGCCTACACCGAAATCAACAAAAGGGATGATTTGTAAAACGCCATTGATTTGCGGTACGCGAAAAATTGGGACTTGGACTTCAGCAGAAGCAAAAGCGCCGTTATCCGTAAGTAGAAAATCTTGACGGTAGCCGCGCACACTATCCAAACCACCTAAGCCAATCTGTTCTATGGGTAGGAGTGCTCTTGATGCCATTTGTATATCTGCACGAAGCAACAGTACGGTGTCAGGAGCCAAAAGACGCACCCACTGAGCTTGTCCTTGCCATGAGAAAAAGCGGCTATCGGGAGGGTCATCATTAATTGTCGCACCCAACGCACCCAATCCAATGCTAAACTGAGAGCGAGCGGCGATAACTTCACGGCTGTTACGACTCGTCCATTCTTGAAAGAACCGCAAAGCTGATACGCGAGTACGTCCCTCTTCATCAGCCCCAGGCGAAAGTTCATTCGGGGGAAGTCCAAATTCTGGTTGGAACAACAGGGAAGATATGTCACTTTCTCGTCGAGAGGCGATAAAGCCAAGAGCAAATTCTTGCGTAGGAGTTTGGATAACAGGTTGACGGAATATCAGTTCGTAGTAGCGGGAAGCTGATTCGATATCTAGGGAATTAAAAGGACGTTCAATGATGTCGCTGGATGTTGTGCCATAGTAAAAAGAGAGAGTGCCATTTTGGGGATTGAGGGGAAATGTGTAGCTAGCATCAAAGGCGTTACTGCCATCGGTGTTGGTGTATGCTAAACTCAGACCATCTCCAAATCCAAGTAAGTTAGCTTCGTTAACTTGTAATCGGCGGCGGAAACTACCAACACTAGGCGATCGCCTATTATCCAGAACGATTTGGCTACTGAAGGTTTGTGCTTCTTGTATCTTCAGTTGTAGTATACTTGCACCTGGACGTGTTCCAGCAGTGAGTTCAGCAGATAGGTTTTGAATCAAAGGGTTAAGTTGCAGCAGTTGCAAGGCTTCTAGCAAACGCTCTCTATTAAGAGGCGGCTCGGTTGCTCTACCTAGGCGACTGCGTATATAATTGCGTCTTAGTCGCCTGGTACCTGTGACTTGGATGTCTTCTAATGTACCTTCAACCACCTGTATTCTGACAACACCGGACTCCATTGTTTGAGGTGGGAGATACGCTCCAGAAGTGATGTAACCCTTTTTGAAGTAAAGTTCTGTGATGGCGGTACGAGCTTGATACACTTCAGTTAGTGAGATAGGTCTGTTGGTAAAGGGAGCGAGTACCTTGGCTAACTCTTCCGGGCTAAATACAGTACTGCCAATAACTTCAAATCGTTTAACAATGATAGTTTCAGGAAGTTTGCCAGGGATAGGTTCACTCGGTGTGGGAGTTGGCTGAGAAGGTGGAAGTAAATCTTCCAGTGGAGGAAGTGGCTGTGGCGGTTTGGGTGTGGGAACTGGAGTAGGCGGGGGTGGTTGCACATCCTGCGGCAGAGGGAGTTGTTGACTTTGGAAAGAATTGCCATCTGGTAGTTGTACAGGAGTTACAACTTGTGCTGTGAGGCGTTCAGGAATGATGAGCAGCAATGCAACTATACTTATCTGTAAGTACGTAGCTTGTAGTTGGCGCTTTAGGGCTAAAGCGCTCACGACAAACCCCGTAAAGCTTGTATGGTGGACTGCTAGCTTGTTTGGAAATTTACTTTTCATGGCACTTTGGTGATGTCTGCCAAGAATTCTGCTGTTGTGTTGGGGCTTGTGCTGTAAATATCACTTCGCCTTTGGGACCGAATACCCAGCCAGTGGCTTCAACTATTGGGGCTGGTGGAGTCGTATTTGGATTGGTAGAAATATTTGTTCTAGAGTTTTTGTCTATTTCGGGGTTGAGAGTTACCCAATCTACCTCTACGGCGTCAGGTGTGAGAATGTCTTTGGGGTTGGGGGGTAAGCCGCCGCGTCCGGTGATGATGAAACTGCTTTGGGCGTAGTTGGGGGAGTTGCAGCCTTGGGCAAGTTCCGTGTCAACTGGTACTGTTGGTAAGTTGATTAAGGCGCTGTTGAGATCAATTTCGGGTGTGTTGAGTTCTACGGTACCACTAAACTCACGGCTTACCCCTGTGGCGGTAATGTCACTTGTTTTATCAGATTCCACATCTCGGAATTGTGTGCCAAAGATGCCAAAAGCATTGATGGTCACATTACCACCAAAGAATTCAGTAGAATCGGCACGAATGTCGCTATTTTCGTTAGGAATAGCGACAACAAAGCCATTCTTAGCATCGATGTTGATGTTACCGCCAGGAATATTGCTTCCTTGTGCGTTAGTAGTGATACTACTGCCACGACGCAGTACTAATAAAGAAGAACGCAGGTTGATATTCCCTCCTCCTCCTCTGGTGTCAGCGCTGATTTTTGCCTTGTCGTCGAGACGGATAGAATCAGCGTCCACAATTAATGAGCCTGCAGTACCTGAATTTGCACTGCTCACCGTGACTTGTGCGCCATCCCGAATAATCAGTTGGTCAGTTATTATCTCGATGCCTCCTCCCTGACCTGTGGAGTTAGTCTCTGTGTTGGCAAATAAGCCACTGGTAGCACCCGTTTCTCTGATAGCGTTGGCAACCTGTGAATCGATGGGATTGGGAAATTTAGCAATGCGGTTGGAGTAATTCGGGTCGCTACCAGAGATAGTTACTCGGTCTTTTGCATTGACAAAGATATTGCCTGCTTCTCCCTTACCAAATGTTGTAGTCACCAGTTGTCCGCCATTCACTGCCTCAAATGTGCTGGTGGCATTCACCCGGATGTCGCCACCTTGCCCATCCCCTCTGCTGCGGGCGCTCAAAGCTGCCCCGTCTGCCACCCGGAATGTGCGAGTATCAACGTTAATGTCGCCAGCCTCAAAAGTGGTATCGGTACTGGTAAATAATCCACTGGGTAATCCACTACTGGAAACACTGCCTGAGATATCAACAACATCGGTATTAATCTGTATATTACCTGCGTTGCCCTCTCCTTGGGTACTGGCTTTGATAATAGCGCCGTCTTTTAGCACTAGAGAACCAGCCTTGATGTTAAGGTTTCCACCTGAACCTATTCCCCCTGGCAGCACACCTAGGGTAATTCTGGTCGATTCCCCAGTCGGAGCAGTCTCTCCTCCAATGAGCAAGATCGTACCTTTGACATCTAAATTGATATTTGCCCCTCGTCCAATTCCTGTTACATCTAAATCGCCTTCAAGTAAAGCATTTGAACTCAAGGAAAGCTGTTCAGCTTTAATGTTGATGCTGCCCGCATTGCCTTGTCCTAACATACGGGCAATCAATCCGGCGTAATTGCTCACAGAAAGGAACTCAGCCGTGATGTTGATATCGCCACCTTTGCCCACACCTCCAGATTCCACACTGCTGAATGCATTACTTTGGTATCCACTGCTACCAAAACCATCAAAGGAAACCGTATTGCGGACAGCGATATTTATGTTTCCAGCATTGCCTTGTCCACCAGGAAGTGTATCGGAGGCTTCACGAACGATGGTTTGCAGTTGAGCGCCATCACGCAAAAAGAGCGACCCAGCTTTAATGTCAATGTCGCCAGAGTTGCCCACAGCTCCAGAGTTGACCGTGCTGAAGACACCACTAGAGGATTCATTGCTACCCACCCCATCAAAGGAGACAATATCACGGGTATTAATTGTAATAATCCCTGCATCACCTTGCCCACTGGTGCTGGCAACTAGTGCAGCACCATTCTTCAAAGCAAGCGTAAAAGCTTTAATGTCAATGCCGCCCCCGTTGCCCACGGCTCCAGATTCCACCGTGCTGAAGGCAGTACTTCCATCAAAGGAGACTGTATCGCGGGCATCAATTAGAACACTACCAGCATTGCCCTGTCCGAAGGTACTGACACTCAGTAGGCTACTGTCCGTTACAAAAAGTGATCCAGTTGTAATAATTAGGTCACCACTATTTCCAGTAGCACTAGGGTCTACATCGTTTGCAATTATGCTCGACTGTCTTATTCTGATTGCTTCTGTGGCATTGAGCGTAATATCTCCCGCCTGACTGCTAACTGTCCCCAACCCCTCCCCAATTCCAGCAAAAACGTTACTGCCTCCCGAAATATCCAGATTCCGGGCATTAATAGCAATACTGCCACCATTAGAAGCACGTACATCTACCCTGGAATTATTGCCCAAAGACACATTTGCCCGTTGCACTGCATCTGGAAAACTTAAGCTCAACTCTTTGCCATTCACATTTAACCCAACTGTTCCCGCTCCTGCCAATCCTCCTAACTCCACTCGCCCACCAAATGCATTCAATCTGCCACTATCCATGCTGATGTCGCCGCCAACTAGCAGCAAACTCTCAGCATCGGGAACACGTAGACCAAATGAATCTATACCTGATGGATCTAATCCTGCTGGTGCTGCTGAGTTATTTTGAATTGGCGCTGCAGCAATTTGATTGAATAGCAAGGCAGAAGGATTGACCGTCAACAGTGGAGGAGTATTAGGATTCGTTGCACTGAAAAAACCTTGATTGGCAAACGCAATGGCATTCGCAGTCGTTGCAACAAATGAACCTCCGACATTCAGGCTGGCATTTTTGCCAAAAATAATCCCACGGGGATTAATTAGAAACAGGTTGGGATTAGAGTTACCAGATGTGCTAATGGTTCCCAAAATCTCGGAACGATTACTACCTGTAACGCGAGTTATGATGTTCTGGATATTGGCGTTAGGACTAAAGAAATAGGCTCCTTGTCCTTCACCAACATTAAATTCCGAAAAACTATGGAATAAATTCGTACCCCGAATAGCTCCACCCCGAATCTCATCAATGGGAGAACCTGGAGCGAGGGGTGCAATAGTAGAACTCTCAGCGCCTAAGGTGCTATCGGGTACGATATTATTTTGAGCAAGAGCATAATCTCCCCCTGATATAGCAACAACCGCTCCACTAATTATTAAAAAATTCGCAAGATCTAACTGCCAACACCAATTCTTACAGCTTTGAAGCATCACAAAAAATACTTATTTTAGAAGATTAGAGGATGTTTAAAAACTTTGAGAGGGTAAAAATTATGCAAGTTGTCGAACCATTTAAAAATTTTGAATAGTTACGCTCTCGTCAGTGTCACTAAATTTTGATTAGGGTAAGGAAAGGTCGGTGATGTTATGTATATCTGACAGGATCATGTTAACGGGTGACAGATACAAAACGATGTTTTTGGAATACTTTCTCCGAAAACATACCATTCAATTTGTACCGCCACCGCTTATTGGACGGAATTATCGCTCACAGATGATCCATTAACATTTCGGCTTCGGCGGTCTTGATGGTTGGTCCGTGGGCGAGGATGTGGGTTTGGGTATAGGTCGTGCCTGCAGGGTTAGTTTGTCTTCAGGCTGGTCTTTCATACATCGGGTTAGCCTCGATATAAGTATATGTGTGGATTTCGGTTTCACCGTGATACTTGTGCTTTGAAAGGTTCTTGGCGAAGTTGATTGAGCCGGGAAACTCAGTCCTACTCCCATAGCCGCTATTTCAATAAGCAAAATAGGAATCAGTAGTCTTTTTCTCAGTGGTTGAGTTTTGATGGTGTTCATAAAGCAAAAGTCTTGATTCTGGAAGTTATACTTTCCACCAAGAAAACAATAAAGTAGATTGCAATAATTTCGTTAATCCTTTTTTTCTTCAATTTTTCTCCTTTAAGGGATTTTACTATTGCGATCGCCTGTTATCTCCCATAATTAGCAAATCACGTTTCTTTATCAAACTTCATCATATACCTGAGCAGAAAGTTCCCGCCCAATAATTTGACCATGCAGAAATCGTCAATATAGCCGCAACAATCAATTATCGTTCCAAACCATAACGCTGCACAATCGGCGCAGTAGCAAATTCTTGCAACCCAACAGCTTTTAACAAACCTATCCAATCCTGTGCAAGCACCGTAGAACCTGAATTAGTACGCCGCATATCAGCCAAATTCGTGACAGCATCCTGCCAAATTTGATTAACAGCGTAAGCAGTGTATTCTTCTGGTTTTGCCGCCTTTAACTGACTTTCGAGATTCGGGGTAAGCGCAACTTTTTGCACCCATGCTTTAACGTAATAATAATCAGATGTATTTTCCGGATTTCCACAGTAAACTTTAAAATACCATTGATACTTGTTGTTTGTCTGGAGGGCATACTGCGGATTTTGTGGCAAACTAATGCCAATGACACCAGACTTTTCAGGCAATGTCAAAGGTGTCTTGTAGATATTTTTGCCCCTCTCATCCTGAAATATAAACTCTCCAGAACGTAGATTTGTCGGTAAGTCGGGAAGATAAACCCAAAAGGTTGGATACTCAGAGACTGTTAATGCTAAGGAAGATGTTGATTCATTGACAGTTCCCTCACCTGGGACTAACGCAGTCACAGATTGATTCAAGTTTGGGCAGCCGTTACGCCTTGCCCCTCCTTGACGACGACCTGTAGGTGCGCCGTTACGTGGAAAGTTCAGTTTCTCCAGGCGGTTTTGTGTATTAGCTTTAGGGTTTTTAGTCGGTTGGGCAACTTGTGCCTGTACTGGTAATGAGTAACTTGCAACATTTAATAGTGTTAAAAAAATGACATAACCAAGTTTTGTCCGGTTGTTAGGTAAATGATTTTTGCTCATAATGAACTATCCAAATGCCTAATATTGCTATTTGCATAATTGGAACTTAATGACTGGGATTTGAAATTCAATCCTCGTATTATCCACAAAACAGCCGTAGCCGTTACCATCAGTGTCAATGTTGGAGGGACAAGTGGTATCCATCCAGCTTGTGTAAAGATGCCAAGACAGATGATAAATAGTGTTAACAGCGCAAGGGCAATAGCTAGCCCAAGGTGCAACGGTTTGGAAAAGCGCCACGCTATGATTCCTCCCACCAATGACCATCCCCAAACCCAAAAAGCTTCCACCCATCCAGACCACCACCACAACAAAGGTCTATCATCAAGAACGGCACTGAGGATATGGCTTATCATGTGCGCGCACACGAACACTCCCGGAATTTTCTTTTTGTTAGTGGGAGTTTTCCAGTGATCAGCAGTGCTTGGTGCAGTCACGCCAATCAGGACAATACGATTCTTCAATGACTCAAGGTTAATTTGGTCATTGTTACTGAGGATATCTCTAAGAGGTACAGTCTCAGCAATTTTTTCTTGAGGAAGCAGCGAACGATAATTCAGTAGCACTTGATGACCTGATGTATCTACTCTTTGATAGCCACTAGAATGTTCCTTTAATGATTGAAACACAACCTTGCCAATCTGTAAGTACCCTTCTTGAGTAATATCTGCGTTGATGCCTTTGTCATGCAAGTAATGTCGTGCCAGCTGAAGGCTAAAAGCATATTCTGCTGTACAAGGAGACTTCGGGGGAGGGGTTAAATGCAACAATTGACGACGAGGAATTTCATCATAGTCTGCGACAAAATCACTAAAAGTCTGACGTTCTGGTGGCACTTCATAAGGGGGGTGAATGCCATCGGATGGGTTATCAAATTCAGCAGGAACTTTGCAGACTGCAAAAATACGATCATCCTGCTGCAAACGATGAGCTAAATCTGGATAATTAGAGTCCACACCAAAATCACGATAAATATCTAGACCAATAGTTTTTGGTTGATATTGCTCAAGTTTTTGTAACAGTTGAACGAGTGCTTGATCCGATAGCGAACCTATCCCTTTCATTCCCTTCTGGTTCTGATAATGAATATCTGCTTCATCAACAGTCACTACCAAAAGACGTGGATCTGTCCTTTCAATTGCTGGTCGCAACTGCATAAGATGGTCGTAAGCCTGCAATTCCCAAGGCTGTAGCATTCCTAAATAACGTATTCCCATGAGACTTGCTGTAATTAGCACACTCGCCATCAGTATAGTAAGAATTTGACGTTTAGACTCGGTTTTTGGAGTGCTTAATTGTTTCCAAGTCAGTGGAACAACTCTGGGATTTTGGAAAATGACTGGTAACCAAGTTGCATTGGGAAATCTATCCTCCAAGCCTTGGAGCTTTTCTCTTGCTTCCCGTGAAGCCAGATACAAAGACTGTCCACTTGAAAATGCTACCAGAAAATGCTTTAGAAATTCCTGTGCTACCTCATCTGGTACTGGTTCCCGCATAACAATCATTTGCGGGATATGTAAAGAAGCAAGCTGCCGTGCTAACCCTAAACCATCACAGGAGTTAAAAATTGCTAGCTGTAAGCCTTGTGCGATCGCTCTTGTTAAAGCATACTTTAATTCTTCAATTGTTAAGCTATCTGTTTTATTAATATAAATACGACCAATATCATTAGCTGTTTCACTATGTCCTGCAAAAAACAAAATATCCCACTGTTGCCAAAGATAATTATTTAGGGTGTTGCGTTGCGGTTCTTCCAAAAAAACAGTTTCGGCATTAGGTAAATTTTCTAGCAATTGACGGTCTAGTTGAACATCAATCCCACGACTATTGCCGAGAATCGCCAAAATTCTGACTTTGGGTTTCTGTAGTGGTTTTGGAGGTGTTTGTGACGCTGTAGTTGTTACAGCAAATTCTGCTAATGAATATCTATTAAAAAAATCCCACAAATGCCAGGGAATTCTTTGTAATTCACTATTATCAGTACGAATTAATACTCTAATTTCTTCATTTCGTTTTAATTCTTCACGTAATGTATTATTAATACAGCGGAACTCCTTAGAGTCAAGCCATCTTTGTAGGCGATCGCTCAATATCTTGGCTTTTTGAGAACATTCTGAAATTCGCGTTCTTATAGACCCATCGTAAATAATTTCTTGGGGTTTAATGCGACTTGGCATCCCTAAAGAGCGATACTTCTTTTGCCACTGGCTTAAGCAGGTAGCCAAGTCGGGATCTGGTGGCAAGTTACCAGAGATTTCTATTTCTGGGCGAGCAAAATCTGAGCCAATTTCTAGCGTCACCAGAAACCCTTGGTGTGATAAATCACCATCCATTTTGAGAACAACTAACTTCGCCATATACCCATTTAAAAATTGGGGTTTTGGAGTATCAAAATAACACGACTTTATAGTAAAGTCTTTTACACTAAGTTAACTCCGTAATCTTGAAAATGTGACTATTACAAGCAGCACCAGTATTTTTATATTTGGAAATTCAGGTAAGAAAAACCTCTGTAAAACTGACATCACTTAAAGCAATTTTAACACTAAAACTTTCTCCAATTTCGCTACTAAAGTTTAATTGAATACTCTTTGTATTTCTTGCCGTTGCTTGCATCACGGAGATACCAGCTTCATCTAATACTGCCAGTTCGAGTTCTTCTGGTAAATAATTTTGACTACCAGTTGGGTACACTTTGATACCGACATTTATTTCTTCACTAGAAGCTGGTATCAGTCCTACCACTAAGGCGATTGGTTGACTTTTTGAATCTCGTCCTAAGTCTAGTAGTTTGCCTTTCTGTACCCAAGACGTTGAATCTTCTGGGTGAAGAGCTAAACTGTGTTCAGTCCCTCTAAATCTAAAAACGAGTTCTGTTTGTTGTTGCGGATTCAGAAGCGATTCTATAGTCTGCCAACCAGTATCGATAACATTCATGAACCACTGGCTCAAGTGAATTGGCTGTTGCACTTTTATGGCATCTTCATGCCACGCTTGGCTGTTGGTTAGTTGGTTCAGGTGTATGAGCAAATCTTCAAGGGAACTCAACTGGCTTAGATGTAACTCAAAAGAAGAAGGGACTGTTTTCATAAATCCCAATATTGTTGCTTCTTCAAGCGATGAGTCAAACTGTACAGCTAAGTAACCAATTCTATCTGAGCAAACTTCTGGTGGAACATAAATAACTTTCTGATTAGGTAACACCGGGAGACACTCTATTTTCCCTAAACCAATAACTTCTAAATCAGCAATATCCATGAGAGTTTGTATGGCTGGGTGACAACTTAAACTTTCTGACCAAGAAGTTTGAATTCCCATGCAACGCAGATAAAAATTTACAGCAAACACTGCCAAAGTGTTGAGATAAACCTGTTTAGCTTTCTGAGGGTTTCTCTGTTTTCTAAGAAACTGTTCTGCTAATGCGCGTGCTTCTAAGTTGAGCGGTACAGTAAAGGTTAAAGGTTCTGAGAAGTTTTTCATAGTTTATTCACCACCTACTACTTAATTTTCCTCGTTGCTACAGTATTCTTTTAACTTTGGAGATAGCTTTTTTATGCATCTGTAATAAAAGCTGCTAACTGTGGGAATTTTCATTCCAAATTCTGCTGAAATCTCTTTCCATGATTTTCCAGACATTCGTCGCTTCACCAATGCTTGAAATGTTGCTTGAGGACATTTTTCTATGTGTTCATTCTTAAAAATGTCTTCCGGGTCTGATTCTATATATTTTTTAAGTATCTCTGTGAGGTCTTTTGGTTTTTCAGGTGAAGCAAAATTATCCAGATCAGCAATAGTCATTTTCATTCTGCGATGATGAGTCTGGATTTTACGAATAGCGTCTTTAAAAAATCGTCGCTCCAATAGAACATTGACCCATACCATGACAGAGGCGCGTTCCGGTTCGTACTTGTCAATATTTTGACAAATATACAAGAAAAGTTCCTGACGTGCTTCGTTGTAAATATCTTCATAAACACCTGCGGGGAATTGATTTCTTTGTGGACGGCAAAGCTTGCCGGCGCGCACAATACCATTAACCAGCTTTGTTAAAGCAAGTTGCCGTTCCTGAGAACGCGGCGGGTGTCGCTGTGCCGAAATCGCTAGCTGTAGTAGATGTGAATCTAGTTCATCTCTTCTCGTCATTTGAGACTCCAAACGTGATCTCTGGCGCGGAAGTGAATCTCTATTTCTCTCTCGCACTCCTTTGGGGCACTTTATGCGAAACTCGTAAATTTGTTACATTTCTTTACATTTTGAGTCTAAGTTAAGAATCAAGGTGTTTTGTTCCAGAAGTCTTGAATGAGGTTAGCAATGAGGTGTAACGCCAAGGAATTACCCCTAAATTTTGAATCACTTTTGACATATTGGCAAAAGCAGTTAGCCAGGAACTGAGCCAAAGATGCGCCAACAATGTGGCGTCAAGCCTTGCACAAGACAGTACTTTAGAGGTGTGGTGGCAAGTAGGTGTTAGCACTTCCTACACCGATAAGGGACTACCAACTAAGCGGTTTTATAAACAAAAACATACGGAGGGAAAAGATGAAACACAATTCGCGCTGTTTTGTCTAATAACCCAATTGCAAAGCAACTGCATACTTAGGCATAGAACATACTGTAGGACTTATTGAAAGGGGACAATTGATCTAATCGGGGCGGAACACCAGCAGTAAATATTAATTTTTGTAAAGAAAAACCTCAGCTTTGCAGAAAAGAAGTCGCACTCGCAAGAGAAATAGTTAGAGCAACACATCGGTTTTCAACGGGGTCGTATCGACACCAGATAGGTTTTGAGTATGGTGCTAATTCGTGACGTTGTTCAACAGGCTATAGCGACTGGTTATCTGACGGTTTCCGCAGAAGAAAGATTGCGACAACTTCTGAGTACAAAGTATGACTTGGAAGATTTAAACGCTTTTATGACTTTGCAGGAAGCAGCGATGGCTGGGAGAGTTCGGCAAGAGTCGCGTGAGTTAATACGCTATCAGGGGCATGGCGATGAGGACTAATTTTTTAAAGCTCATTTAGTAATTGCAGGGAATCGAACTATGGTTTTTGGCAACTGCATTTCAAAGCAACGCAATTCTCAAGTCACACTGCAGCTACAAGAGAACTTGCAGTTTTCTGTCGAAGATGGGGTTTTTTGGGTGGATACAAACGCACGGTTTCTATTTATCAATGATGCGGCTTGTAGCTTAACTGGGTATTCCCGTGAGCAATTACTCTCGATGACTATGCACGACATATACCCTAACCTTTCAGCAAAAATTTGGGCAAAGTATTGGAGAACACTTAGGCAGCAAGGCTCTTTCACCTTTGAATCTGTGTGTCGGACTCAGGAAAGTTGGAGCTTTCTGGTAGAAAACATTGTTATCTATCCTCTTCCTTATCTGGAACACGTTGGCAAGGAGTATGGCTGTATTTTTGTTCGCAATATCAACAAAAGTAAGCAGTTAGATGTAAGCCTAAAGACATCGATTAAAGAGCTAGAATGCAGAGTCCAACAGCTGACTGCTGAATTGAAAGAAGCGAAAGAACAATCTTGCCGTGAGATTGTAGAAGCTCGCCAGACCTTGGAACAAGAAGCAGCCCCGCATTCGTTCTGGCCATCAATTCCCCATCTGAATCAAGTCTTCGACTTCATCGAAGCCAATTATGGTCAACACATTACTGTGTACGATGTAGCCCAGGCAGTTGGTTACTCTACGGCTTACTTAAGCAATCAGGTGAAATCTAAAACTGGACGGACTATACACAACTGGATTGTCGAGCGCCGGATGGCAGAAGCGCGAGCCTTGCTTCTAAAGACTGACCAACCCGTGAATCAAATTGCTGCGGCAGTAGGCTATCCAGATCCAGGTCATTTTATCCGCCAGTTTCGCCAGCTCTATAGTGTACCTCCAAAAGAGTGGAGAAATATACATCGCTGCCAGTTCGGCATTCAGCAAGACGGAATAAATTAAGCTCAATGGCATACGAAGTATTGACGAGGCAGGGGTTTCACCACTGGCGAGAGTCCTATGGCTGACGCCACGGCTAAGCGCAGAGCGCACGCCAAGGGCGAACGCCTATCGGACACGCTGCGCGATCGCCCTGCTTCGGAAATCTCTGGCAGCATTGGTGTAATTTTTAACGTAGTTCCAGCCCGTCGCGCTACCCAAACTGACCCATTGTGGTTCTGACTTTTCACGTTATGTGGAAAAACCAACGCGAAACCTAACCCCCCAGCCCCCTTCCCTAAGAGGGAATGGGGAGAATTTAAAGCCTCTCAAAAAGCAGGAGAGAGGAATGGAAGCGAGGTTTTCCAGATAAGAGTGAAAAGTAAGATTGTGGTATTGTGGAGCGCTTAGCAAAGAAGTCCCGTCAATCCTGAGTAAAAGAATAAATGTCCTACTTTACAGCAAAATTTTCCATTGAAATGAGGTGTGGGGGCACTTAAACTTAATGCTTTAGGGCATATAAATTTGTTGAACTAATCGATAGTCCATAGTTGTGTTGTTCTCTGGCTAGTTAGGTTGTTCCCGTTGCATATACATTAGGTTATTTCGCAACAACTCTTATGTTTAAAGAAGTGCTGGACGTTGTAAGTAGCTACACAAAAACTTTCTGCCGTTCTCTACCATTTTTGTGGACAGCAGCACCAAGAGAAACAATCTTGATGATCGCTGGTGTGTTGTTGCAGGGAACTGTCCCCGCAATCAGCGTCTGGATTACCAAGCAAGTGGTAGATGCAGTGGCAACAGCTTTAAACCAAGGGAAAGAAATTAGCTCTGTACTCCTCGCTAGCTTGGTAGCAGCATGGGTTGGGGCTTTGCTGCTAGAGGTTCTCCTGCGACCTTGGATGTCAGCAATTCAAGGAAATTTGGGCGAAAAGCTAACGGCTCACATTAACTTGCTTTTGATGCGTAAAGCTGACACTTTTCCCGACTTGAACCGTTTTGAAGACCAAAAGTTTTATGACGAGCTACGGATTCTCCAGGAACAAGTAAACTACCAGCCAATGAATTTTATTGGAAATTTGGCTCAGGGAGGCAGCAGTTTATTCACTTTGGTAACTATGGTAGTACTGCTGATTCCACTTGGGTTTTGGATTCCGTTTGTAATTATTATTACAACCCTACCCCAAATTTATGTTTCCTTCCAGTATGAAATGATCATTTGGGGAGCCATGTATGAGAAAAGTCCAGAAGCTCGGCGGATGCAGTACTGCTCGTCAGTGATGCTTACTGACACCTACGCCAAGGAAGTGCGGTTGTTTAAGCTTGGTTCCTTGTTTATTAGTCGATATGTCAAAGAATTTCAGTCTTTGCATCAAACTATGCGCCATTTGCGGGGGAAACAAGCTTTTTGGGCAGCACGTTTGTCTGTGATGAGTGCTTTGGGGAATGGCTTTGCCTTTTATTGGGTGGTGCAGCAGGCTTTTAGAGGGGAAATTAGCCCAGGAAGTGTACTTCTTTTCGTGCAATCACTGGCTTACCTGCAACAGAATCTGGAACAGTGTATCAGTGTCTCCTTAACTACCTTTGAGACCCTGCTCTATATGCAGCAGTTTTTTGGTTTCCTACAGAGCCAACCAATAATGCCTGTGTGCATTCCTGGCAAACCAGTGCCTGTTCCCATTCGTTCGGGTATCACTTTTGACAAAGTGCACTTTTGCTATCCAGACAATCGGTCTGCTTTAGTAGACGTTTCCTTTACTCTGGAACCTGGTGAAACAGTAGCTTTGGTAGGGGAAAATGGGGCAGGCAAGACAACGCTAGTAAAACTGCTTACCCGATTATACGACCCTACAGAGGGAGCTATTTTGGTCGATGGTGTAGACTTGAGGGAATTAGATTTGGATGCGTGGCGGCAAAATATAGCTGCGGTGTTTCAAGACTTTAGTCGCTATGCACTCACGCTGGGAGAGAACGTTGCTTTAGGAGACATTGCAGCACTGGATGACTCAGAACGCCTCAGACGTGCAGTCCAAAAAGCTGGTATAGCTGAACTGGTCGAAAAGTTTCCTCAGGGAGAGTTTACTCCTTTAGGTAAGCAGTTTGGCGGAACAGAACTTTCTGGAGGAGAGTGGCAAAAGTTAGCGATCGCCAGAGCCTTCATGCGAGAACAAGCCCAGTTACTCATCCTCGATGAACCAACAGCAGCCCTTGATCCCCGCAGCGAGTACGAAGTCTACCGCCGCTTTGTTGAACTAGCTCAAGGTAAGACTACGCTTCTGATTACCCACCGATTGGCTTCAGTAGGCATGGCTGACCGCATCTTGGTTCTGAAGTCCGGGCGGCTCATCGAAGAGGGTACCCACCAGGAACTTTTGCGACGCAGAGGAGAGTATGCCACGCTTTGGAATATGCAAGCTGAGCAATATGGTGTTCAAATAATTTGACAGAGCCTTTTGGCATTGAGCAAAACCGAAGGAATATCCCATTTGAGCGAGAGATTTTCCATTGAGACTGAGTTTCGTACCCTTTAAATTTAATAGTGTGATTAATGACTCCAATTGTAGATATCACTTCTGTTTGGCAAGAACTTTTTGCGTCCCAAGAAAATATTGTGCAACACGATTAATTCACTCAATTAGTAACAGCATAAAAAATTATGAAACGTTGGTTTTGTGGCTTTTCATCAGCAATTGATAGTTCTCTGACAACCCTTCCTAAACCGCTTAATGGAGAAATGCTTTGGGAGGGAGCGAACCCTTTTTGGGTATGCGGAAATTGGGGCAAACAGCAAATTATTACGCTCTTTGAAGGTCCTGTGCGGCTAGCTATTGTTGGTACTTGCTTAGAACCTTACGAAACTTTGGTTGAATTGTTCCAAAACGCTGTCAGAAATCACGACTACAGCAGACTAATGCGATTGCCTGGTAGCTATAACCTTATTGTACAAGACGAGGCTGACACTTATGTGTTTGTAGACGTAGCTGGTCTTAGACCTGCGTTTTATGCAGAATATGGCTCTTGTATTGTTTACTCCTCCTTAGGTGTCCCTTTACAACAATTGATCAAGGCAGAAGTAGATCCGTGCTGGATTGCTAATTATTTAACAGGACTTACAGCACCAAACTTAGTACAAAACCGCTCTCCTTTCCGCAATGTACAAGCTGTTCCATTTGGTCACTATTTACAAATAACCTCTGGGAAACCGACTTGTAAGCGGTATTGGAATGCACCACAGAAATACTGTAGCTTTTCTGAAGCGGCTGAACAGTTGCGTGAGCAGCTACTAACTGCTGTTGAAGGTAGAGTTCGCTTATACGGCAATGTAACCAGCGATTTGAGCGGTGGTTTTGATTCAACCAGTTTGGCTCTAATAGCAGCAAAGAGCTTTGCAAAGCAGGGTGAGAAGATTCATACAATAACCATTAAGGGCACTTCATCTACTGAATCTGAAGACGTTAAATGGGCGAAGCACGCAGCTAGTCTTTACCCAAACATTGAATCTGTGATGATTGAGAGTCACGAGTATCCTGCGGAGTTGAGTGACCTGGAGTCAATCCCTCTAACTGATGCACCAGATCCAGTCGTATTTTCTCTCGGTTTAATTAGCTACTCAATGGGAATTGTCAAGTCGAAAGGATCTCAACTTCATATGAGTGGAGAGGGTGGAGATCCCGTTCTTGCATCACATCCCTCATATTTAGCAGATTTACTAAAACGTAGACAGGTAGGAGTATTCCTCCAACACATTTATGGGTTGTGCCGAGTCAATAACTTGTCGCCACTAGATTTAATGAGTAGTGCTGCAAGACTAAGTTTCACTTCATATCGTCAGTGGTTACATCAACAAGCTAAAAAACTTTTGACTGGACAATCGCATCAGCCCCTTAGAAGCAAGCAGCCCATAAGTACAGTTATGGGATGGCATTATACTTTGAATCCTGCTACATGGTATACAAAAGGTTCCTTGGATTTAGTTGTCACAGAAGCTCAGAGGTGGGCAACAGTCGCAATTCCTTTAGCCAAATCTCCTGGAGAACATTGTTCTATAGATCTGATACAAGGGACTGGATTCACCAGCCTAATTCAGCAGCAACTAGCTGAGACTTACGATGCCAATTTAGAATTTCCCTACTTTGATTCGTTGGTAATTGATGCCTGTTTTAGTGCAAAGCCAGAAGAGCGGACAACTCCATTTGCATATAAACCACTTCTCTCTAGAGCACTTGAGCACGATTTACCCAAAAGTATTTTTACACGGACTACCAAAGGTGATTACACAGCAGGTGAATTTGTCGGACTCCAGCAAAATCTGCCGATCATCTATGAATTTTTTCAGACCTCTTTCTTAGCTGATCTGGGTCTGATTGATATCAGAGAATTTCATAATTACATGAAACAGCTTAGTATGGGACTGGCGACTGGTTCATTTCATTTCAATCAGACATTGACAGTTGAGCTTTGGTTACGCCGCATTGCAGATGCTAAGAACATTTTTTGGGAGCATTCAGCTTTCGCAAATGTACCGTCAGAGGGCAATTTACAGGCAGCATTGTAGTGGAAACAGATGACGAAAGCTCCCAAGGGCTAAATATCTAGAAGCTTGGAAGTGAGAATTGTCAAGCGCAACATCTTAGCTTCCATACATTAATGCGTTTTAATCCACCAAACTGACTTTTTAAAGAATAAAAGGAGAAAATTTCATGGAAAAAATTTGCGTTCCATCACACGTTTCTACAACATTTTTTAAAGATACTGCTGTAATATTAGATGCACGAACAAACTCTTACCACGCATTAAATAATACTGGTGCCGATTTTTGGAAATCCTTCATGGAGAAGGGTTCGTTTGAAAGTGCGCTAAATGAAGTGTTGGAATTGTATGACTATTCTTCAGATTTGATTAGAAAAGATATGGAAGAATTAGTTGACTCGCTTCTTCATGCCGGACTGCTTAAGAGGGTGCAAAGTTAACTATAAATTAATCGAAAAATACAATGTCATCCTAAGAAGATATTAGCAACCGACCTTTTCATTATCAAATTGGAGAAATATCATGAACACTGAAATGACCCTACAAAAAATTAGTTTTAAGCTTGGTTTGATAGAACGTTTGAAGGGTATATTTGCTGTAATCATTGCTTATATAGTTTTACGTTGGCTGTCACTTTCGACGATTTGTAAAATTGTCGGTATAGCAAAGCGTCGCTGCTGGCGTGAAATAGAGGTTGAAGAAGCAGATATCGCGTGGGCAGCAGTGCGTCAATCTAGTTTTTTCTTTTTAGGAAGGGTAGCTTGCTTAGAATTATCGTTGGCATTTGTTCTTTTTGCTCTTACTAAAGGTCTATCGGCAACCTGCTGTGTAGGTGTGGCAAATGAACCATTTCGAGCTCATTCATGGGTCGAGCTTAATGGTAAATCTTTCCGTGAGTCCGAATACGTAGAACAGGTTTTCAATAAGCTGTTTACAATCTAATTTTATAAACAAATTAAAGATAATACCTACTACATTATAAACCTAGTTTCTTAAAAAAATTAGGTTTATAAATATTTTGTTTTTGAAATTTATCTACATGAGAGCAAGTGTAAGAAAAATGTGGTTTCTTAATATGATAATAGCTGCATAACACTTTTTTTTATTGCTAAATAATAAAAAAATGAGCTATTGATTGATTCAATAGCTCAAATTATACTGTTAGATTATCCTAATCAAAAAAATCTAAATTAGAACAAAACTCTACGTCTATTGAACAATACTTCGCGAGATCGCCAACCAATCCCCAATGTTATCTTAATCGCATCATCCACCTCTATCATTTGAGGTTTAGAGTATTGTTTCTTAGTGATCATTTTCTCTCTCCTAGTTACTGGTAGTCTTGAGTAAACTTTAATCATAGGCTGATGAATGAATCAACAGTCTATGATTAAAGTGCTACGTTCTCCAAATTAAAATTATTTAAATTAGAAGAAAATTCTACCTCTATTGAAAAGTATTTCACGCTGATTCGGAACTCTGAACGCCAATGTCTCTTTAATGACGTCACCTACTTGAAGTAATTGTGGTTTAGAGTATTGTTTTTTAGTCATGTCTTGATTCTCCAAAAGATTTACGTTTGTTTGTAGTTGAATTTATCAACCACACTATTAATGTAAGAGGTAATCCACTCAATCTCAATGGAAAATCTTGCGGTAGGATAGGATATTTCTTTGGTCTTAATGAGTAGTTTTGAAACTGATTATAAGTACTCTGAAAAAATTAATTAGATATAGTTGGACAGCGCTACAAGCTGACAATAACGTGAGTTCGACGATACTTAGTTAAGCCGCAGTTACACGTCCCAACTCCTCTGGAGCAAGATAGGGATGAACCACCTGCCCATCTTTAAACCAGATGACGCGATGGGTACAACAGGCAACCTCTGATTCATGAGTGACCATCACCACCGTCATACCACTAGCATTTAACTGAGTGAAAATATTGAGGATTTCCTTTGTAGTACGAGAGTCTAATGCGCCAGTGGGTTCATCTGCAAGCAGGAGAACTGGATTATTGACAATAGCACGAGCGATCGCCACTCGTTGTTGCTGTCCACCCGATAGCTGATTGGGTTTATTGTGCAAACGTTTTTCCAGTCCCACTCGCATCAACGCCTCAGTTGCCCAATCTCGCCGTTCGTCTAGAGGAATGCCGGCATATACCATCGGTAGCATGACATTCTCCAAAGCAGTCAACTGGGGTAACAGATGAAACTGTTGAAAGACAAAACCTAGTTTCAAATTACGGATATGTGCCAAATCTTTGTCACCCAGATGGGCAACATTCACTCCATCTAAATAGTAGCTTCCAGAAGAGGGGTGATCTAAGCAGCCAATGACGTTCATCATGGTGGACTTACCCGATCCAGAAGCTCCCATAATGGCACAGTATTCTCCTGCTTCTACAGTCAAATTCACACCAGCAAGAGCATGAACTGTGGTTTCTCCATAACCATAAACTTTTGTAATGTTTTTTAACTGAATGCTCATGGTTATGCACCTCTCAACGCAGCGATAGGATCAAGTCGAGCAGCTTGTCGCGCCGGTGCAACGCCGAAAATTAAACCAATGCTACCGGAAACGCCTGCTGCTAAGATAATTGCCCCCACGGGTACTGTCGGTTTCAAAGGGGTGAGGATACCAACAACGAGTGCACCACTGACGCCAATGCCTGTGCCAATTAAGCCCCCTGCTACTGAGAGGATAATTGCCTCAATCAAAAACTGGGTGAGGATTGCCTGTTGAGTTGCTCCTATTGCCTTCCGTAGTCCAATTTCTTGTGTACGCTCTGTTACAGACACTAACATGATGTTCATGATGCCAATACCACCAACCAGTAAGGAAATACCCGCTATTGCTGCTAAGACGAAACTCAGCGTCCCTGTCACCTGATTTACAAGATCCTGAACCGACTTGTTCGCGGCAACTGTAAAGTTTTTCTTGCCATGTCTGCGCGTGAGAATGTTGGTGGTTTGGAAAGCTGCTGCCCGGACGCTAGCTTTGTCCTTGGCAGAAAGTTCTAGATAGTCAATGGGAATGCCATTGGGCGATCGCCTTCCTGCTAACTGACCTGCCATAGTAGTAATAGGGACGTAGGCTATCTCATCGGGATTATTACCCATAAAAGCACCTTTGGCTTGCATCACCCCAACCACTTGAAAACTCAAGTTATTCATCTGCACTGACTGACCAAGAGGATTTTCGCTACCAAAGAGTTTGCGTGCGACTGCTGGTCCTAAGATGACAACTTGGGCATTTTGCTGTTGCTCAATGGAGTCAAAAAAGCGCCCCTGGCGAACACGTAGGTTTCGCACATAAAGAATTCCCGATGTTGTACCTGTTACATTTACTTTACTTATGCGTCCCTGACGGGATAATTGCAGGTTGCTACTCATCTGCGGGGCGACTTCCTGGACGGCAGGTGCCTGCGTTGCGATCGCCTCAGCATCTGCCAAAACCAGTTGTGCAACCTCAGTGTTCACTCCCTCCGCATTCTCGCCACCAGGAAAAACAGAGAGTTGATTTGGTCCAAAGGACTCCAGCTTTTGCTGAGTAAACTGCTGTGCGCCTTGCCCGATAGCAACCATCGCAATCACGGAGGCATTGCCAATGATAATACCGAGCATGGTGAGTGTACTACGGAGTTTGTTGGCAGTCAGCGTTTTAACTGCCATATTTGTACTTTCAAGTAGGTTCATGGTTTTGGTTTATAGGGATTCTTACATCTTGCACTTGGTAAAACAAATGTCACAGTAGTTACATATTATTTGACTCCGTTCTCGTCACGGGACTGTAAGTCCCGCCGCTTATAGCCTAAGTCCATTAAAATGGACTGAAACTGGAACTGATTTAGGAGTATATTTAAACACTATTTCATGCAAATGTTAGTGGTTTACTCGTAATGGTGCATATCAGGATTGAAACAAAACTAAAATCCAACAGTATCTACGCCCTCAATTTTTTCGTTGCTTGGAGGAGATATAAACACGCGATCGCCCTTTTTCAAACCTTCTAACACTTGAACTTGGTCACCACTGGCTGCGCTCACCTTAATTGGTTGGAAGCGTGTTTTAGTTTTTTCATCAGCAACATACACCCCTGTTTGACCATTAGGCTGAGTCACAACCGCAGCCAGGGGAATAACTAAAGCATTCTTAATTGGCTCACCCAGGAACGTTAGTCTTACATTCATCCCTGACTTAAGCTTTGCTTGCCCCGTAGAGAGCGCCACTTTGACCCGAAAGGAAGTAATATTGTTTTCTTGCACAGCCCTAGGTGCAATTAGGCTAACCTGTCCCTTAAAAGTTTCGTTAGAATAGGTGTCTGTTTGAATATTTACGCTCTGATCTGGATGAATTTTAGAAATGGTGGCTTCAGGAATTTTGGCTTCAATTTCTAAGCCACTGGAGAGTTCAGCAATGGAGGTGGATGTTGCTCCTTCATTGGAGGAGGCTGATGTGGTAGGTGTGACGAAATCTCCCTCTTGAGCAAAGCGGCGGGTGATGATGCCTGCAAAAGGCGCACGAATAACCGTATTGTTGAATTGGCTTTGATAAAAGGCAAGTTGAGCTTTTGCCTGAGCCACTTCGGCTTGTGCTTGAGCAATTTCCTCAGGGCGCAGTCCGTTGTGGGCTTTGTTTAAAGCCTCTCGCTGTTCTTTGAGTCGCGCTAGCTCTGCTTCCAAATTTGCCTTAGCTTCCCGTTGTTTAGCAATAAACTCTCCAAAGGCGTTCCGGGAAATTGCACCCTCTTGAGCTGGCATTTGATTGCGTTTGAGTTCTTCTGTTGCACGGTTTAACCTTGCTTGGGCTGCTGCTACAGATGCTGAGGCAGAAGCAACTCTGGCTTTTGCCTCAGCAATTTCTTCGAGACGAGTTCCAGCACGCTTTAGTTCTAAGTCAGCCACAGCTTTTTCCAGTGATGCTAGATACTGATTGACCTGCGCCTGGACTTTCTCGCTACTCATACGGGCAATGATTTGTCCTTTGGCAACGCGATCGCCCTCGCTTACGTATAATTTGGCAATGCGTCCAGAATCTTCTGGACTTAGGTTAATTTTTCGCACAGCCTGCACCACCCCATTGGCTTGGATTTGCACCACCCAATCTTTGGTTTGTACCAATACAGTCTGGTTAGTTAAGTTTTGCTCAGAGGAAGTGTCTTCAGTCTGCAGGTAAATTGTTGTGGTGGTTCCTAAAGCTCCGATTATCAGGATTCCGAAAATCCAAGGATTTAGCTTCTTCACCCGACTCAACGGTAAAATTTGCATAGTATATTTTATTTAAGAGAATTGAGAAGCGAACCAGTTCGGTTCAATGCCTCAATCGTAGGAGCTTGCCTGTGTTCAGCACATGGATCTAAGTTCCCAAAAACTCTTGTGACCAAAGTACTGCAACTAATAGGACCTTGGTACTATACTCTTAAAGTAAATCGCGACCAAAGACTCTGGTAAAGAGAAACTTCCATCGCGTACAGTATCAGGTGAGAACCTTTTGTGAAGCCGCCAACACCGTGAACCGTCTTCTGCAACTTAAAACCCATCCTTTTCGTTTACTGCTCTACTTGGAATGGATTTTGTTGATAATTACAGTTCTGGGTGAGCTACCGTGGGAAGACATTCCCTACCTAGAAAGGCTGCTGGGAGAGTCTTCTAATACACCAAAACTGCTGCCGTACTCTTGGCTGCTAAATATACTTTGCATTGTAGGTTTCGGGTTAATGGGGTTGCGGTTGCCACAGGGTACAACCGTGAGCAAATGGCTTTACACTGCACTGGAATTGGGAATAATCTGGCTCGTAACTGCCCTGGGAAGCTGGCGTATATCTTTTCTGTCTCCTTATCTAATTGTCGTCATCCGCAGTTGCCTAATTTTTAAACCAACGGGACGACTGTTAGCTACTGGATTGGTCTTTATCTCTTTCTTGCTATCACTGGTAATTTCGGTAAAGGATATTCCAGCGATTCAACAAGAACTGACACAACCCAAACCTGCAACGCTCAACGAAATCAGGATTTGGTTTATTATTAGTAGTATCAACACAGCATTTTTGTTTGGATTGGTATTAGTGTTCGTGTTGATGCTGGTGAATGCATTGCTGGCAGAACGCCAAAGTCGGCAAAAACTGACACTTGCCCACGACCAGCTACGCCAATATGCCTTACGGATAGAAGACCAGGCGACCTTACAAGAGCGTAACCGAATTGCCCGCGAAATTCATGATTCCTTAGGTCATGCAATGACGGCTCAAAGTATTCAGTTAGAAAATGCGTTGTTATTTTGTCACTCCAACCCAGATAAAACCGAAGCATTTTTGACCGAAGCCAAGCAATTGGTAGCAACAGCTCTCAAAGAAATTCGTCAATCAGTCTCTAGGCTGCGGTCTGACTCATTGCAAGGGAAAACTCTAGAAGCAGCCCTCGCCATCCTCATAGAAGACTTTCGCAAAAGGACAAACATCTCTCCAGACTGCACAATCAGCCTGACCTATCCGATGTCGGCTGAAGTAAAGACTGCTATCTATCGCATTGTTCAAGAAGCCTTAACGAATATCTGCAAACACAGTGATGCAACACAAGTTACCCTTCAGTTGCAAACGATACATAGACACTTACATCTGCTGATTGAAGATAATGGTAGAGGCTTCAACCTAGAACAAAACACAACAGGTTTTGGACTTCAGGGAATGCAAGAAAGAACGGTAGCCCTAGGAGGTCATTTCAAGCTAGCAAGTGAAATAGGAAAGGGTTGCCGTATCACTGTTGATATTCCACTTGTGAAATTTCTGCCATGATTCGCTTGTTGCTAGTAGACGACCAAATTATCATTCGCCAAGGACTCAAGAGCTTACTAGAGTCAAAGCCAGACCTACAGGTCGTTGGAGATGCCGAAAATGGTCAACTGGCACTGGATCTGCTTGAGTCCCTACAGGGAACACCGCTACAACCGGATGTGGTGTTGCTGGATGTGCGGATGCCCGTGATGGATGGTGTAGCAGCGACTCAGCAAATTTACCAACGCTTTCCGGAAACACAGGTTCTGATTTTGACCACCTTTGATGACGATGAATACGTTTCGCAGGCAATGCGCTTTGGGGCGAAGGGGTACTTACTCAAAGATACTCCGTCAGAGGACTTAGCGATGGCTATTCGGGCAGTTTACCAAGGTTACACCTATCTTGGACCCGGACTGTTTGAAAAAGCACTTCCACACCAAAGCACCGCTGAGCCAGTTAAGCCAGCCCCAGCCATTCCTCCTGAATTAGCGGATCTATCGCCTAGGGAGTGGGAGGTATTGCGGTTAATTGCTTCTGGAGCGAGCAATCGTGAAATTGCACAGGCACTTTACATCTCAGAAAGAACTGTAAAAAATCATGTTACCAGTATTTTGAGTAGGTTAGGTTTACGTGATCGCACCCAAGCAGCGCTTTTTGCCAGTTCGTTCCTTGCCCTGCTGGATGATTAGCGGGACTTTATAAACCTATTTCTCTACTTGGACGTATTGACAGAATTCACTCGCTTTTAACTTGTTACCAATGCATCAAATACAACCGTTACCTTCAAGTTCATATAAACCTCTGGATAACCACAGAAGAGTTGCCTTATACCGAGAGATTTTCTAGATTCTTTATTCTAGAATGAACCTGACCCAACCGAGTGCCATGAGCGCGACGGTTGGAGTATCTGTAAAATACGAGGAATATTGCGTTCATTAACTTTTGTACAAAAGTTCAATTGTATTTATCTAGTAAAGTACAAATATAGATTAGATTTTTTATGTTTATCTAAGTTTGTGCTTTACTACAATGGAGAACAACACTCCTACAGTTGTCACCTTGGGACTAGCAGGCGGACAGGGCAAGAGTACCGTCGCGCTCATGCTCGGTCGATACCTGGGGCGGTTGGGGATTCCAGTACTGTTTGTTGATGCCGACCCCCAGTCATCGCTTACTAGTTTTTTAGGGGTCAAGGTGCAGCCAAATACCCCTACCCTGCTGGAGGTAATCACGCAATCAGAAGACAAAACGCGACTGGTTGATGCGATCGCCCCTGTACCGGATGTCCAACTAGACAACCGCACTATCAGTAACACCAACTTGTTTTTAATACCATCAGACGATGGGTTGGAGAACGCGAATTACAAGCTTGCATCCAGCGGCATTAGTTTGTTTATCCTGAGAAATCGCCTGCAGCCTATCGCCAACAACTTTGGCGTAATTATTGTAGACCCACCACCAGAGCGATCGCACTTGGCACAAACTTCCCTTGGTGCTGGCGACAAGTGGATAATCCCCGCAGAAGCCAACGTCAAAGGAGTGCAGTCGTTGGTTAGAACACTCGAACTGGTAAAGGAATTTCAGCCAGCTTTACCCTATGGCTCACTCTTGGGAGTAGTACCCTTTCGTGCCAAGTGGACGGGCGTAAACCCAACAAAAGCCACTAAAAGCAGTATCACGCTCATGGGTGAAATAGTGGGAAAAGAGTTAATGTTACCCCACTTGCTTGAATCCGATGTATATAAAAATGCCATTAACCAACGGGTATCACCAAGCGATTTAGGACAACCGGGATTGGAATATCCAATTTCAGTATTGGCGCAGAAGCTAAAACCAGCATTAGCCGAACAGTACGCAAAACTTATCCCCTAAACAGTGTAATTTATAGTACTAGGAATTAGACATGAGCCTATTAGATGAAATTCGCTCTCGTGCAACCCAACCAACCGTAGAACCACGTATTGATGTATTGCAGCAAGAGAAGATTGATGACACGTTGAATGCGATTGCCCACCTTGCACCGGCGGAGCCGATCGCACTTCCCCCGTCTGGAATATCAGAACTCAAGCGATTAGAAGAATTACTCGCCAACTTTCCAGAAATCGCTGCTAGAATACCCGTGAGGTTGGAAACTCCAATTAAAGACGAACTTGACGAACTATGTAATCGAGAGAAAGTCACAATCGAAACATTACTCGAAGCATTTTACGTAACTTGTAAGGACAAGGAATCGGTGATGAAGCAAGTCGTAAAAGATGCCAAAAAGCGCCTAAAAAGCCGTAAAGAAGCGGGTAATATTCGCTCTAGTCTCACCAAACTTAATAACTTAACTAAAAATAGAAAATAATAACGCGCTCTGTCAAGTAACAACAACTAGGCGCGTAAGAAAAGCACTCCGAAAAAATCATACTTTTTTAAGGATAAAAATAATGAGTGCCGAACAAACCGTCGAGCGAAGCAACAGCTGTAGAAATCACCAAAGTTATCTTGGTAGATTTACAAAAGCTCTCCTCTTATTAGTGAGTCCTAGTAATTGCTTTATTCCTCAGCAATCTTATAGAACCCATTTGGGATCTTAGGAGAGAGGGTAAAATAAGAAATAAATGCCGTACTCCAGCAGTTTAAGCGATAAAGAGTGGGAAATCATTGAACCACTGTTGCCCCAGAAGAAGCAAACCAGACCGCCGAAGTGGACAAAGCGACAAATTTTAGACGGCATCTTTTATCAACTTAAGAACGGGTGTAACTGGTGCGATTTACCCAAAGACTTACCGCCCTACTCAACGGTGTTTTGGCACTACAAGCAGTGGCGAGAAGCGGGAGCGTTCAAGCAGATGATGACGACGTTACATGAGCAAGTGCGCTGCGACGCGAAAAAAAACCAAAGTGGACAACCCTACTAATCATTGACTCGCAAGCGGTGAAGAATACATGCAATGCCAGCGCTATGTCCAAAGGGTTCTGTCATTACAAATGCACTAATGGCATCAAACGACATCTCGCCGTTGATACGCTCGGCTTACCATTTTTTACCCACTGTACTAAAGCCAATGTCAGCGATGACCAGGGCTTGATTGAACTACTGAGCAATAATCTGGATTACTTGCGAGCCAAACCCGTGAATATCCCGAAGATTACTATCCTGCTTGACCACGGTTATCACCCAGACAAACTCACACTCGAACTACAAAAGCTCTATCCTCAAATCATGACCAAGATCCGGTTTCAACTCGCACCCAAGCCAACCAAAGCCGAAAAAGCAGCCCTTGGGAAAACTGGATTTGTACCTGTAGCCACCCGGTGGGTGATTGAGCGGTCAAATGCTTGGATGGAACGCTGTAAAAGTTTGGTCAAAAACTTTGAGAGAACCCTCTCCCATGCCACAGCGAAGCTTAATCTTTGCTTCATCAGACTCATGCTCAAGCGACTGGCAAATCGATAGATCCCAAATGGGTTCTATAATAACGATTATCTCAAACCAAATCTTCCAATAACGCAGTGATTTTACCCTGCGCCTTAGTGCGGTTGTCGTCGTAAATCATCAAAGTATTCAAACTCGCATGGCGGCTTAACTTTTGCACACTTCTGACATCTCCACTACTCGCATCCAGCGCAGCCGTCACCGACGAATGCCTGATTCTGTGCGGGCTGATAGTTTTAGAAATACCAGCTCGCTTTGCAATCGCCACAACAATCTTGCGGATGCCATCGCCCGTCAACCGATGCCCGTAATGCGGACGCAGCGAAATAAACAACGGTTGCTTGATGTCTAACTCCCGACGCACCAACAACCATTCCTGTAGCGCATTGCAAGAAAGGGCGTGCAAATCGATATTTTCCTTTTGGGTTCCCCTACCCTTCCCCAGGATAGCCAGCGTTCGCGCTTCTAAATCCAAATCCTCAATATTGCAGTGGGAAACCTCCTCACGCCGCAACGCATTTGCCCACAACAGCCGCAGCAGCGCATAATCCCGTTTCCCTTTCAACGTTTCCCTATCGGGTACTGCTAACATTTTCTTAAATGCTTCTGGACCAATCCCCGTTGTATCCCGGTAGGGCTTTACTTTCTCACACTTAATATCTGCAAGCGTCCAGTCGCACTTGCCCACCTTATAGGCATAATTAACCAGTGCCTTAATTGCCGCCAACCTGCGATTTACAGTCGCTTCCTTCAATTCCTGGTCAACCAGCATCGCCTTATAGCGCAAAACCAGCGTTACCGCCGAGAACCTGTCCATTTGTAGAAACTGCGCCACCAACACCGCAGTTGGTTCTTGACCGCACACCGTCATAAAAAAGTTCTTTAAATCCTTCGCATACTCGTGCCGGGTGCTTTTATTGCGCTTGCCCACCAACAACTCTTGCAACAAGTCGCGTTCAACAGCTAGAGCAAAGGGATTTGCCCTGGAGAGTGAACCATCATTATCTGGTGGCGGCATAAACTATCGAAAAGATTCATTTTCGATAATTAGCCTAACACGTTTGCTCTCGTCTCAGAAGGGGCTCCCAGAGGGCGGAGCTTTGGAGGTTGGGCTGTTGGGGCTACACAATCACTCCAACTTTCTTATGTGTTGAGCCAGAACGGTTAATCAAATAATGCTTTAAGCATCCCATTCCTGATATGTTGATAGCAATGCTATCTACTTGATATCGATAGCTGTTGCTATCAATTGCGATATCACTATGCCTAACGAGAACAAACCCAGCGAGATGATCCGCGTCCCCACTCCCCTGATTCCAGCAGTTAGGGAATTATCCCGGCTGCACCGACAAGGACTTACAAACGAGGTGCTTCACTCTTTAGATGATTTGATAGCAGCGTTAGATAATGGCAGGGGTAGTCCCCACAATCACCTCTCCCAAAACATATCGACGATTTGGCGTTGCAGAATAGAAATATGAATTAGGGCGATCGCTATGAAATGTCCAAGGTGTGAATCAATCCATATTCGTAAGAATGGGCGACAACGTGGTAAACAAAACTACATATGTGTTCCATGTAAACG